>JBKJXU010000033.1:0-37489 GCA_046716145.1 Actinomycetota bacterium
CTCGTAGAACGCGAGCGAGCCGGTCCCCAGCAAGCCGATGTCGGCACCCGCGACGATCAGCGCCTGGGCCGCCTCCACGACCGCCGTAGGCGGTCTCGAGCCACGTCAGCAGGCGTCGCGAGTTCCTCGCCGGAGAAAGATCCGCGCCAGCGCGTTCGCACCTGCGGCATGACGGTCAAGGCTAACGCCACCCGTCTGCGGGGCGGATCGGTTCCATGGATGCGGTAGCCTGCCACGCCGATGCGACTCCTGCGATTCCGCCACGGCGACCGGATCGCCCACGGCGCCATCGCGTCCGGCGAGGACGCCGTCCGCGTCCTGCAGGGCACGTTCTTCGAGGACCCTCTGCCGACCGGGGAGGAACTCGCGTTGGACGACGTCCTGCTCTTGGCGCCCGTGCTGCCCTCGAAACTCGTCTGTGTCGGGAAGAACTACGCGGCCCATGCGGCCGAGTTCGGCATGGAGGTCCCGGAGGAGCCGCTGTTGTTCCTCAAGCCCTCGACGGCCGTCATCGGCCCGGCCGACCCGATCCGGCTCCTGGCGATGAGCCGGCGCACCGACTACGAGGGCGAGCTCGCCGTGGTGATCGGGCGCCTGGCCCGTAACGTCCGTTCCGAGGACGCCTTCAAGGTGATCCTGGGCTACACCTGCGCGAACGACGTCACGATGCGCGACCTGCAGAAGACCGACGACCAGTGGACCCGGCCGAAGGGGTTCGACGGGTCGTGCCCGCTCGGCCCGTGGATCGAGACGGACGTCGATCCCAACGACGTGGTCGTGCAGACCCGGTTGAACGGCGACACACGCCAGCGGGCCAGCACCACGGACCTGACCTTCGGCGTGGCGACCATCATCGAGTACGTGACGTCGTTCATGACGCTCCTGCCGGGTGACGTCCTGCTGACGGGCACGCCCGAGGGCGTCGGCAAGATCGTCGGCGGTGACGTCGTCGAGGTCGAGGTCGACGGGATCGGGGTCCTGCGCAACGAGGTGCAGGGGCCGTGAACGAGGTCCGGTGCCGGTTCGCGCCCGCACCGTCGGGGTCGCTGCACGTCGGCAACGCGCGGAGCGCGCTGTTCTCGTGGCTCTGGGCGCGGCACAACAGCGGCGCCTTCGTCTTGCGGGTGGAGGACACCGACGTCTCCCGGGTCACCGAGGAGGCCTACCGCGGGGTCTTGGATGACCTCCGCTGGTTGGGCTTGGACTGGGATGAGGGCCCCGACGTGGGAGGTCCGCACGGTCCGTACCGGCAGTCCGAGCGCGCGTCGATCTACGACGACCACGTGGAGCGGTTGCTCGGCACCGGGCACGCCTATCGCTGTTACTGCACCTCCGAGGAACTCCAGCAGCGGAACGAGGCGGCGAAAGCACGTGGCGACGCCCCGGGGTACGACGGCCGATGCCGCGACCTGACCGACGCCGAACGCGGCGCGCACGAGGCGGCGGGCCGCCTCGCCACGATCCGGTTCCGGATGCCGGAGCACGAGTGGGTGCTGCAGGACCTGGTGAAGGGGGAGGTTCGCTGGGCGGCGGGCCAACTGAAGGACTTCGTGCTTCGTCGCGCCGATGGCTCGCCGCTGTTCCTGCTGGCGGTCGCCGTGGACGACCTGTCGATGCGTATCACGCATGTCGTGCGCGGCGATGATCTGCTGACGGCCGCGCCGCGGAACATCGCGGTGATCGAGGCGCTCGGCGGCACGGCGCCTGCCTACGCCCACGTCCCCCAGGTGGTCGGCGCGGACCGCAAGCCGCTGTCGAAGCGGCACGGGTCCACGAGCGTGCTCGCCTTCCGCGAGCAGGGGTTCCTCCCGGAGGCGCTCGTGAACCATCTGGCCCTGCTCGGCTGGAGCGCGGGGGAAGACCGCGAGGTCCTCACCCGCGAGGAACTCGTCGCATCGTTCGACCTCGCCCGCGTGTCGTCCAACCCCGCCGCGTTCGACACCGAGAAACTGACCTGGCTCAACAACCACTACATCCAGCGTCTGGACGATGACGACCTGGCGGCGCGCTGCGTTCACTTCCTGACCGAAGCCGGGATCGGCGTCGAACCATCCGTGCTGCTCGCGGCGATGCCGCTGGTGAAGGAGCGCATGAAGACGCTCGCCGAGGCGCCTGAGCTGCTCCGGTTCCTCTTCAGCGACGACCTCACACCGACCGCCAAGGCGTCGGACCTGCTCGCGAAGGCGCCCGAGGGCTACCTCAAGGCCGCCGCCGATGCGCTCGATGCTGTGCAGGGATGGGACGCCGAACAGATCGCCGGAGCACTGGACGCCCTGGCAGGCGCGGCCGGCCTCAACCGCACGAAGGGCTGGCAGCCGGTGCGCGCGGCGGTGACGGGTTCGCACATCTCCCCACCGCTGCCGGAGTCCTTGGCTCTGCTGGGACGCGAACGCACCGTCGCTCGCATGCGCGCCCTGGCATGATCCGCGCCGCCGCCGCCCTCGCCGCCGTGCTGTCGCTGGTGGCGGGGACCGCCCCATCGGCCGGGGCGCGTGCGCTGACCCCCGACGCGGCCGTGAGCGTCTTGTCGCTGAAGCCGCCCATCGTGTGGAAGCCGATCCCCTTCGGTGACACGCGCAAGCGGCAGATGGGGGGCTACTCGCTGCGGCACTACGGCGTACGGACGTGGCGGCTGCGTGCGCCCGAGGTCATCGTCCAGCACTACACCACCGGCACGACGTGGCAGGGCGCGTGGAACACCTTCGCGGCCAACACGCAGCACAACGGCGAGTACCCCGGGACGTGCGCGCACTTCGTGATCCACACCGACGGGACCATCTATCAGTTGGTGCGGCTCGAGATCAGGTGCCGGCACGCCGTCGGCATGAACTCCACATCCATCGGGATCGAGCATGTCGGCACGAGCGACCGCGGGGTCTTGGACAACGACCGCCAGATGCGCGCGTCGCTCCGGCTCACGGTCTGGCTCATGGCGAAGTTCGAGATCAACGTCGGCAACGTGATCGGGCATCGCGAGACGCTGGACAGCCCCTACCGCTACGAGCTCAACCCCGACTGGCGATGCCTGGTGCACGCCGACTTCCCGCGCCGGGCCATGCGCGAGTACCGCCATCGCACGCGGGTCCGCGCGAAAGAAGCGGGCGTGCCGGTGGGGGCAGGACCGGTCTGGATCGACTTCGGCTGCTGAGGGTCGGTGCGGACCAGACTCTGCCGCCGTATGACCGCTCCCGCCCGCCCGCGGTCCTCGCGGGATCCGCGCGTCCTTTCCTCCGCGATCATCGTGGTCCGGGTTGGCGGACTCGCGTGGCTCGCCGCGGGGGAGCGCGCCGAGGTGCTCCGCCCCCCGAGCGATCCCTGACCTGTCGTCAGCCGCCGGCCGCCGTACACAACCCGCACGCTCACGACCTCAGTAGCACGCGACGGGCTCCGGGGTGTACGCCCACCTTTGGATGATCGCGCCATCCGATATGAAGACGGCTGTGTCCAAGCGCTCGGGCGAGATCCACAGGTGCCACCGACCTCGTTGCAGCCCGGAATCCTCCGCATCGGAGGGCATCTGCTCGATGACGGCCGGCGAGGTGGCCATCGCCTGTCGTTCGTAGGCGTCGTTCGTCTGCCACACGTAGGTCCGCTTCTGTAGATCGTCGCTTCCGGTCGTCGGACGGTTGAACGGCCAGGTGAACGTGAGGAACGCGGTGTTTTTTCCACCTACAGTGCTCGGCGCCCGTGCGGACCGAGAGCACGAACGCTTCGTTTCCCCTGCCATCGGCTACGGGCGAGCCGTCGCGGTCGTACCACCGGCCGACCGGTGATGTGCACGGCGATGCGGTGAGGACCGTCGCCGCCACGAGGACGAGAACGCGCGATCCACGTCTGAACAAGAATGGGCCCTCCGCCGATCCTCCGCCGCCTTGTCAGCGCGCCCCTCGAAGAGTAGTCCCATCGGGGTTCGAACCCGTGTCTCCACCTTGAGAGGGTGACCGGGGGGCGGTTCGCCTACCAGCGGCGATGGGCCCGTAGGCCCCTTGAGCAGGGGAAACGACCGGTTGAGGCTTGGCGCTGGATGGTGCCGTTTCGCGCCGGTTCGCGTTCGTGTGTGGGACCCATGTGGGACCCATCCGGGGCCTTATGGCACCCGGTCGGTCGCTTCGGCGAGCGCCGCGGCGAGGAACCGGAAGGTCCACTCCTCGGCGAACTTCCTGGAGTCGGCGAAGATCACCTGGATCTCCGGGTAACGGACCTGCAGGCGAGCGAGCACGTCGGCGATCCATCCGGCGGGGACGTGGTCGAGCTTGAACAGCGCCGAGTAGCGGGCCTCGACCACGACGGCGGCGTGCGGCGCCTCGCCGAGACGCTGCAGCTGGAACGCGATGGTGCCGTCCGAGAGGGAGGAGGCGAAGTTCTCCAGCGTCTTGCGCTCGACCGTCGCGACGATGTCGCCGTCGGCGAGGATCGCGTAGTCCCCGGCTTGCAGCGTTGCGCGCTCGACCAGGACGTCCCTGCCGGAGAAGCGGTAGGGGTAGCGCTCCCTGGTGTCGATCGAGATCGTGAACGTCTCGGCGAGGGCACGGCGGCGCGGGACGCGAGCCCCAGGGTTGGCCGCCCGGGCGGCCTTCTGCGTCTGCCAGAAGATCGCGGGCCGTCCGCGCGTCTCCGTGAACACGAACTGGGACCGCGTCTTCCGCGGCCGGTCGAGCACGAGGTCGATCACCGCCCCTCGCCGGCGGCATACGGCGACCGGCGTCTCTTCGATGACCTCGGCGTCGGCCGGCCATGCGTCCTCGAAGGGGTGGCAGTAGATCCGCGTGGCCCGCGGCCAGGTGTCGCGCGCCTTGAGGATGGGGGCGTCCTCGAGGGGGAGGCTGAGCAGGTAGGGGAGCTTGGAGTCCGGCTCGGGGTTGTGGGCGATGACGAAGAGACGCCCGGGTTCGGTGCTCGCATCGGTCATCGGTCTCTCGCCTCCCCGTCGTCGCTCCTACGTCCGAGAGGGTATGCCCGCAACCAGGACGTGCCACGTTTCACCGAAGTGGCGATTTTCACCGCCGCGGTGAAACAGGGCGGAACCGGGAAGCTGGCGTTCCGGCGGGGCCTTGCCAGATCGACGGCGATCCCAACACTCGACGCAGCCGCGGAAGCTCATCCGGCAGCCCGCGTGCGGCTCGGAACGGGTCTGAGGCTGGCATCCGACGCGCCGACCTCCCCGCTAGGCTGGACCGACCTTGGGTGCGGACTTCCCGTCGATGCGTTGGCCGGCTCTTCGTCGAGTGTTGGAGCGCGAGCCGCTTACCTACACGGTCGCCCGCGCGAGCGGCTCGCACCTGACGCTCAAGTCCGCGGCCGGTTACCCCGACCTTCATCTTGCGTTCCACGAGCGGCAGGAGATACCTCCTGGCCTGGTTCGCAAGATCCTCTGCCGCGACGTGGGGCTGTCCAAGGAGGACGCCCTGCGGCTACTATGAAGGCCCTCTGCGAGGGTTCCGAGGAGGACAGGATGGACGTAAGGCTGCTGATCCACGGCGAGCCCGCCGACGGCGAGGGACGGCTCGTGTGGTGGGTGGAGTCTCCGGACGTCCCAGGATTCTCCGGCGCCGCGGATCATCTCCTGGAGGCGCGGATCACCTCCGAGCGGGCGATCCGGGACCTGTTCGAGGAACAGGGCGTTCACGAGCCGATCGCTTTCACATACGACCTCGTTTCGACCGTGTTCTCTGACGAAGGGGTGCTGGTTGGACGGACGGGCGACGCGCCGGCGGAGTCTGCATCGAGTGGCGACCGGGCGGAAGTGGCCCGCGTAGCCTAGATGCGGGTTACAGCCCTACTCTGCGACTTCGCTTCCGTTCGAGAGAACTTGCTCTTCGTCACGGGCGGAGGTGTCAAGCGGATCTGGCGCTCGCAGTATCCCGCTCCTCTCGGCGTGAGCCTGGCCATGGTGTTCGAGGTTCACCAGATGGAACTCCCGTATCCGCACGAGGTCGCGATCCGAGTGATGGGACCGGACGGGCAAGAGGTCGCCACCGTGCAGGCTGGGTTCAGCGCCGGCGCAGATCTCGAGGTTGGCGAGGAGCTGCTGGTGCCCCTCGCCCTCGATCTGCGGAACGTTCTTCTCCCGGCTGCGGGCGCGTACAGCGTCGAGATCGCCGTCGACGGGACGCATCAGAGCACGCTGCAGTTCTGGTCGCAGCCGCGCCCGCCGGACGGTTAGTCCATCTCCGCCTCGGCCCCCCAGATCGCCTCAACTGTCGCACGCGAGCGTTCGGGCATGTCGTCGTCGGCGCGTCAGGCCTCGAGTGCCGCGGGCAGAGCTGCTCGGCCTCGGCTTCGCCGAGGAGCTTGCAGTCCTCGCTCAGGCTTGACGCGAACCTCCTGGCACTGATGACCTCAGCCGCGATGTACGGCCCGAGCGCCGGCACGTCCGCGACGATCGCATACGCCCACATCTTCACGCCTCTTACACGCTCCCTATCGGACGGACCCTGGTGAGGGCCGGATGGGGCCGGTAACCCCGCCAGAGGTTCCTGTGAGCGAAGAGGCGCCGGTAGTCCCAACGGGGTTCGAACCCGTGTCTCCACCTTGAGAGGGTTGCCGAGCTCACGCACACTACCAGCGGAGATTCGCAGGAAGGCACCTGACCTGCGGATTTGCTTCCCCGCTATACCCGGTTGGTTCTGGACGTTTCGTAGGACGTCGCGGGGCCAATGCGGGGCCAACGTGGGGTCGGCGGCGTCTCCGAGCGGGTGTACGGTTCGAGCATGAACCGGTGGGGGTTCCTGATAGTCGTCCCGGCGGTCCTGGTGGTCGCGGTCTTAGCCCTCTACTGGCAGACGGTGGGCTCCCTCAACGAACCTGGTGCCCGAGCCATAGTCTTGGTGCTGGTCTTCTTCTTCTTCTGGACGGCCTTGATCGCATTCACGAGCGGTCGGCTCGCCGGGTGGATCACCATCACGGTCGCCCTGATCGTCGTTGTTCTGATCGGGATCCTCGATTGGTACCTGTGGATCGGATCCAACGAAGGGATTGCCTGACGCGAGTTCCGCGCCGCACCCTGTGGGGATCGCTGCCTCTCCCGGCTGCTCTCGCACGTTCCTCCGGGGGCAGCGCTACGGTTGGGACTCTTGCTGTTGATCGTCTTCGTCAGCTGCCTCTCAGCCTTCCAGTCCTAGACGGTCAAGGAGAACGTAGAGCCGTTCCCCCGTCTTCCCTGGGGTGGGGGGAACGCGAGGGGGGAACGAAGGCCTGCGGGGTCACCTGGCCTTGGCGTTTCCGCTGGTAGTCCCAACGGGGTTCGAACCCGTGTCTCCACCTTGAGAGGGTGGTGTCCTAGGCCTCTAGACGATGGGACCCTGCGAGCGGCGCCAATGGTAGCAAGGCCTCTATCGCCCAGGGCTCGCGGCTCGCGGAACCGCGCATGAGCCGCGGGTATCCTCGGCTCCCAGGAGGACCTCCAGTTGACCGTTGCGAACCCCGAAACCGTCGATCCATCGGGCGTGCCGGCCGCCGAGCGGTTCGACAACCGTGAGCTGTCGTGGCTCGAGTTCGACGCGCGCGTGCTCGCGCTGGCGGAGAACCCCGACCGCCCGCTCCTGGAGCGCGTGAAGTTCCTGGCGATCTTCGGCGACAATCTCGATGAGTTCTTCCAGATCCGCGTGGCGGGGCTGAAGGAGCAGATCCTCGCGGGCCTCGCGTCGACGTCGCCCGACGGCATGGCGCCGGCGGAGCAACTCGAGCGGATCAGTGCGCGCATCCGCACATTGATGGCGCGCCAGCACAAGGCGTGGACCCGGTCGATCCACCCGCGCTTGGCGGATGCGGGGATCCGGGTGGTCGGTAGGGACGACCTCGATGAGGCGGCCGCGCTGCATCTGCGGGAGACCTACGAGGAGCGGATCTACCCGATCCTCACCCCGCTGTCCGTGGACCCGTCGCACCCGTTCCCGTACATCTCGAACCTGTCGCTCAACCTGGCTGTGGAGGTGCGGGACCCTGAGACCGGGAGGCGCCGGTTCGCCCGCGTCAAGGTGCCCCCGTCGCTCCCACGGTTCCTGGCGCTGCCCGACGGCGAACGGTGGGTCCCTGTCGAGGAGGTGATCGCCGCCCACGTGGACTCGCTGTTCCCGGGGATGACGGTCGTGTCCGCCTATCCCTTCCGGATCACGCGCGACGCCGACCTCGAACTCGAGATCGACGAGGCCGAGGATCTGCTGTCCCAGATCGAGTCGATCCTTCGCCAGCGCGAACGTTCGCCTGAAACCGTCCGCCTGGAACTCGCCCACGCCATGCCGAAGCCCGTGCGTGCCCTCCTGCGCGAGGAGCTCGGGCTGTCGGAGACCGACGTCTACGTGTCGAAGTCGCTCTTGGGGCTCTCCGACCTGTTCCAGTTGGCGACGATCGACCGGCCCGATCTGCACGATGAACCGTGGGTCGGGCGGACCCAGGCCCGGCTGCAGCCGGTGCTCGCGGGCCGCACCGACATCTTCTCCGTGCTGCGCGAGGGCGACATCTTGGTCCAACATCCCTACGACGCGTTCGACACCTCGGTCGGGGCGTTCGTCGAGCAGGCGTCGCGTGACCCGCAGGTGCTCGCGATCAAGCAGACCCTGTACCGGACCTCGGGTGAGGACTCGGCCATCGTGCGGTCACTGGTGCGCGCCGCCGAGTCGGACAAGCAGGTCGCCGCGCTCGTGGAGCTCACCGCTCGCTTCGACGAGCGATCCAACATCGCCTGGGCGCGCGTGCTCGAGCAGGCGGGCGTGCACGTCGTCTATGGGGTCGTCGGCGCGAAGACGCACGCGAAGGTGTCGCTCGTCGTACGCGACGAAGCAGGGCAGATCCGGCGGTACTGCCATATCGGCACCGGGAATTACCACCCCGTCACGGCCCGCGTGTACGAGGACATCGGTCTGCTCACGGCCGACCTCGATATCACCGCGGACGTGGCCGATCTGTTCAACTACCTCACGGGCTACTCGGCGCAGGAGTCCTACCGGAAGATCTGGGTCGCGCCGATCACGCTGCGCGATCGGCTCACCGAGATGATCGGCGAGCAGGCGAGGCCGGGCGGACGGATCGACATGAAGATGAACGCCTTGGTCGATGCGCGGATGATCGACGCCTTGTACCGCGCATCGTCGGCGGGTGCGGACATCTACCTCCACGTGCGCGGGATCTGCTGCCTGCGACCGGGCATCCCGGGTCTCTCCGATCGGATCCACGTGCGCTCGATCGTGGGTCGGTACCTGGAGCACTCGCGGATCTTCCGGTTCGGGCGGGGCGAGGACGCGCGCCACTACATCGGGTCGGCGGACCTGATGCCGCGCAACCTCGATCACCGGGTCGAGTGCGTCACGGAGGTGTTCGATCCCGCGCTCAAGGGCCGGCTCGACGCGATCTTCGAGGTCGCCGCCGTGGACGACGTGCTCGCCTGGGATCTGCTCCCGCAAGGGTGGACGAAGACGCCCGTGGACGATGGCGTCGAGGCGCACGAGGTTTCGCGCCGCTCGGCGGAGGAGCGAGAGCGCGCGTGAGCCTGGTCCGTGCGGCGGGCGGTGTGGTGACGCGCGAGGGCCGGGACGGGCCCGAGGTCGTGCTCGTCCATCGGCCAGCCTACGACGACTGGTCGTTCCCGAAGGGGAAGCTCGAAGACGGCGAGGACGACCTGGCCTGCGCACTTCGCGAGGTGCAGGAGGAGGCCGGCCTCGTCTGCGATGTGGGCGAGGACCTCGGCGTCGTCACGTACGTGGACAAGCGCGGCCGGCCGAAGGTCGTGAGGTACTGGCGGATGACCGCCGCGCCCGACGCCGAAGCGAAGGCGAGCTTCGAGGTGGACGATGCCCGGTGGGTGCCGCTCGCCGTCGCGGAACCGATGCTCACGTACCCCCATGACCGAACGCTGCTGCGACGTTTGGCGGGCGACCCCGCCCCCGGGCAACCGGTGCCGGTGTTCGTGATCCGCCATGTCAAGGCGGGCGTGCGGGGGTCCTCGCCCGGCCCCGACGAACTGCGGCCGATCTCCAAGACGGGTCGTAAGCAGGCGGTCAAGCTCGCCGCGATGCTGGCGTCCCACGGCATCGTGGCACTCGCGTCGAGCCCGGCGCTGCGCTGCATCCAGACCCTGGATCCGCTCGCGGAGCATCTCGGCCAGGACATCGCCATGGCGCCGGAGTTGTTCGAGGGAAGCGACATCGGCGGGGTGGAGGCATGGGTGCTGGCCGCGGCGGCCGACGGTCCCGCGGTGCTGTCGACGCACGGAGACCTCGTCCAGGGGCTCGTCGCATCGCTCCTGGCTCGTGGGATCACGGTGGGGGGTGACGGCACCGTGGCCTTCGCCAAAGGGGCGGCGTGGCGTCTAGACGTATGGGACGGCAGGGTGTCGAAGCTGACCTACGTACCGCCGCCGGAGGGTCCGCGCCCGCCTCCGTAAAGCGGCTCCGTCATCTGACGCGCAGTCCGACCTCGGTCACCGCGTCAGTTCTCGCCTTGGTCGCGCGTGAAACCCAATTCCCCGTCGAACTCCTGCAACTTCTCGACGTGCATCCACGTGTGCTCGCGGCTGACCCGCGCCAGCACCTGATGGACGTCCTCATCCGGCAGGTCCCCCGGGTTCTCCCGGATGATGAACCGGCACCGGAAGTGGTCGCCGGTCTCGGTGAACGCGCCGGTGGGCGGGAAGACCTTCGTGCCCCGCGAGGAGATCATCTTGAGCGACAGCCGCGTGTCGCGCGTCAGGTCCATCAGTGAGGCGCCCAGTTCGGTTGCCGTGAGCGGAGACTCGACGAAGACATCGAGCCCCACCACGGCTCGTGTATCGGGCCGAACGTAGTCCGGGCGGGGGTCGAGTTGGGGGAGCTGCAGCGGCTTCACCTCACGGATGGTCCAGGCCTCGGTCTTCTTCCCGAGGTTCGCGATGATCGCTTCGGTGTAGACAGACGTCGGGGTGCCGCGGTCATAGCCCATCACGTCCCCGGTCAGGATCCCCGACTCCAAGGTCACGAAGATCGCGTGCTCGATCGCCGCCGCCTCTTCGGTGAGACCAAGGTGTCGCAGCATGAGCACCGCCGACAGGATGACCGCCGTCGGGTTGATCACGTCCTTGCCGGCGTACTTCGGAGCCGATCCATGGACCGCCTCGAAGATGGCGACCTCGTTGCCGATGTTGGCGCTCGGCGCGTAGCCGAGTCCGCCGATCAACGCGGACGTGAGGTCTGACAGGATGTCGCCGTTCATGTTGGTCATCGTGAGCACCTCGAACTGCTCGGGGCGCTTCACGAGCTGGTGTGCGGCGTTGTCCACGATGACGTGCCAGGACTCCATCTCGGGGTAATCCGGCGCCACGCGCTCGAAGGCCCGCTTCATCGTGCCCTCGGAGAACTTCATGATGTTCGCTTTCGTGGCGCAGGCGACCTTCGTGCGGCCCTCGCTCCTGGCGTACTCGAACGCGAACCGGGCGATCTTCTCCGAGCCCTTCACGCTGATCAGCTTGAGCGTCTGCGCGACGCTCGGGGTCTGCATGTATTCGATACCGGCGTAGAGATCCTCGACGTTCTCGCGCACGACCACCAGATCGATGCCGCGACCGGAGTACGGCGTGATGACGCCGGGCATCTCACGGACGGGCCGCACGTTCGCGTAGGTCTCGAAGAGCTTTCGGAGGGTGACGTTCGCCGACTTCTCCCCGAAGCCGACGGGGGTTTCGAGCGGACCCTTCAGCGCCACCTTCGTGCGGGCGATCGAGTCGAGGGTCTCCTGGGGCACGCCGCTCGGCAGGCCCTTCTTGAAGACCTCGGCGCCCGCCTCGTGGATCTCCCAGTCGATGAGGGCACCCGCTGCCTCGACGATGGCCCGGGCGGCGGCGACGCACTCCGGACCGATGCCGTCACCCGGGATCAGGGTGACTGGGGTCGCCTCGCGTACGCCGTCGCTCACCGGGTCATCGTAGACACCAGGGCTGTCGATCGACCCACCGCGAGCGGGCGCATCTCAGGCGTTGGGCATCTCCCAGAACGGGCGGACCTCGATGGCGCTCCCGACCGCCTCGGTGGTCGTCGATGCCCACACGAGCGCGGCGTCGAGGTCGTCGGCCTCGATGATGTAGAAGCCACCCAGATGCTCCTTGGACTCGGCGAAGGGGCCGTCGGTCGTCATGAGATCGCCGCCGGTCATGCGCACGACCGTTGCGGTCGCCGGTTCGAGTAGTTTGTCGGAGAAGACCAGCGCGCCGGCCGACTTCATCTCCTCCTCCAGGACCATGATCTTCTTCCACCCCTGTTGCATCTGTTTTTCGGTCATCTCAGGACGAGCTTCGCTCTCGACGCTGTATGCGGAGAACATGTACTGGGCCATCGTGGGTCCTTCCTCGGCTCGGGCGGGCCGGTCCGCCACTCATCCCTGCTAGGAACGGCAGCCTTCCAGGCTGACACGGCGTCGGAGAACGGGCGTCCGAGGTCTGGATGCCGGCGATACCACCGGCCAGCGTTCGCTGGGGCGCGAGGACTCGAACCTCGACTAACAGGGCCAGAACCTGTCGTGCTGCCATTACACCACGCCCCACCGGGCGGCCGTCATGGTAACAAGGCGCCGGCCCGCGGGGTCCGGGTGAGCGCGGTTGACCCATCCGTCGGGCGCAGGTAGCGTGCGTGGCAGACATCACGACCGTTGGAGGGAGCCCGCATGAACAAGGGTGGCTTGGTCGCGGAGGTCGCGAAGCGCACGGGTTTGAGCAAGGCCGAGGTGGGTCGCGTGGTGGATGCCACGATCGACACGATCCGGGACTCGGTCGTCGACGGAGAACGTGTGACGCTCGCTGACTTCGGGACCTTCGAACGCAAGCATCGCAACCGGCGCATCGCACGCAACCCGCGCAAGCCCGACGTGCCCATCGTCGTGCCGGCGCGGGACCTGCCGTCGTTCACGCCGGGCAAGGAGTTCCGGGGCCAGGTGCTCGGCGGATCCTGACGAGGGGCCGGTTCAGGCCTCGAACGTGACGAGGCGGAGCGAGCGCGCCACGGCGTGACCGTCGACCTCGGCCAACTCGAAGCGAACCCGCTGGCCCAGACGAAGCATCCGGTAGGCGGTCCCCGACGCGCCGTCGATCGCGACCTCGGTGCGGTCGTCGGTCATCAGCGAACCGGTCTTCGTCGCTTGGTCGTACTCCTTGATCGTCCCCTGCATGTGGTTCCTCTCAGCCGCCGGTGCTTGCTTCCAGGCGGGGTGCCGCGTCCATCTCCAGGAGCACCGCCCGCGCCCGGCCTTTGCGTCGGGCTCGCAGCACCGTGAGGATATCGCCCGGCAGGTCGAGGTCGAAGCCGATCTCCTCGGACTCGACCACCGAGGCCGGGATGCTCATCTCGGCGGCCGCCTGGAGGTGCTTGCGGAACGAGTCGGGCCCGAAATGCGAGGGGATCGCGTCCGGCCCGCGCCGCAGGAGGAGGTTCGTCCCCTCGGCGTCGGAGCTCGGGCCGATCACGACCGGACCCAGGGTGTGCAGCGCCCGCGTCAGCCCCGTGGGCGTGAGCAGCGGCGTGTCCGGGAGCACGACCGCCAGCGCGACCAGCCCGCGGGCCTGTGCCTCGTCCTCCACCTGGTGCAGCGCGGCGGCCAACGAAGGCTTCTCTTCGGCGATCGGCAAGGCCCCCCGCGTGGCCGCCACTTCCAGCACGGCCTCATCGGGTGAGATGACCCAGGAGGCCCAGCCAGGCATGACCAGCGAGGCGTCCAGGACGTCTTCCAGCATCGCGAGGGTGAGCGCGGCTCGCTCGAGAGGGGTCAGCATCGGCGAGAGGCGGGATTTCGCCTCGTGAAGAGTCTTGACCGGCAGGACGATCGCACGCACGGGGACCGGAAGACTAGCGCGCCTGCTGCGATAGGCTCACGCGTTCCTCGAGTGGAAGGCGAACCGTGAGTACCGTTCCCACCCTGGCCATGCGTGCCGCCCCTCGGGCTCGCGCCGACGCCCGTGCCGCCTACCTCGCAGGCCTGGCTGTGACGGGTGCCCTGGGCATCGGTCTGCTCGCCCAGGTTCGGATCGAGATCGGCATCGTCCCCATCACCGGCCAGACCCTCGGCGTGTTGCTGGTGGGCGCGGCGTTCGGGCCGGCGCTGGGCGCCGGGACCCTCATCCTGTACCTGGTTCTCGGGGTCGTGGGGATGCCGGTCTTCGCCCCGAACGCGGACGGCAGCCACGAAGTGGGGTGGCAGGCGGTGGCCGCTGCCGCGCCGACGGCGGGCTACCTCGTCGGCTTCGCCGCCGCCGCCGGCGTCGTCGGCGTGTTGTCGCGACTCGGCTGGGACCGTTCGTTCCGCTCGGCGGTCGCCTCGATGTTGATCGGCAGCGTCGTCCTGTACGCCGTCGGCCTCCCGTGGCTGCATCAGGCGCTCCCCGCACTCACCGGCCAGCCCGCCGACTGGCAGGTGACCCTGACCGCCGGGTTGTACCCGTTCGTGATCGGGGACCTCGGCAAGATCTTCGTCGCGGCGGGCATGCTCCCCGTGGCGTGGCGGGTCATGGCGCGGCTGCGGCCGGAAGAGGGGTAGGGCGCTGGCCGAGCCCTGGTTCCCGGTCGCGCGGTCGGTGGTCATCCCGCTGGCCTGGTCGTACTTCTCGTGGCGATTCGAGGGTCTCGAGAAGATCCCGCGGTCCGGACCCGCGTTGATCGCCTGCAACCACGCCTCCTACCTCGATCCGATCGCGAACGCCTATGCGGTCGTGAAGGCGGGACGCCGCCCTCGGTTCTTGTCGAAGGAGGAGTTGTTCCGGGCCCCGCTGCTGAAGTGGGCGCTCCCGGGGCTCCGACAGATCCCCGTGCGGCGGGGGACCGGCGATCGGGGCTCTCTCGCGCAAGCCGAGCGGGCGCTCACCGCGGGTGAGGTGGTCGTCATCTACCCCGAAGGGACGGTGACGACGCGGGAGGATGGCCTGCCGATGCAGGGCAAGTCGGGCGCGGTGCGGATCGCGCTGACAGCAGGTGTACCGATCATCCCGATGGCGTCGTGGGGTTCCGCGCCCGTGTGGCAGAAGTCGGGTCCGGGGTCGTTGCGCCCCCGGCGTCCGGTCTGGGTCATGGTGGGCGATCCGATCGACTTCTCCGGGCAGCGAGACCGCCTGGAGGACTTCGCTGCCGTGCGCGCCATGACCGCCGACGTGATGGATGCGCGCACCTCGATGGTCATCGACCTCCGCAGCCGGTACCCGCAGCGCTGGGCTGCCCGGAAGTAGGCTCCCCGTCGTGATCGAGTTCGAAACGGAGCGTTCGGCGGAGATGGTGGCGTGAAGCGCCGCCGAGTGGCGGTGTTGTTCGGCGGGCGCTCGGCCGAGCACGAGATCTCCTGCATCTCGGCGCGATCCGTGATCGACGCCCTGGACCCCGCACAGGTGGAGGTCGTCCCCATCGGGATCACGCGAGAGGGCCGGTGGATGCGGTTGTCCGGGGCTCCCGCCCTGCCCGCGGAGACCGGACGGATGCCGGAGGTGAGCGAGGGCGACGGAGCACTGGTCTCGCTCGCGAGCGAGTCCGGCGCCGGCGAGTTGGTCCGCGCCTCCGGTGAGCGCGAGGTGATCGACGTCGTCTTCCCGGTTCTGCACGGCCCCATGGGCGAGGACGGCGCCGTCCAGGGCCTGCTCGAACTCGCGGGCGTCCCGTACGTCGGCGCCGGGGTCCTCGGTTCGGCGCTCGGGATGGACAAGGCGGTGCAGAAGGTCCTGTTCGCTGAGGCCGGGCTCCCCGTGGTCCCCCACGAGGTGGTCCGCGAGCCCGAGTGGCTCGAGGACCCACAGGGCGTGGCGACGCGGATCGGCGCGCTGGGCTTCCCGGTCTTCACCAAGCCCGCGGCACTCGGCAGCTCCGTCGGCATCTCGAAGGTGCAGAGGGACGGTGAACTGGCCGCCGGCCTCGAAGAGGCCTTCGGGTACGGGCGTAAGGCGGTCGTGGAGCGCGCGATCGAGCCCATCCGGGAGATCGAGTGCGCGGTGCTCGGCAACGATGACCCCGTCGCGTCGGTCGCGGGCGAGGTCGTGCCGCGAGGTCATGAGTTCTACGACTACGAGGCGAAGTACCTGGACGAAGACGGTGCCGATCTCCGCATCCCTGCCGACCTCGAGCCGGCGGTCCTCGAGGGCATCCAGCGCATCGCGATCGGTGCGTTCCGGGCCGTGGAATGCAGCGGCATGGCCAGGGTGGACCTCTTCATGCGCGGTGAGGATGAGTTGTGGCTGAACGAGATCAACACGATCCCCGGGTTCACGTCCATCTCGATGTACCCGAAGCTCTGGGCTGCCAGCGGGCTCGCCTATCCCGCCCTCGTGCAGCGGCTCCTCGACCTGGCCGTGGAGCGCTTCACGGTGGAGCGATCGAAGTCTCTGCGCGCCCGCGAGCTGGGCGGGTCAGACGCGCCTAGAGGTGCACGACCGGGCAGGTCAGCGTCCGGGTGATGCCCTCGACGGACTGGATGCGCGCGACGACGAGTTTGCCCAGGTCATCCACCGTCTTCGCCTCGGCACGAACGATCACGTCGTAGGGACCGGTGACGTCCTCCGCGTCCGTCACGCCCGCGATACGGCGAACCTCGGTCGCGACGGATGCGGCCTTCCCGACCTCCGTTTGGATCAGGATGTACGCGTTGACCACGATGAGTGCCTCCCTGCTCGTCGAGGGCGTCATGCTAGCGGGGGAGCCGTGCGCCACGCAACGCTGCCGGCGGGAGGGATGGGCATGACACGACCGCGGCGGTTCCGCGATCGCACCGAGGCCGGCGAGATCCTCGCCGTCTCCGTCCTCCGGCTGGTCGGAGCCGAGCCCGCGACCGTGCTCGGTATCCCGCGGGGCGGGGTGGTGGTTGCGGTTCCGATCGCGAACACCCTGAGGGCGCCGCTCGATGTCGTGGTGCCGCGGAAGGTGGGCGCGCCCGGCAACCCCGAGCTCGGGATGGGCGCGGTGGCGCCAGGCGTCCGGGTGCTCGACCGCGCCCTGGTCGCGAGGCTCGGCGTGGCGGACGCGATCGTGGAGCGAGCGGTGCTGCAGGCGGAGGAAGAGGTTCGCCGGCGGACGTCGGCGTACCGAGGCGACCGGCCGCCGCCCGATCTCCGGGGGGGCGTCGCGGTGCTCGTGGACGACGGCGTCGCGACCGGCGGCACCGCGTTGGCGGCGGTCGCGTGGGCGCGTGCGGCGGGGGCCGCACGGGTGGTCCTCGCGGTGCCGGTGGCACCGGAGGAAGCGGTGGAGCAGCTGCGCGAGGCGGTCGATGAACTCGCGGTCGTGATCACGCCGTCGCCCTTCTTCTCCGTGGGACAGTGGTACGAGCGGTTCGACCAGGTGAGTGACGAGGAGGTGCGCGCCGCGCTCGCGGCGCAGGCATGAGGGTGTTCGAGGCGGCGGTGGCGGCGGCGTGCGCCGCGCTCTGCGCGCGGTCGGTCTACCACTGGCTGCGCCGGCCTCTGGATTCCATCGATCCGCGCGATCACCTGCTCTTCGCGCTGTTCGTGCTGACACGCGCGGGTTCCTGGCTCCTGGTGGCCGGCTGGTTCTGGGTGTCGGCGACGATGCGCGACCCTGACACAGGTGACATCGTGCAGGGGCGAGCCGTGCTCGACGGGCTCCGGGATCGGTTCGTGTGGATCCCGGCAGTGTTCATCGCGGCGCTCGCCATCAACCTGCTGGCGGGTTGGTTCCTCGGCCGCCGTGCCCGGCTGGGATCCGTCAGCCAACGGCTTTGATGATCTCCTCCGACAGCTGCGTGAACGTCTGGAGATGGGCAACGCGATCGCGCTTGAGACCCTCGACGATGCCCTTGTACTCGTCCTCACGATCCTGGCTCGCGTACAGCTTCCGTGGCTGCAACTTCTCCCCGTCGTCCAACCCCTGGATCGATGTCGCCACCTGATACCCGAAGTCCGGATCGGTCTCGAACACGATGCTCTGCTCCGCGATGCCCTTCACGCACGCCGACGTGTCGGGGATCTTCAACTTCTTCGATCGGTCGTCGCCGTCCTTCCCACCGACCCGGCCGGTGTTCAGGAGGTACGTCTCGATGGGATGGGTGGCGAGAAGGTCCAGCAGACGGTTGCCCTGCAGACCGTGGGGGAGCGGGAAGAAGGGATTGGTCCCCGGCACTCGCAGGAACTTGCCTTCCTCAGATACGCCACCGGCCGCCGTGCCGGTCGTTTCTCCCAACATGAAGAAGGCGGCTGCTTGCTCCTGGTTCAACTTCGCGACCGCCGGGATGATGTTCTCGTTGCGGTTGAGGATGAGCAGGTAGTCCACCGGACCCACGTTGCGCGCGTCCTCGTACGTCATCAGATCGCTCATCTCGAAGACCGCGCGGCCGTTCTTCGTGTAGTTCTCGTTGAAGAAGTCGACCGTGCCGGCGTCGTCCTGATACACGTTCTCCAGGTAGGCCGACGGCTGAACGACCGCGCCGTGGATCGACGGTTCGAAGTCGGCATCCAGGCCGAAGGTCTTCGCGAAGCAGCCGTTCTCCGTCCCGAACGCCTTGCCGCCGGGCATGAGGCCGACGAAGTCGTCCTGGATCGGCCTGGAGGCGTTCTGCGTGGTGAACGTGGTCGTGGTCTTGCCGGTGCCTGACAGGCCGATGATCATGAAGACCTTGTCGCCGCGGTCGGTGGGGATGACCTTGAGGCCGGCATGCAGTGCGAGCCCACCCTTGCCGTACACGATGTCGTTCCACATCCGGAGTCCGCCCTTCTTCGACTCGCCGAAGTAGTCGGAGTTCAGGACGCGTGTCACGTAGTTGTCGAGGTCGACCGCGATCACCCGGTCGTCGGGGTACCCGCTCGCCCGCAGGCCCGGTGTGTAGATCACCTGGACCTCGGGCTGCGAGCCGTCGTTCCTCTCGAAGTAGAGCTTCTGCTGCATGCCCGCGATGTTCGCGTAGCGCTTCTCCATCACCAGCCGGGCAGCCGTGCGCAGGGTGGGGTCGTTCCCGATGAAACCGTCCACCACGATCATGTCGTGCTCGGCGATGTAGGCGTCCTGCAGCGCGGCGACCTGTTCGTACTGCTCGCGGGTCATCGTCTTGCCGCTCGACTCGCGGCCGACCACGAACGTCGATCCCGCGGACCGCGACAAGACCTGGGTCTGCACGTTCACGTTGCCGAACGCCGAGAGACGAGCCTCGGGCATCTCCTCGGTCCACGCCCTGAGCTGCTCAGGGGTGGGGTCATGGAACATCTGCGCCACGTGGGCCTCCTTGGGTGCGCCGAACGCCGGCGATCCGTGTCGGTGGGTGATGGGAGGAACGCCGCGAGTCTATCGAACGCCGTTCAGCCGCTGCCCGCCGCGCTACCCGTGGGTCGGTAGGCGCTCGGGGTCAAGGCAAGCGCCGAACCGACCGACCGTGTACCAGGCGAAGAACCCTCAGACGAACCCCCGGGAGACAGGATGCGCAAGGACCTTTCTTGGAGCGATGCGCACCGTTGGCATCGAAAGCGGGGGCGTCGCGCGATCGCGGCGTCGGTCGCGGCGTTGGTCGTGGGCTCGGTGCTCTCGCTCGGCGTCGCGATGTCGTGGAGATCGGCGAGCCGCGACGCGGCGTTGCGGCGTTTCGAAGCGGTCGCGGCGGCCCAGCCCGCCGTGCTCGAGGCCACCGCTGCCCGATACGTCCGCGCGCTCCGCGTGACCCGGGGGTACCTGGAGGCTGACCGGAACGCCCGGCTGGAGTCGTTCGCGACGTTCGCCGCGACGCTGCGCATCGCCGAAGACTTCCCAGGGCTCCGATCGCTCGAGTTCGTGAGGGCGGTGCCTGGCCGCGTGGCGTTCCCCGTTCGGTTCGTCGCTCCTGAGACGGCCGCGCCCGGTCTGCTGCATAACGATCTGTCCTCGGACCCCGTCGTGGCGGCCGCGCTCGCCGCCACCGTGCTCCCGGGTGCGGTGACGATCACGCCGCCGGCTCCGGATGAGTGGAACCGGCCGCGGATCTTGATGGTCACCCCGGTGCACCGCGACGGTGACCTGATCGGGTGGGTCGGTGGTCGCGTCGATCCGCTGCCCTTCGAGGCGGAGGTCGTCGCTGCCCTCCCTGATGGGATCCACGCCGAGCTCCGATGGGCCGACGGGATCGCCGACGTCGGGTCGGCCGGCGCCGAGGATGGACCCCTGTCGGGCTTCGTCACCCGGATGGAGGTGGAGGCCTCGGGGGCGTCCTGGTCGCTGTCGTTCCAAGCCACGGACGCGTTCGCGGCCGAGGACATGGGCTTCCCGTGGCTCGTGTTCGCGATCGGCCTCGTGCCTGCGATGCTGGCTTCCACCGTCCTGTTCTTCCTGGGCCGCTCGCGGATGCGAGCGCTGATCCTGGCCGAACGCCTGGCCAGGGATCTCGCCGTATCCGAGGCGCGTGCGGGAGCCGTCATGGAAGCCGCCGTGGAGGCGATCGTGACCATGGGCGGGGTCGGCCTGATCGAGTCGGTCAACCCGGCTGCGGAGCTGCTCTTCGGGTGGACCGCCGCCGAACTCGTCGGTCAGCGCGTGGAGATCATCCTGCCCGCGTTGGAGATGAACCCGAACGGTGGGTCTTCGCTCCCGGACGAGACGGAGCGGATGCTGAACGCGCATCGGCGCGACGGCTCGGTCCTGCACGTCGATGTCTCCCTCGCCCCCGCATCCGTCGACGAACGCCCCCTCTACGTCCTCATCGCGCGCGATGCCACGCAACGCAAGCTGCACGAGGACCAGCTGACCCATCAGGCCACCCACGATCCACTCACGGCCCTGGCGAACCGGCAGCTGTTCGACGAACTGTTGGTGCGTGCCGTCTACCGGGCGGACCGCAGCCGCAGTTCCGTGGCCGTCCTCTACGTGGACCTGGATGGGTTCAAGGATGTCAACGACATCTTCGGACATGCGGCGGGTGACCGGGTGCTGGCCGAGACCGCACGACGCCTGGAAGCCACCGTCCGGCCCGGCGACGTCGTGGCGCGCCTGGGTGGGGATGAATTCGTGGTGCTGTGCGAGAACCTCGTCGAGCCGCGCGATGCGGAGAAGATCGCCCAGCGCATCGTCGGGGCGCTGGGCAGAGCGATCCCGGTCGCGAGCGGCGTCGCGCAGATCTCAGCCAGCGTCGGGGTGGCCGCCGCCAGCGATGGTGAGGGCGCTGCGTCGCTCATCGCGCGATCGGATGAGGCGATGTACGAGGCGAAACGGGCGGGCAAGAACGGCTACCAGGTGGCGGGCCCCGTCGCCGTCTGAGCGGCGAGACGGGTTCGTCAGGCCCGCGAGGGACGGACGACCTTGCCGGCCTTGATGCAGGATGTGCAGACGTAGAGCCGCTTCGGCGTCCCGTTGACGAGCGCGCGCACACGCTGGATGTTCGGGTCCCACCGCCGGTTGTTCCGCTTGTGCGAGAACGTCACCGACTTGCCGAACCACGGCTTCTTGCCACAGATCTCACACACAGCTGCCATCGCCGGACGAGGCTACCAGGGACGTTCGCGGGCCGGTCGCCCGCTCAGCCGGTGACCGCGGCGATGGCTGCGTCCAGATCCGCTGCCGAGACCTCTCCCGCGATGGTGAACGCCGCCTCGCCCTCGGCGTCGTAGACGATGGTCATGGGCGGGGCGAACAACCCGAGCCGCACCCCGATGGTGTTGGCCGGATCGAACACGCTCGGGTAGCGGACCTCGCGTTCGGCCAGGAACCGCTCGGCGCCGGCCCGCGCGTCCTGCATGTCGACGCCCAGGAATTGGACGTGCTCACCGACACGCGCATGGGCGGCGTTGAGCACGGGCGCCTCCCGCTTGCACGGGTCGCACCAGGACGCCCAGAAGTTGACCACCACGGGTGTCCCCCGAAGGCTGGCCAACAACGCGTCGAACCCTGCGGCGTCCACCGACGGCAGGGCGTCCACGGCTGTGGGCAGGTCCGGCGCCGCGGTCGCGTTGGTCGCCGGCAGGATCGAAGGGGCCTCGCTCGCAGGTCCGCACCCCGCAGATCCGAGCGTGAACAGCGCGGCGACGATGGATGCCCGCGTGCCTCGCCCCCACGGCCGTCGCATGGGCACATGGTAGAACCGGTGGCATGAGGCCCTCCTCGTGACGAGCCTGTCGCTCGACTCGACCCTGCTCGACGTCGACCGCAAGCTCGCGACCCGGCGTGCGGGCTACCGAACGAAGGGCGAGGAAGCCTGGGTGGTCCTGCGCGACGCGTTCGCGATCGTGACGGTGGGTCAACTCCTTCACCACTATCCGCGGCGCTACATCGACCGATCGACGGTCTCGACCATCCGCGGGCTGCGAGAGGGGGAGGCCGCGACCGTGATCGCCACGGTGCGTTCGGTCGCCAAACGACAGACGAAGCGGCGCCAGATCATGGTCACCGTGACGTTGCACGACGGAACGGGCGCCCTCGACCTGACCTTCTTCAACCAACCGTGGGCGGCATCCGCTTACCGCCAGGGGATGGAGCTCGCGGTCTCCGGTGTGGCGCAGGTCTACCGCGGGCGCTTGCAGCTGGCGGGCCAGGAGGTGGAGGTCCTTCGCGGCACCGAGCAGGATCTCGTCCATACCGGCCGCATCACCCCCGTGCATCCCGCCACCGAGGGCATCACGGCCAGGACGATCCGCGAGCTGGTCAGCACCGCTCTGGACCGCTTGCCGGCTCAGCCTGACCCGCTGCCCGCAGGCATCGTCGCGGCGGAAGGACTGTGCGCGTGGGACGCCGCGCTCCGGGCGATCCACCTCCCCGAGGACGATGCCGCGTTGTCGGCCGCACGGGAACGGCTGAAGTTCGACGAGCTGTTCACGCTCGAGCTCGGCGTGGGATTCCGCCGTCAGCGCCTCGCCGCCGAGCGCACCGGGATCCGCCACGACGCCGACGCCGCACTGCCCGCCGCGCTCCTGTCCTTTCTGCCGTTCGTCCCGACCGGTGCGCAGCGACGGGCCCTCGACCAGGTCACCGGTGCGATGGCCGTCGCGGCTCCCATGAACCTCCTGCTCCAGGGCGACGTGGGCTCGGGGAAGACCCTCGTCGCGCTGCACGCCTGTCTCGTCGCGATCGCCTCGGGTCATCAGGCGGCGATCATGGCGCCGACCGAGGTGTTGGCCGCGCAGCACGCCCGCTCGGCGGCGGCGCTCCTGGGACCCATCGGCGCTCGGGCGTTCGGATCCACGGGTCCGTCCACCGACCAGAGCTCGCTGTTCGCGGAGGCCGGTGGGGAGCCTCCCGCGACACTGTCGTATGCGCTCTTGACCGGATCGGTGACCGGCAAGGAGCGCGAACGGATCCTGGGGGCGATCGCCGAGGGCTCGGTGGGGTTGGTGATCGGAACCCACGCGCTCGTGCAGGACGCGGTGTCCTTCTCGGACCTATCGCTCGCCGTGATCGACGAGCAGCACCGGTTCGGGCTGCACCAGCGGACGTCGCTGAAGGGCAAGGGCACGGGGGACATCGACGTCTTGATCATGACCGCGACGCCGATCCCCCGGACGCTCGCGCTCACGTATTACGGCGACCTAGACGTGGCCGTGCTGGACGAGTTGCCCGCGGGACGACGCCCCATCCGCACGATCGCGGTGCGGTCCCCGGCCGAGCGGGCGACCGCCGAGGACCTCGTGCGGCATGAGGTGGCGGCCGGGCGCCAGGCGTTCGTCGTCTGCGCCGCGATCGACGAGGCCAACCGCACGCAGGTCAAGGCGGCCGAAGCCGAGGCCGAGCGGCTGCGCACCCAGGTCTTCCCGGCACTCCGGGTCGAGCTGCTCCATGGGCGGATGCGACCCAAGGACAAGGAGCGGATCATGGATGCCTTCCGAGGCGGGGAGGCCGACCTGCTCATCTCCACCACCGTGATCGAGGTGGGGGTCGATGTCCCCAACGCCACCGTGATGCTGGTCGAGAACGCCGAGCGTTTCGGGTTGGCGCAGTTGCACCAGCTCCGTGGCCGTATCGGCCGGGGCGAGCACGCCTCCACATGCATCTTGTTCGATGAGAGCGACCCCGCGGGACTCGAGGCGCGGGCACGCATCGACGCCATGGTCGCCACGACGGATGGGTTCGTCCTGGCCGACGAGGATCTGCGGCTGCGCGGGGAAGGCACGCTGTTCGACGCGCGTCAATCCGGCATGCCGGACCTGAAGCTCGCCCGGCTGGCGGAGGACGCCGATCTCGTGGGGCGGGCACGGGCGCGGGCCTTCGCCCTGCTCGACGACGACCCAGGGCTCGCCCTGCATCCGGAGCTCCTGCAGGAGCTGCACCGGCGTTTCGAGGCCTCCATCGACTGGCTGTTCCGATCGTGAGCTCCTTCTGCCGAGGGGCTCGGCGACGATGCGGGTGATCGCTGGCTCTGCGAAGGGCAGGCGCCTGGGGCCGGTGCCACCGGGGACCCGTCCGGTCTCTGACCGGGCCCGCGAGGGACTGTTCGCGAGCCTCGGGGAGGAGGTCCTGCAGGCCCGGTGCCTGGATCTGTTCGCGGGGACGGGGGCCGTGGGGATCGAGGCGCTCTCCCGGGGCGCGGCGAGGTGCGTCTTCGTGGACCGCTCCCGGCTCGCGGCGGCTGCCGTCCGCGGGAACCTTCGGCTCACGGGGTTCGAGGACCGAGCCACCGTCACGTGCGCGCCGGTCGAGCGGTTCTTGCGCTCGGGGGAGCACGATCGATTCTCCCTGGTCTTCGCGGACCCCCCCTACGAGATATCCGGAGACGAGCTGGCCCGCGCCCTGTCGGCGCTGGACGAGGGGTGGCTGGATCCCGAAGGCTGGACCGTGGTGGTGACCCGCGGTCATAAGGGCTCGCTGCCTGCGGTTCCGGTACACTGGGCCGCTCGGAGGCACCTCCGCTACGGGGATAGCCTCGCGATCCTGTACACGGAGGTTGGATGGGCCTGACCGCGCTGTGTCCGGGCACGTTCGACCCGGTGACCAATGGCCACCTCGACATCATCGGTCGTGCCGCGACGCTCTATGACGATGTGATCGTGAGCGTCTTGGAGAATCCCTCCAAGACGCCCGTGTTCACCTTGGACGAACGGGTGGAGTTGCTTCGGGAGGCCGTGGCCGCCCATGGCAACGTTCGTGTGGGTTCCTTCCGCGGGCTCCTCGTGGAGTACGCACGCGAGCAGGGAGCCTCGGCGATCCTCAAAGGACTTCGTGCCGTGAGTGACTACGAATACGAGATCCAGATGGCGCAGATGAATCAACGGCTGGGGGGCGTGGAGACGCTGTTCCTGTCGACGAGCCCGAAGTGGTCGTTCCTGTCGTCCTCGCTCGTCAAAGAGGTGGCGCGGCTCGGCGGTTCCGTGGAGGGTCTGGTTCCCGAGCACGTCCGGCAGGCCCTCGCCGAACGGCTGGTGAACGCCTGATGGACCTCGCCGGCCGTCTGGCGCAGATGGAGGAACTCGTCCGCGAGGCGAAGTCGATGCCCCTGTCGTCCTCGGCGCTCATCAACCGCGAGGAGGTCCTGCAGATGCTCCAGGAGATGCAGGAGAGCCTCCCCGAGGAGATCAAACAGGCCCGCTGGATCGTGCGCGACCGCGAGGAACTGCTCGCGAAGGCCCGTGTCGAGGGTGACCGGATCATCGAGGCGGCGGGGCAGGAACAACGCCGCATGGCGATGCAGGAGGAGGTCGCCAAGCGAGCCGACGTCGAGGCGGAACAGATCCTGCACGACGCGGAGGAGCGAACCCAGACGATGCAACGAGAGGCCGAGGACTACGTCGACGGGAAGTTGGCCCAGTTCGAGATCTCCTTGCGCCGGATCCTGGAGGAGGCCCAGTCCACTGCGCGCGGCATCGCGAAGACGCTCGACCAGGTGGAGCTCGGCCGCGAGCGCCTGCGGGCTCCCGGGACCGCCGCGGAGCAACACTTCGGCTCGGTGGAAGAGGCGACCACCCCCTTGTACGACGATGTCGAGGACGACGCATGAGTATCCCCGTCCTCGACGTGCATGACCTGACCGGCAACCCCGGGGCGACGCGCACCCACGAGGTGACGGGCACGCTGGAGGACCTGGGGTCCGAACTCGTCCGCGTCCCCGATGACGCGCCCGTGAAGGGCCGCCTGCTGCTGGAGTCGCTGGTGGAGGGTCTCCTCGTGAGCGGTCGCATCGAGGGGAGCTGGATCCTCGTGTGCGCCCGCTGCCTCACCGAGTCGCCGGACACGTTCTCGGCGACGGTGCACGAACTGTTCACCACGGACGCACAGGGTGATGACGATGCCTACCCCTACGATCTGGAGACGGGTCTTGACCCCGCCCAGATGATCCGCGACGCGATCGGCACGCAGATGCCGTTCGCACCGCTGTGCCGTCCCGACTGCGCGGGGCTCTGCGAGATCTGCGGAGGCAACCGCAACCTGGGTGAATGCCCGGGGCATGAACGGATGGATCCACGCTTCGCCGTGCTCGCAGACCTCGTACTCCCTGACCTCGACACCTGATACCGGAGGACCCATGGCCGTCCCGAAGAAGAAGCAGAGCAAGACCCGAACCGCCAAGCGCAAGGCGATGTGGAAGGCCGAGCCCTCGGCCTACAGCTCCTGCCCCCAGTGCAAGCAGCCCAAGCTGCCACACCGGGTCTGCGGAACCTGCGGCTCTTACGCAGGTCGCCAGGCCGTGGAGGTCGAGTAACCACGTGAGTCCCGCCGCGGCGGATGCGTCCCTCCCCAGGGCCCCGGAGGCCCTGGACGCGGCGCTCGGGTTCGTCTTCACCGACCCCGGACTGCGACTCGCGGCATTGACGCATCGCTCGTTCGCGTTCGAAGAGGGGATCGATGTCACGAACGAACGGCTCGAGTTCTTGGGTGATGCCGTGCTGGGCCTGGTCGTGACGGACATGGCCTACGCGGCCTACCCCGCGATGCCGGAGGGCCAGCTGGCGAAGCTGCGCGCGGCGATCGTGAACATGCACGCGTTGGCAGAGGTGGCGCGAGGGCTGGACCTCGGCGACGTCGTGCTCCTGGGCAAGGGGGAAGAATCCTCGGGCGGTCGCGACAAGCCGAGCATCCTCGCCGATGCTCTCGAGGCGATCCTCGGCGCGGCCTACCTGGACCGGGGGCTGCCCGCGGCACGCGATCTCATCGAACGGCTGTTCCGCCCCCGGATGCAAGCGTGGGTCCGAGGCGAGGGCGAGCGAGACTTCAAGACGATCCTGCAGGAACTCGCTTCCCAGTCGCTCAGGGCGATCCCGGAGTATCGGGTGAGCGAGCGAGGGCCTGACCATCAGAAAGAGTTCACGGCGGTCGTGTCGGTCGCGGGCGAGGCCCTCGGCACCGGCATGGGTCGGTCGAAGAAGGAAGCCGAGCAGCGAGCCGCGCACGAGGCGTTCGAGAAGATCAGCGAACGTCTCGTCGGGAGCCCGTGAGGGGAGGGGTCTGGTGGAGCTGCCCGAGGTCGAAGTGATGCGCCGTGATCTGGAGCGCGACGTCGTGGGTCGGAAGATCAAGACCGCGGAGGTCAAGTCGTCGAAGAACGCGATGCGGGCTATCCGCCGGCACAAGACCCGCAAGGAGTTCACGAGCGCGGTCTCCGGTCACAAGATCACGAAGGTCGAGCGGCGCGGCAAGTACATCGTCGTGCACCTCGACGGCGGGCAGGCCATAGTGATCCACTTCGGCATGAGCGGGCAGCTGCAGCGGGCCAACGGCCGTCAGGCGATCGCGCCGCACACCCACGTCGTGCTCACGTTCCAGCAGGGAGGTGACCTCCGCTTCATCGACCCGCGGACCTTCGGTGAGATGTTCGTGACCGCCGCCGACGATCTGGGGAAGGTCAAGGAGCTGCAGCACGTCGCGATCGACCCCCTGGATCAGGTCTTCACGTGGCCCACCTTCCAGTACCTGCTCGCCGAGAAGGCGGCGAAGATGAAGCAACTGATGATGGACCAGAAGTTCATCAGCGGCCTGGGGAACATCTACTCCGACGAGGTCTTGTTCCACGCGGGGATCCGCTACGATCGCTTGAGCGACCACCTGTCCTCCCAAGAGGTCCGCCGGCTCTATCGTGCGATCCAGGAGATCCTCCAGGAGGCCATCAAGGCGCGGGGAACCACGCTGGATGACGAGGCTTACCTGGATCTGTTCGGCGAGCCCGGCGGCTACGGGACCGAACTCAAGGTGTACGGGCGGACAGGGTTGCCCTGCCGGCGTTGCCGGACCCCGATCCAGACGGTGAAGATCTCCCAGCGCTCGTCGTACTTCTGTCCGCAGTGCCAGAGCTGATCCGCCCTCGCGGTCAGACGACCTCGGCACCGGCGTCGCGCATGCGCGTGATCGCGTGCTCGCCGTCGCCGGGTTCGAGGTCGACCGCGGCGATGGCGTCGCGGACGACTTCCACCGAGTATCCGAGCATGCGCGCGTCGCAGGCGGTTTCCACGACGCAGTAGTCGGTGGCGAGCCCCACGACGACGACACGGGTCACCCCGGCGGTGCGCAACAGACCATCGAGCGCCGTCGGGTCGGTCTGACCGCTCCCGGGGTCTCGGACGCTGAAGCCGGAGTACCCGTCCTCGCCGTCCTCTCCCTTGCGCACGACCTCGCCCTCGACGACGAGCGCCGGGTGGAGCTCGGCGCCCCACGTTCCCATCACGCAGTGTTCGGGCCAGGCGCCACCGTCCTTGGCGAAGTGCGGGGTCACGGGCGGATGGGAGTCCTGGGTGTAGACGATCATCGCGCCCGCCGCCCGTGCGAGCCCGATCTGGGCGTTGACCTCGGGGATCACTCGGTCGGCGCCACTGACCGGAAGGCCGCCTGCCGGATCGGCGAAATCGTTCTGCATATCGACCACGATCAGGGCCGTCCGAGGGTCGTAGCTGGGCACGAGGCGAGCCTACCCTGAGCCGATGCGGCGTTGCAGGGTCGTGGTGGGGGGCAGGGTCCAGGGCGTCTTCTTCCGGGTCTCCTGCGCGAACGAGGCGCGCGCCCGCGGTCTCGCCGGATGGGTCCGCAACCGTCCCGACGGCCGCGTGGAAGCCGTCTTCGAGGGTCCCGCCGAAGCCGTGCTGGCCCAGATCGACTGGTGCCGAACCGGCCCGCCGCACGCCAGTGTCGAGGAGGTCGAGATCGTGGATGAGCCGGCAGAAGGCATGGTCGGCTTCCGGATCGAGGGCTGAGGGCACCGCCACCCAGGCTCCCGGTCCAAGATCACACGCCTGTTAGCATCCGCGCACATGTTCCTCCGGTCGATCACGATCCGCGGGTTCAAGTCGTTCGCCGACAAGACCGTGCTCGAGTTCGTCCCCGGCGTTTCCGTCATCGTCGGGCCGAACGGTTCGGGCAAGTCGAACCTGGTGGATGCGATCTCGTGGGCCCTCGGTGAGCAAGGTCCCCGGGCGCTCCGCGGCGGCCAGATGGCCGATGTGATCTTCGCGGGGACCCCCAGCCGGCCCGCGCTCGGCATGGCCGAGGTGAAGCTCGTCATCGACAACACGACCGGGAAGATCCCGGTCCCGATGACCGAGATCGAGATCAGCCGGACCATCTTCCGCAGTGGCGAGTCCGAGTACCGCATCGGTGGGCAGGTCGTTCGGCTCATGGATGTGCACGAGCTGTTGTCCGAGACGGGGATCGGACGGGCGCTGCACACCGTCGTGGGCCAAGGGCAGCTCGAGGACGTGCTCCTCGCGCGCCCGGAGGATCGGCGCAGGTACATCGAGGAGGCCGCCGGCATCGCGAAGCACCGCCGCCGCAAGGAGCGCGCGGAGCGCAAGCTCGGAGCGCTCGACCATGACCTCCTGCGCCTGGCCGACGTGCTCGCCGAGCTCCGTCGCCAGCTCAAGCCGTTGCAGCAGCAGGCGGAGATGGCGAAGAAGCACGAGGGCCTGACGCTGCAGGCCGAAGAGCTCTCGATGAAGGTGGCCGCCGCTCGTCTGCGCGCCCTGCAACGCGAGCGGGCCCGCCGCACCGGCGGTTGGGACCAGGGACTGCAGGAACGCACCCAAGCCCGTGCGCAGCTCGACGCTCTGGACGCAGACGTGCTCGCCGCGGCGGATGCGCGTGCGGTGGCGGCGAGGAGTCTCGCCGAGGCCGAGCAGCTGTTCCGTGCGGCGTCTGCTGAGCGTGAGCGCGCCGATCACGGCTTCCGTGAAGCGATGGCGCGCGAGGCGTCGGCCCGCGAGGACCTCGCGGCCGAAGCGGGTCGGTCGATGCGCACCGATGCTGTGGTCGAGGAGATCGCGCGGGTGCAGGCACAGGTCGCCAAGGCGACCGCCGAGTTGGAGATGCGCAGCCTCGAGATGGCGGAAGCCGAAGAGGTGTATCGCCTCGCCGAAGAGCGCCGGCGCGAGGTGGAGGAGCAGCGGCGCCACATGGGCGAGGATGCCGCAGCCCGCCGCGGCGAGGTCCAGAGCCTCGAGGCCGTGATCGCCTCGGCAGAGGCCGAGGGAGGCCGGCTCCGCACGGCCCTCGAGGCGGCGACCGAACGTATCCGCACCGCCGAGGACGAGCACGCCGCGCTCGACGCCGACGTCGAGCGTCTGGATGGACAGATCGCGCCTCTGGCCGACGAGCGAGGTCGCCTCGAGGACGAGCGGCGTGCGCTCGTGGAACGGCTCGCATCGCTCGAGGAGGGGCGCCGGGCCATGCAGGCGCGGAAGGACCTGCTGGATGCCAGGCGCCACGACATCGAGGAGACGCCCGGTTCCCGGTTCATCCGGGCCCACGAGGGTCGCGCGGTCGGGCTCCTGGGGAACCTCGTCCACGCCGACTCCGGCCTGGAACGGTCGCTGGCTGCCGCGCTCGGCCCGCTCGCGGACGCCGTCGTCTACGAGGATGGCGCCGCCGCCATCGAAGACGCAACGACCGGCGACGGCGCCATCCTTGCGATCGCTTCCGGTGGCCCGGTGCCGCTCGGTCTCACCGGGGAGCGCAAGCTCCTGGCCGCGGTGCACGCGGACCCCTCGGCGCGGGGGATCGTGAGCCAGGTACTGAAGGACGTTTACATCGCTCCGTCCCTCGACGTGGCGGTGGCCAAGCAGCGCGAACATGCACACGCCTCGTTCGTCACGCCGGAGGGCGTGCTCATCGGCCCCGCGGTCATCCACACGCCCAGGGAGGCAGACGACCGCCTCCGCGAGATCCTCGACGAGCTCAAGGTGCTCGCGCACGACCTCTCGGCCACCGAGCAACAGGCCCGTCCTCGCCGTGAACGGTTGGACCAGATCGGTGCCGAGATCGATTTCCTGCACGAGCAAGTCGATGCCGCCGATGTGGAGATCACGGCCGCGGCCGAGCGGATGAACGTGCTCGAGCGAGACCTCGCCGGGGTGCAGAAGGAACACGAGCTGCTCACGCAACGGATCCACGCGGTGCAGGAGAACGCTGCAACGGCCCGCGATCGCCTCCTGGCGATCGGGCCCGTGGACCTTGCCGATCTTCCGGAGATGCCGGCCTTGCCGCGCGCGCCGATCCAGATCCGCGTCGCCGTCGAAACCCTGCTCCAGGCGCAGCACCAACATGAACAGCGACTGACGCACCTGGACGCGGAGCGCCAGGCCCTCGAGGCGCACGACCCCATCGCGCTGCGCGAGGAGCTCGCGGCCGCCGGATCGGGCCGCATCGAGTCCGAGGCCGCGGTCGCCGCCGCCGACGCCGCGTTCACCGCCGCCAATGCCGCGCGGGAAGCCGCGGCCGACCTGGAGCACGCGGCCGCTGAGCGTGAGGCCGCGGTGAACCGCTCGTGGCGCACCGCATCGACGCGGCTGGAGGAACTCCGCGCGCGCTACGAGGACGATGACCGCTCGCGTGGTGAGATCGAGCGGAGGATCGCGGAGTCCGAGCGCCTCATCCGCGAGGGGTTCGGCGCCGTTCCTGAGGACCTGGTGGCATCGCTGGCGGAGGACGACACGACCGACTCACTCGAGAAGAGGGCGGAACTGGTCCAGCGCCGCCTCGCGCTCCTCGGCCGCGTGAATCTCCTGGCCTCCGGGGAGTTCGAGACGCTGCAGGAGCGGCACGATTTCATGCAGCGCGAACTCGACGATGTACGCAAGGCACGCCGTGACCTCCTCGAAGTGGTCGCCCAGATCGACCGCGAGATCACGGATACCTTCACGTCGGCCTTCCGCGACGTCGCGCTGCAGTTCGAGCGGCTCGTGAAGGAGCTGTTCCCCGGCGGCGAAGGGCGGCTCGTCCTCACGGACCCGGCCAACCCGCTGGAGTCCGGGATCGAGATCGAAGCCTCGCCCGGACGCAAGCGCGTGAAGCGGATCTCGCTGCTCTCCGGAGGCGAGCGTTCGCTCACCGCGTTGGCGTTCCTGTTCGCCATCTTCACCGCGCGTCCCTCGCCCTTCTATCTCATGGACGAGGTGGAGCCGGCGCTCGATGACATCAACCTGCACCGGTTCCTGCGGTTGGTCGAAGGGTTCGCCCGTGACGCCCAGGTGCTCATCGTCACGCACCAGAAGCGCACGATGGAGATCGCGGACATGATGTACGGCATCTCCCTGAACGCCGACGGGACGACGAAGGTCGTGGCTCAGCGGCTGGACCGCCACGAGGGCGCGGAGCAGGAAGCCCGCGTGGAGGCTCAGCGCGAGGCTGCGGCCGAGGCGTTCGCGGTGCAGTCCTCCGCCGAGGACGAGTCGGTCCTCGAGGTGCCGGAGCCCCGGCCCGTCGGATAGCCTCGCCATCTCGATGGAGATCCTCCTCGGCATCACGGCTGTCGTCGTCGTGGCCGCGATGCTCCTCGTGGTGGTCTTGCTCCGTCGCCGCATGGAGGCAGCCCCGACCCCGTCCATCGCGAGCCGTGTCCCGGCGCCCGGCGCCGCGTTCCGTTCCGAGGGGCTCGGCGCCAGGGTCAGGTCGTTGTTCGAGCGGTCCGATGCCGACCGCTGGGCGGGCCTGGAGGATCTCCTGATCCGTGCGGATGTGGGACCTGTCGCCTCGGCCGAGCTGGTCGACCGCGTGCGTTCTGCACATCGCGACGGGTCCGACCCCGTTGGGCTGCTGCGCGAGGAGATCCTCCGGATACTCGGTCCCGACGAGCCGGTGCGCCTGCCCGAGGGCCGTCTCGCGGTGATCTTGATCGTGGGGGTGAACGGGAGCGGCAAGACGACCACGATCGGCAAGCTGGCACGGCTGCTGGTGAGCGGTGGGGCCCGGGTGAGCGTGGCCGGCGCGGACACCTTCCGGGCCGCCGCCGGCGAACAGCTCGAGGTCTGGGCCCGGCGTGCGGGGGCACACCTGGTCGCGCAAGACCGAGGTGCTGATCCCGGAGCCGTCGCGTTCGATGCGGTCACGTCGGCGCTCGCTCGTGGGAGCGACGTGCTCATCGTCGATACCGCGGGCCGCCTGCACACGAAGCAGCCGCTCATGGAAGAGCTCGCGAAGATCCGCCGCGTGATCGAGAAGGCCGGCGCAACAGCCGACGAGACGCTGCTGGTCCTCGACGCGCAGACGGGACAGAACGGGATCGCCCAGGCCCGTGCCTTCACCGAAGCCGTGGCTCTCACCGGTGTCGTTCTCACGAAGACCGACGGGTCCGCCAAGGGCGGCATCGTCGTGGCCGTGCGCGAGGAACTCGGGTTGGCCGTGCGCTTCGTCGGGGTCGGGGAGGGCGCCGAGGACCTGCGCCCGTTCGATGCGGAGACGTTCGTGCAGCGGCTCCTGGCAGGCTGATGAGGCGCCGGCGGGTCCTCGTCGCTGAGGATCACCCGACGATGCGTGACGCCGTGCGTGCGGTCCTGGCAGGGGAGGGCTACGACGTGACCGATGTCGCCGACGGAGCGGGCGCCCTCGCGGAGATCGCACGGGAACGTCCCGACGTCCTCGTGCTCGACCTCCACATGCCCGTGATGGACGGGGCGGCGGTGCTCGCGGCGCTCCGCGCCGACCTCGCCGCTGCGTATCTCCCGGTCATCGTCATGACGGCCGACGGGGAGGAGGGCAGGAAGGCGGCGGAGGGACTCGGTGCGGACGAGTACGTCACGAAGCCGTTCGACCCGGCAGCTCTGCTGCAGACGATGGCGCGGGTGATGGGCGAGGACGACTCTCCGGCAGGGTGACGGTGAAGGTGGTGCCCTCGCCGGGGGCCGAACGAACCTCGATCCACCCACCCATCGCTTGGGTCAGCTGCCGTGTGATGTAGAGACCGAGCCCGAACCCCTGGCTGTGGGTGTTCGCGTGGCCGCCCTGATGGAAGCGCTCGAAGATCCGGTCTCGATCCTCGAGGGGTATCCCGGGGCCCTGGTCGTGCACGTGAAAGGCGACCGTCCCGCCGGCGGGAGCGTCCCACGTGACGCGCACCGTCTCCTCGGAGAACTTGAGCGCGTTGTGCACCAGGTTCGTGAGGATCTGCGCGAGCCGGCGATGGTCCACCAGCATGCGCTCAGGCGCGCTGGCTCCACGTGTCACCAGCACCCGGGCGGCATCCTCGCCGAACGTGCGCACGGACCGGGCAAGGAAGGAGCCGATCTCGGTGTCTTCCGGCTCCAAGGTCAGCATCCCCGCCTCGATCTTCGAGACCACCAGCAGGTCGTCCACGAGCGCGATGAGGCGGTCGGTTTGCAGCAGCACGATGTCGAGGTACTCCTCGCGCTCGGCCGTGGTGAGTTCTTCGCCGCGGCGACGGAGCATGTCGACGTACCCGCGGACGCCGGCCAGCGGTGTTCGCAGCTCGTGGCTCGTGATCGCAACGAAGTCTGACTTCATCTGATCGAGTTCGCGCAGGCGCACGACGGTCTCCTGTTGATCCGCCCGCAGACGGGCGGACTCGAGGACCAAACCGAGTTGATCCGCGAGCCGGACCAACAGCCGGAACCGGTCGGCGTCGGGCTCGAAGACCCGTGAACGCTCGTGGATCACGCCCACCACCGTGCCTCGAACGAGCATCGGAGCGACCATGTCGGGTCCTGCGCTCACGGGCAGGCCATCTTCCGCCGCAGCCGCGACCGGGTCGGACGCGGGCGCGAGCACCTGTCCCGGCAGGTAGCCGGGGTCGCCGAGGACGCCGACGGCCATGAACCCGACATCGCCGGCCTGGCCCGTGCGGCGGACCAAGATACCGAGCGACTCGCACCCGATCTCGCGGCCGATCGCCTCCGCGGCGGTCTGGAGCTGTGTCCGCAGGTGGTCGACGTCCGGATCGACCAACACCGCAGCATGGAACGCGGCGACCTCGGCCCGCGCTTGCCGCTCGCGTTCAGCGGCTGCTAGGGCGCGTTCGGCAGCGGCCTCGGCGTCGTGGGCGCGAGCGCTCGCAACCGCGGCGGCGCGGCGCCATGACGAGGAGAACATCCCCGCGACGGCGCCGATCACGAACGCCATCGCGGCGCGGAAGGCGAGCGTGGGCGTACCGACCTGCGATCCGCCCGGCAGGGACCGGGCGAGCTCTCCGCCGAGGAACAGTCCGGCGCCGATCAGTGCGCCGGGCAGACCCCAACGTGCCGCTCCCTCCAGTGGCAGCAGATAGCCGATCACCCAGACGGGGTCGGCCGGACCGTCCGACGCGATCCAGATGAGGCCGAGGAGCGCCGTGGCATCCAATCCGAACGCGACGACGCCGAGGATCGGGTCCGGACCGCCGGTGCGCCCTGCGGCGCGTGTGATGAGCAGGTTCCCGCAGACGAGACCGATCACGATCGCCGCGCCGAGCGGAACCACGAACCCGGGATCCTCCGACGCGTCGCGGACCGCGAAGCCGACCTGTGCGGCGCCGAAGGCGGCCACGATCCACCGCAGCGCGATCAGTTGATGCTCGAGGCGGAGCCGGTCTTCCACGACGGTCACGGATCTCCCCGGTTCGATGGCCGATACACTAGGTCGCCGCGCGAGGCTCGCGCGCATCCCTCCCACTCATATGTTCGACACGCTGACCGAACGCCTGGATGGCGTCTTCAAGAAGCTCCGACAGCGGGGCAAGCTCCACCCCCAGCAGGTGGACAACGCTCTCGCCGAGGTTCGCACGGCCATGCTCGAGGCCGACGTCGCCGTCGAGGTGGCCGACGACCTGCTCGGGCGGGTTCGCGGCCGCTCGTTGTCCGAAGAAGTCATGAAGAGCCTCACCCCCGCCCAACAGGTCGTGAAGGTCATGAACGAGGAGCTCACGGTCACGCTCGGGGGCGAGCACCGGCCGTTCACGCTCGCAGGCTCACCCGCCGTGATCCTGATGGCCGGGGTTCAGGGATCGGGCAAGACCACCGCCTGCGCCAAACTCGCGAGGCATCTCAAAGCGAAGGGGAAGCGGCCGCTCCTGATCGCTGCGGACCTCGAGCGTCCGGCGGCGGTCGAGCAACTCCGCACCCTGGGCCGCGAGATCGGTGTCCCGGTCTGGTCGGAGGGACGTGACCCGGTCAAGGTCGCGAAGAACGGCGTCAAGGAAGCCGAGCGCACCGGCGCCGACGTCGTGATCGTCGACACGGCGGGGCGGTTGCACGTCGACCCCGAGATGATGCGTCAGGCCCGCAAGATCAAGGACGTGACGAAGCCGCATCACGTCCTGATGGCGTGTGACGCCATGACGGGCCAAGACGCGGTCGTGCAGGCCCGCGCCTTCATGGCGGAGGTCGACACCACCGGTTTCATCCTCACGAAGCTCGATGGTGACGCACGCGGCGGAGCCGCCCTGTCTATGACCCACGTCACCGGCAAACCCGTCTTCTTCGTCGGAACGGGGGAGAAGGTCGAAGATCTGGAGCCGTTCCACCCTGACCGCATGGCCGGCAGGATCCTCGGGATGGGTGACGTCTTGAGCTTGATCGAGAAGGTGCAGGACACGGTTGATCAGGAGGCGGCGACGGCGGCGGCCGAGCAGCTCCTCAAGGGTCGGTTCAACCTCGAGGACTTCCTGGCCCAGTTGCGCGAGATGCGCAAGATGGGGCCGCTGCAGGATCTGCTCAAGATGATGCCCGGGATACCCGGCGGGAAGAACGCGATGAAAGAGATCGCCGAGGCGGTCGACGAAGGGCAGATCGGGCGCGCCGAGGCCATCATCCTGTCGATGACCCCCGCCGAGCGCCGCGATCCCGCTATCATCTCCGGGTCCCGCCGCCTGCGGATCGCGAACGGGTCCGGGGTCACCACCGCGGACGTCAACGCGCTCCTCAAGGATTTCGATGGCGCGCGGAAGATGATGCGGACGATGATGGGCGGCAAGCGCATCCCGGGGATGAAGGTTCCCGCGAGGCTCCCCGAGAGATAGCGAGAGGTACGAGGCATGGCGACGAGGATCCGGCTGCGAAGGATGGGCGCGAAGAAGCGGCCGTTCTACCGCGTCGTTGTGGCCGATCAGCGGGCCCCCCGTGACGGGCGGTTCATCGAGATCATCGGCCGGTACCACCCGCTCAACGACCCATCGGTGATCGAGATCGACGAGGATCGCGCCATGCACTGGCTCCGGGTCGGCGCCCAGCCCTCGAGCCAGGTGCGCAACCTGATGTCGAAGATCGGGATCTGGGACAAGTTCGTCGCCGAGCGCCCGGGCGCCGCGACGAGCGCCAAGCCGGAGCGTCCTTCGAAGGAGAAGCTCTCCAAGAAGGCACTCGCGAAGGCGGCCGAACCCGCGAAGCCGGCCGAACCCGCGAAGCCGGCCGAACCCGCGAAGCCGGCCGAACCCGCGAAGCCGGCCGAACCCGCGAAGCCGGCCGAACCCGCGAAGCCGGCCGAACCCGCTC
>JBKJXU010000034.1:0-14334 GCA_046716145.1 Actinomycetota bacterium
GGCGCCCGCCCCCCCCCGCCTTTAGGGCCCTTGTGGGGGGGGGCCGGGGCGGCGGGGCCCCCGGCACCGCCCGCACCACGACGTTGCATGTGGCTCCCCACGGGCTGAGCGGCGCCCCGGGCCCCTCCATGTCCACGAAGCAGTCGGGCCAGTCCTCGGGTTCGGCGTAGCCGGCGGCCTGCCAGTCGCATGCCGACAGGACGGCGACGCCGCCCAGGCGATGGATCGTGCCTTCCGCTGCAGGCTCGAGGCTCCCGAGCGCCCCTGGGAAGGTGCAGGAGGGGTCGTCCCCGCGCACGTCGGGCAGCACGACATCGAGGACGTTCGAGATGCGAACGCGATCGCCGGGACGGACGACCTCGACCGTGGCCTCCGCCAGCGCCGGTTCCCCGGCCCCGACCGCGAGCTGCGGTGGCGACACGATCAGCGTCGTGCCGTCCCGCCCTGTCTGGGTCCCCTCGACGATCTCGTCGATCGCGAACGTCGCGATCGCAAGATCAGCGTGGGTGGATGACAAGCTGTCGACAGTCTACGCGTCGCCATCCCCGGCGGGCAAGACGTAGGCCCACTCCGAGGCCCAACTCACCCAGGCACGGCCTTCGGCGGCCGGGTCGAGCCGCTCGGCGAGCGGTGTGATCGCCGTGAGGCGCGAGCCTTCGGCGGCCTCCAGCCCGTAACGGACAACCGCCCCCTGGAACACCTCCTCGACCACGCGCGCCGGGAAGCACCCCGGCCGGCCAGGGTCGGCGGCGCTCAGTCGGACGTGCTCGGGGCGGAGCATCAAGACCGCGTCGGTCCCGGCCCGGCAGCCGTCCGCGGCCCCACCCGCCGTCGCGAGGACCCCGCCAGGCAGCATCACGCGGGCAGCATCTGCCGAAGCGGCCTCGACGCGGCAGGGCAGGAAACTCGCCTGGCCGATGAACCCGGCCACGAACCGTGTGGCTGGCTGCAGGTAGATCTCTTCGGGCGTACCGAGGTGCTCGACCCGCCCGCCGTTCATCACGGCGATCCGGTCCGACATGGTGATCGCCTCGCCCTGATCGTGCGTGACGTAGACGAAGCTGATCCCGACGTCGCGTTGGATCCGCTTCAGTTCGAACTGCATCTCCTCACGGAGCTTCAGGTCGAGCGCACCGAGCGGCTCATCCAGCAACAGCACGGCCGGTCGGTTCGCCAACGCGCGGGCGAGCGCGACGCGCTGCTGCTGCCCGCCCGAGAGCTCACGCGGGTAGCGGCCCGCGTAATCGTCCATCCGCACCGTGGTGAGCGCGTCGCGCACAGCAGCCTCGACCTCGTGCTTCCCCAGTCGCTTGCGCTGGGGACCGAACGCGACGTTCTGCGCCACGGTCATGTGCGGGAACAGCGCGTAGCTCTGGAACACCATGTTCGTATCGCGACGGTGCGGAGGGATGTCGGCCGCGTCGATGCCCTCGATCATGATCCGGCCCTCGGTCGGACGTTCGAAACCTGCGAGCATGCGGAGCGTCGTCGTCTTGCCGCACCCGCTGGGTCCGAGCAGCGAGAAGAACTCGCTGCGACGGATATCGAAGTCGATGTGGTCCACCGCCACGACGTCGCCGAAACGCTTCACGACCCCTTCCAGCCGCATGGCTACATCGCCGGTCCCCGTCATCTGGTCCTCGATCACTCGCTCCTCCTACGCCGTCGCCTGCAGCCGTCTGATCCGACCGAGCCGGTACCCAGCGAGCGCGATCGCGCCCGAGAGCACGAGGAGCAAGAAACTCATCGCGGCGCCGACGCCCCGGTTGCCCGCCTCGAGGATCTGCTCCTGGATCGCGTTGCCGATCATGTAGCCGCTCGTCCCGCCCACCAGCGCCGGCGTCGCGAACTCCGAGTACAGCGGTATGTACACCAGGATGATCGCGACGAAGATCCCGGGTGCGGCCAGTGGGAGCAGGATCTTGCGGAAGCGGGTCCCGAACGTGGCACCCAGGTCATCCGCCGCCTCCAGCAGCGCCGGATCGACCGCCTTCAGCGCCGCGTAGATCGGGATCGTCGTATACGGCACGTACGTGGTGGACATCACGATCACCACGGCGAGGCTCGAGAACAGCAAGATGTCGAGCGGCTGGTCGATCACCCCCGCCCTCGTGAGGAGGAAGTTCACGACCCCCTGGCGGCCGAGGATCGTGCGCCACGCGTAGACGCGGATCAGTGGGTTGAGCTCCTCGGAGAGCACGAGGAGCAAGAGGAAGAGCAACTCTGCCTTCGGGCGGAGCCGGAGCGCCAGCAGGTAGGCCAGGGGGATCGCGAGCGCGAGCATGACCGCCATCGAGACCGTGCAGATCACGACGGTGCTCAGCATGACCTTCCCGTAGGTGGGATCGGACAGGATCGAGGTGTAGTTCTCCAGCGTCCACCCCGTGGTCTGGCCGAACGAGGACTCCTGGAACGAGTAGTACAGCAGGATGACCATAGGCCCCACGAACAGCAGGAGCAGCACGGCCGTCGGCAGGGATGCATAGAACGGCCCCGCAGGACTCCGGCGGCGCGGCGCACCCACCGGGCGCGCTACCACAACATCTCCATGGGGTCGGCGCCTGCGAGCTTGCGAGCCCTTCGGTTCCACAGCAACCACGCCACCACGATCACCGCGAGCTGGACGCCGGAGACGAGGGTCGAGATCGCGTTCACGATCGGCACGTTCTGCGCGTGCCGCAGGGTGGAGAACACCCACGTCGGGAAGGTGAGCTCGAACCCACCCGTGAAGAAGCTGATCACGAAATTGTTGAACGAATAGCTGAACGCGAGCACCGCCGAGGCCGCCATCGCGGGCGCCAGGTGCGGCAGGATCACGAACCGCAGCACCTCGGCGTTCGTCGCTCCCAGGTCCCGCGCCGCCTCTTCCTGCCGTGGATCGAATCGCACGAGCCGGGCCGAGACGATGGCAGCGACGAGAGGAAACGCGACCACGATGTGGGAAAGCCCGATCGTCGTGAACCCAAGGGGCATCTTCAGGCGGCTGAAGAACAGCAGCAGTCCGACCGCGATCAGCAGCCACGGGACCACGAGCGGGCCTCCCACGAGGACCGCGACCGCGCCCCGGAACCGATAGGCGAAGCGCGTGAGCGCGAACGCCGCCAGCGTGCCCAAGATCACGGAGACCGGCGTCACGATCGTGGCCAGGACGAGCGAGTTCTTGAGCGACTCACGGACCAGGGTGTTGGCGAGCGCCTCCCGGTACCACTCGAGGGTGAACGCGTGGAAAGGCAGGGCGATGATGATCTGGTCGTTGAACGAGAACAGAGCGAGGACGGCGAGCGGCCCGTACAACAGGAGCAAGACACCCGAGAGGAAGGCGATGCGAGCTAGGCGGGTGATGGATCGCGGCTCGCCTAGGGACGTGGCGCGACGCCCGACCTTCGCTTCTAGCGTCTCGCGTCGCTGGGCCACGTCATCACCGGGAGCACTCCACCTCTTGAACCGCTGGAAGACCCTGAACGTCCGGACCGATCGGCTGCGGATAGTAGACAGTCGACCAGGCAGCGAGCAAGGCGCCCTGAGGAGGCACACGTACGGATCCCGCGTGATCTTCCCCCAGCCTCGCCGGTATTCGATCCGAACGGCCGTGATACGACGCGTAAGGTGATCCATCGATATCGACGCCCCCAAGGAGTCCGGAGCCAGCGAGAAGCCTCGAGTCGTCACCTCCTTGCCCGGTCCGAAGAGCTCGGAGCTCTTGGATCGGTTCGATCGCCGCTACGTTGGTCGTGCGGACCACACCGACGTCCCGATGGTGCTCGCGAGGCAGCGTGGATGGCTGCTGGAGGATGTGGACGGGAACACGTACGCGGACCATGTCTCAGCATGGGGCTCCGCTCCCCTCCGTGGGTCGTCGCGGGTGGCCGATGCGATGGACGCCTGCGAGCGCTTGTTCGGGATGCAGAACACCGCCTACACCATCTCGGAGCCTGTCGTGGAGCTCGCGGAGCGTATCGTCGAGATCTCGCCCGAAGGTCTCACCCGGGTCGCCTACTCCCTGTCGGGGACGCTTGCCGTCGAGGGCGGCATCAAGCTCGCTCGCGAAGCAACGGGCCGGCCCATGATCTTGGGGTTCCTCGGTCAGTACCACGGAGAGAGCACGTACCTCACCGCAGGCTCATCGACCGATCTCGCCGAGGTGACGACCCAACACGCGCAGTTCGCGCCGGGCCTGGTGTTCATCCCCTATCCCAATGCTTATCGCGCTCCGTTCCATCGAGGCGCCGGGCCCTTCGACGACACGGCAACCCTGGACTACCTGGAGGACTGGGTCCTGGTGCACCAAGTCGAGCCGGGGGAGATCGCGGGAGTTCTGATCGAACCGGTGCTGGGCGAGGGCGGGATCATCGCGCCTTCCCCGGCGTTCTGGGAACGACTCCAGGCGATGTGCCGGCGATGGGGGTGGAAGCTGATCCTCGACGAAGTGCAAACGGGGCTGGGGCGCTGCGGCACGATGTTCGCGGCGGAGCGATACGGGATCCGACCGGATCTGATGCTCCTCGGGAAGGGGTTCAGCGGTGGCGGGCAACCGATCGGCGCCATCCTCGGGACCGAGGAGATCATGGCGCGAAGCACCCTCGCGCTGGGTGGAACCTTCGCGTGGACCCCACCGTCTGCGGCCGGGGCGCTGGCCAACATCGACGCCATCCTCGATACCGGCGCTCTCGAGAACGTCATGCTGATGGAACGTGCCGCGTTGGATGTGCTCGGACCCCTCGTGCGCGACGTCGAGCAAGTGGGTGACGTGCGGGCCTCAGGAGCGTACATCGGGGTCGAATTCGTGCAGGACAAGACTTCGATCCGGCCAGCCCCTGCCTTCCATCGAGCCGTCCACCGGGCCGCCGTGCGCCGCGGCGTCCTCGGGCTCACGCAGTGGGGCAAGTGGGTCTACCGGCTGCAGCCACCACTGGACATGCCGATCGACCTGTTCCACTGGTCCTGCGAGCAGGTTGCTGAGGTCGTACGCGAAACCGCCTCCGATCCCCCTCCCGAGCCGGCACTCCTGATCGATCGGGAGCGCGGTTCCTGAAGGCGGAGCGGCCCGGGTCCCGGCCCGGACCGCTCACCTGCCCTATGCGGACTTGAACTCGCGCCAGACCGCCACCCACTCGTCGTAGTTCGATGGAACCGCGTACGGCACGGCGTTCTGGAAGCTCCCCGGATCCGCGAGCCCCGCCGTCTCGACGATCTCGGGTGATACCGCGTCGAGCGTGTCTCGGTTGGAGACGAGGTAGAAGAAGTTCTCTGCCTGCCACGCCTGGGTCTCCGGCTGGCTGTAGTGGCTGATGAGGGCATAAGCCGCGTCAACGTTCGTGGCGTTCGCCCCGATCGAGTAGCCGCAGGTCCACGTCAGCTGTCCCTCTGAGGCCAGCGAGAAAGCAGCCGGCAGTCCCTCTCCCTGCAGGGTCTCGGTGGAACCCTTGTATCCGGGGATCGCGATGTCGATCTCACCCGCGCCGAACAGCTGCGAAACGTCGGAGTCGCCCTTGAAGAGCGCCCTGAGCAGGGGCTTCTTCTCGATGAGGAACGCTTTCACCTGGGCGAGTTGATCCTCCGTCAGGTTGAGAGGATCCTGGATACCGAGCGCCATCGCAGCAACCGCGATCCCCGTCAAGGGGTCATCATCCATCCCGATCTTCCCGGCGAACCTCTCAGAGAAGGCATCCGCGTAGGAGGTCACGCCGTCGGGGATGGCGTCTTCGTTGTACATGATGCCGCTCGTCCCCCCTACCATCGGCACGAGGTAGACCTGGCCATCAACGGCGACGCCATCCAACTCGCGGAACGCCGGGAACATCCGGTCCCAGTTCGCGATCCGTGTGGTGTCGATGGGCTGGAGAAGGCCTGACGCCACCATCCGCCCGGTGTCTTCCACACAGACGTTCACCACGTCGGCGACGAACCCGCTCTGCAGCTTCGTGATCGTCTCGTCTGCGCTCGAGAATGCGGCCGTCCTGACGCTCACGTCGGGATTCGCGGCCTCGAACGGATCCAGCAGGGCGGGCTCGAAGGCGTCCTCGTAGGCGAAGAACGTGAGGTCGCCCGTGAGCGGCGCTTCGCTCGCCTGCGTCCCGCTCGGCGCGGTGCTTCCTGCCGCACTGCATCCGGCGGCGAGCGTCGCCACGACCAAGCCCACGCCGAACGTCCTGCCTCGTTTCATCGTGAATCTCCCTCTCTGGTCGCCGTCCTTGCGTCCTGCAACTGATCAACATCACCTATGACGCGGGCCATCACCCTGGCGGCACGGACGATGTCTGCCGCATCGATGTGTTCGTCGGGCCGATGCGCGGTGCGCAGGTGCCCCGGTCCGAACACCACGACCTGTGAGTCGCTCCGGTCGTGGAAACTGTGGGCATCGGTCCACGCTGGCATCCTCGTGGGACGCGGGGTTCGTCCGATGGCCCTCTCCGATGCACCGACGAGTGCGCCGACGAGCGGCGCTTCCCACGGCGTCTCCCACCAGCCCCCGCGATCGATCTCGTCGAACACCGCTCCGTGCTCGGCGCAGATCCGCCCCAACTCCTCCGCCACGTCGGCCAAGCTCGGCTCCTCGAAGACCCTGGCCGTGATGAGCATCCGCGCTCGCTCGGGCGTGGCGTTCGAACGCTGATCCGCGAGTAGCTGGAGGACCGCAACCATGTTCCGACCCGCGATCGGATGCTCCAGCCGCGTGAACGAGGCTTGCCCGAGGGATCGGATGAGATCGGCCGCACGCACGAGCGGGTTGTCGGCCTCCTCGATCAGCGAACCGTGCATCGAGTGGCCCTCGATCCGAACCCAGCCCTCGACGAACCCCGTCTCGGTGACGGCGACATCGAGCTCGGTCCCCTCCGAGGCGATGACGAACGGCGGACGCATCCAGTCCGCCATGGCTCGCGAGCCCTTGCCTCCGACCTCCTCGTCGACGCAGAACCCGAGGGCGACCGGCAGACGCTCGACCGGCACCCCTTCGTCGCGAGCCATGAGCATGGCGAGCAGGATGGCGACGGCGCAACCCTTGTCATCCTGGGCACCGAGGCCCGAGATGGTCGTGCCGTCCACGGATGCGCGATGGTCGGTCGGCCACATCGGCACGATCGTGTCGATGTGGGCAGTGAGCAGGAGCGTCGGCGCGAGATCCCACCCGACGACGAGGTTGGGACCCGCTCCCGGCACCGGCTGCTCGTCGACCGGCAGATCGAGACGCCGGCACCGATCAGCGAGGTGGCGCATCGCCGCGTGCTCGTGGTCGGACACGGATGGGATCTCGATCAGGCGGGTCAGTTCGTCGATGACGAACCCCAGCGCCTCGTCCTCACGCACCGAACCCCTCACGATCGGCGGGCTGATCCCGCGATCGCGACGGTAGGTCACGACCTCCTGCAAGCACAATGGGCCGGTGCGCCGAAAGACGGCATCTCTGCCGGCTAGGACTACCGGATCTCGGCGAACGCTCGACGCGTCTACACGGTCAGCAGGCTCGTCCAGCCGTAACTGTGCTTCGGCACCTGCAGGATGGTGAACGTGTCGATCGAGTCGACGCCCGGCGCGGAGCGAACCCCTTCGTCGAGGACGCGGAGCAGGTGATCGTTGTCCGTGCAAACGACCTCGATGAGGAGGTCATAGGCGCCGGTGCACACCGCGACGTAGTCAACCTCGGGGATCTCGACGAGTGCGCTCACCGTTCGACTCACCGGGCCGCCCCTGACACGGACGCCCGCTTCAGCGAACACGAGGCCCAACGCGAGCGCGTCGGAGATCGCAACGACCTGGATGACGCCACGCCGCACCAGACGCGCGTAGCGATGCCGGATCGTGGCTTCGTTCACTCCCAGTTCCCGGGCGATCTGGGTGAAGGGGCGTCGCCCGTCGTGGTTCAACGCCTCGATGATGCGCTCATCCATCTGATCGAGCGCGCTCCGGATCCTCAACAGCTCGCCCACCGCACCTCCCTCCCTGTCGCTCGGTCACGCCGACTTGATCTGACGCACCGCGTCGAGCCAGGCGTCGTAGTTGTCCGGGATCTGCGTCGGGATGGCCCGCGTCAGCCACTCGGGATCCGTCATCCGAAGTGAGTCGATCGTCTCCTGATCCAACACCGCGAGCGTCTCTTCGTTCGAGGCGAGGTAGTTCCACTGCTCGGCGAAGTACTTCTGGATGTCGGTGGACAGGAAGTGGTTCACCCATGCATAGGCGGCGTCCACGTTCTCGGCGTTGGCCGAGATCCCCATCCCGCACATCCATGTCAGGGTCCCTTCCTCGGCGAAGTTGAACCCGATCTCCAGCTCGTCCTTCGCCAGCTGACCCTCGTAGCCGGGGAAGGAGGCCGCCGCGTCGACCTCCCCGTTGCGGTACAGGCTCAGGAAGTCAGCATCGCCCTGGTAGAAGGACCGGAACTGCGCCTTGTGTTCGATGAAGTAGGCCGTGACCTCGTCGAGTTCCTCCTGGGTGAGGTCGTACGGGTTCTCGTGCCCCAGCGCCAGCGCCCCGATGGCGATCATGTAGTAGGGCGTGGCGTCCATGGCGACCCGCCCGGCGAGCGCCGGCTCCTCGAACAGCTGCCGGTACGACGTCACGCCGTCGGGGACCGTCTCCGGGTTCCACACGACCCCGGCGGGACCACCTTGCGCCACGGCGACCCACGTCTGGCCGTCGAGCTCGCCGCCCGTCTTGAACGCCGGGAACACCGAATCCCAGGGATCCAGCCGTGCCGTATCCAACGCCAAGAGCACCCCGGAAGCCGTGTACCGCGGCACCTCGCGGATGCACACCTCCACCACGTCGGTCTGGAAGCCCGACTCCAGCTTCGTCAGCGCTTCATCGCCGGAGCCGAACGCGGCCGTCTGAAGCTGGATGTCGGGATACGCCGCCAGGAAGGGCTCGGTGACTTCGGGGATGATCGAGTCCTCGAACGCGAAGACCCTGAGAGCCCCCGACGGTTCGGTCGGCGCACCGCTCGAGCTGCTCTGGGGCGTGCCACCGCCCGTGGGCTCGCTCGACGTTGTGTCCGTGCACGCGACAGCGATCAGCGACAGAGCTGCGGTGACAGCGAGTAGCCGGATGGATCTCGCAAACATAGGTGCCCCTCTCTCCTTCTCACGCGGCCTTGAAGTCGCGATATGCGTCGAGCCACAGGTCGTAGTTCTCGGGCAGCTGCAGCGCGATCGCAGCGTCCAACTGGGTCGGATCGTCCAGACCCAGCTCCGCGACGAGCGCTGGGTCGAGCGCATCGACCGTTCGCTGGTCCGAGACGAGGTACGTGTAGGACTCCGCGTAGAACGTCTGTGGGGTCGGCGACACGTAGTAGTTCATAGCCGCGTAAGCCGCGTCGACGTTCTGCGTGGTGGAGGACAACCCCACGCCACAGATCCAGGCCAGCGATCCTTCGGCGGAGACGAACTCGACCGGGATCCCTTCCCGTGTCATGGCGGCGCGGTAGTCGTGGTAACCGAAGCCGGCCACGATCTCCCCGGAGCGGTAGAGGTTCAAGAAGTCCGCGTCACCCTTGAAGAGCGCGCGGATCTGGCCTTTGTGCTCGATGAGGTAGTCCCTGATCTCGGCGATATCGTCCTCGGCGAGCGTGAAGGGGTCCTCGTGGCCGAGGGCCAGTGCCACGATCGCGATCACGGTGGCAGCCGAGTCCTCCAAGGTCACCTTGCCCGCCAACGCGGGGTCCTCGAACAGGTCACGATAGGAGTCGATGCCCTGCGGCACCTCCTCCGGGTTGTAGATGACACCGGAGGTCCCGCCCACGTTCGGGATCATGTAGACCTGGCCATCGGAGACCACCCCGGGTTGGTCCTTGAGGGCCGGGAACAGCGTCTCCCAGCTTTCGATCCTTGAGGTGTCGATGGGCTGCAGGAGCCCGAGGTCGATCATGCGACCTGTCTCCTCCGTGCACACGTTGATGACGTCTGCCTGGAACCCGTTCTGGAGCTTGGTGACCGCCTCGTCGTTGCTGCTGAACACGGCCGTCTTCACGTCCAGGTCGGGGTAGGCCGCGTAGAAGGGGTCGATCACCTCCGGGACGAAGTTGTCCTCGTATCCGAACAGGGTGACCGAGCCTTCGACCGGACCCGGCGTGCCGGAGCCGGTCGGTTGCGTCGTCGACGTGGTGTCGGATGAGCATGCCATCGCGACGACGAGCAACGCGTTCAGGATGACGACCAGACGACGACCCGACATGGATCCCTCCCTCGGATTTTCCCTTGTCCTGATATACGCGCGACGCTAAGCCCGAGGCTCGGATGTTGTCAACGGTCGACAGTCAGCGCGATGCTCCCCCGGTCACTCTGGGATCGGCGGCGCATCCGCGGCGTCGTACCAGTCCCCGCCACCGAGCTCCCCGCCGTCGACGATGATGGTCTGACCGCTGATCCACGCTGCCTCATCGGATGCGAGGAAGAGCACGGCCATCGCCTGGTCGCGGGGGGCGCCGGCTCGCCGAAGCGGGATCTTCCGCAGGTACTCACGCTGCAAACGGGCCTCGTCAGGATCGGCGGCCATCTCCGCCTCTCCCTCCGGGGTCACGGTCTGACCCGGCGCCACGCAGTTCGCGCGGATGTTGAGATGCCCCCACTCGTGGGCCGCCGCCTTCGTGAGCGCCACGAGGGCCGCCTTCGAGGCGTTGTACGGCCCCTCGGGTGATTCGTTCTTGAAGGCGTTGGCGGAAGCGATGTTCACGATCGGGCCGCCGCCGTGCTCTGCGAAGTGCGGCGTGATCGCCTGCATCGTGGCCATCGGGGCGCGCGCATTCACCGCGAACGTCAGGTCGAACGTCTCGCGCGAAACCTCCAGGAGCGGCCCGCCGGGCATGACGCCGGCGCAGTTCACCAGCACGTGGACGCGGCCCATGGCCTCGATGGCCGCCGGGACGACCGCGCGTGCGGCGTCGAAGTCGGCGAGGTCGACGACGTGGGTTCGGACGCGATCGGGCGCGAGCGCCGCCGTTATTTCGAGGCCGTCGGCACGCACGTCTGCGGCGAACACGTTGGCCCCCTCACCCAGGAAGGCCTGCACGATGCCACGGCCGATCCCCTGCGCCGAACCCGTCACGATCACGCTCCTGCCTTCGAACCGCATCACGGCACCTCCGGGTAGTGCAGCGGTTGGCCAACAACGCCCAGGTCGATAGCGAGCAGATGGCGCCCACCGACATTGGCCACGACCGCTCGATCCAGGCGGACCCCGACGAACGCCAGGTTCGTGGGGGCATCCAGGATGCTGGCGAGGTGATCGTCGATCCTCAGGACTTCCTCGCCCGTGGGCGACAGTCGAACCAGCCCGTCGGGCCTGTACAGGGTTGCCCACAGGTAACCCTCGGCGTCGAGAGCCAAGCCGTCGGCGTCGGTGTCGGGCAGCCCTGCGAACGTCGTGGCCGGCCCCGCCGACCCATCGGCCAGTATCGGGATACGGGCTACACGCTCCGCCTTGGCCTCGATCACGAGCACCGAGGACGCGTCGGGGGTCACGACCATCCCGTTCGGGTACGCCGTGAGCTCCTTCGTCCAGGTCTCCGTTCCTCCGCCGGGCGTGATGCGAACGATCTCGGAACGCTCCTCGCCCGAGCAGGTCACGTACAGGGATCCATCCGGTCCGAAAGCGGCCACGTTGGGCTCTGCCATCTCGGCACCGTCGACGCCGCGTGCGTACGTCTCGATGGTGCCGGTGGCGGGGTCCAGCCGTGCGATCTCCCCCTTGCCGGCATCGCACGCGTAGACGCGCCCCGACCCGTCGACGGCGATCCCGAGCATCGAACCCCCGGTAGCCCCGACCAACTCGACGTGACCCTCGGGCGAGACTCGGTAGAGCTCCCCTCCCTCGCCGCCGGCCCACACGTGCCCGTCGAAGGGGCTCCAGGCGACCCCTTCCGGATGGTTCAGCCCGTCGGCGAACTCCTCGAAGCGATCGAGCATCAGCGTCGTCCTTTCCGTGCGTCGCGGATGATCACGGCCGCGGCGTTGCGGCCGTTGGCACCGGTCACACCGCCCCCGGGGTGGGTGCCGGCGCCGCAGAGGTACAGGCCCCCGACCGGCGTGCGGTAGTCGGCATAACCGCGAACCGGCCGCAGGAAGTACAGCTGGTCCGGGGACATGTCGCCGTGGAGGTGGTGACCTCCGGTGAGCGCCAAGCGGCGCTCCAGATCCAGGGGCGAGAGGATCTCTCGGTGCAGCACCGAGCCCGGGAGCCCGGGGAACACCTCGCCGAGGTGAGCGATGATCCGGTCTGCCACCGTCTCGCGCCGCTCGTCCCAGTTCGCGCCCGCCAGGTGGTACGGCTGGGAGCGGGCCCCCACCGTGACCACGTGCCTGCCCTCGGGCGCGAGCGCCGGGTCGTGGATCGAGGGGATGCAGACCTCGAGGTGAGGACGCTCGGCGGGGATGCCCGCCCGTGCCGATGCCTGATCGGCGTCCATCTCCCCGAGCGTCTTCGTGATCTGGATCAGGCCGCGATGGTACGGCTGCGGGTCGCTCGCGTGGTCGCCGTGCAGACGGGGCAGCTCTGCCACCGCCAGGTTGAGCTTCACGCTTGCGCCACTGATCTTGTAGGTCCCGATCGACGCGGCTACCCAGGGAGGCAGGTGATCGACGCCGACGAGCGCGGCGAAGGTGCGCTTCGGATCGGCATTGGACACCACGAGCGCGGCCGCGATCTCTTCACCGTCCTCGAGGACCACGCCCGTGGCGCGCCCACCCTCGATCCGTACACGGGCGACCGTGACGCCGGTCCGGATGTCGGCCCCCGCCTCCCTCGCGGCCTCGGCCATCAGCCCGGTGACCACGCCCATGCCCCCGTTCACGAATCCCCACCCGATGCCGCCCCCGGATCCACCGGAGGCCGCCTCGTGCAGCAGCCCGTACGCGGTCCCCCCAGAAGATGGCCCCGACAGCGTGTTGCTGATGGACTCCCACCCCAGTGCTGCCTTCAGCTGTTCGCTGTGGAAGTGCTCGTCCAGGTAGCGCTTCGCAGACGTCGAGAACAGGTAGGCGGCATCGGTCAGCTCGCCGCGATGCCGCCACCCCATCGACGCCAACCGCAAGACCTCGCGGACGTCGCCGGCCCTTCGGATGCGCGGATCGACGGGGGCCCGGTCGGTGAGCGGCATGAGCATCCGGGCGACCTGCCGCAGCCGCGTCTCGTAGACGGGGAACGTCCGCGCGTCGCGCGGATCGAGCCGCCGGATCTCCTCGACCGCGCTCCCCGTGCCGGCGTGCAGGGTGAACAAGGATCCGTCGGGGAACACGTTGAGGGACGGGCCGCCGGGCACCACGGTGAGCCCCCGTTCGCGCAGCCGCATGTCGCGCCAGATCGCGGGGCGAAGCATCGAGAGCACGTAGGCGCCCGGCGAGGCTCGGTAGCCCGGAGCGAACTCCTCGGTGACGCACGCGCCGCCCACGATCTCTCGACGTTCCAGCACGACGGTCCGGAGCCCCGCGCGTGCCAGGTAGAAGGCTGTGACCAACCCGTTGTGACCGGCACCGATCACCACCGCGTCCGCCGTAGGAGCGATCCTCACGAGAACCACCTCGGCACGTCGATCAGCAGCTCGCGCGCGACCCGGTCGAGCGCGTCGCCGGGTTCCATCAGCCCCCGTCCGTGATGGTGGCCAGGACCTCGCCGACGACGCCGTATGCCTCCCGGAGCCGGTCGGGCTCGAGCACGAGCGACGGCTGCAGGTTGAGCGAGGTGCTGGCCGAGTCGGCCAGGATGCCTCGCTCGGCCATGCCCCGGGCGAGGCGCCCCTGCAGCTCACGGTCGCGCTCCTTCGTGACCCGGTCCTTCACCAGCTCGATCGCCTGGAAGCAGCCGACGGACCGGACATCGCCGATCGCGTCGAACCGAGCGCCCAGCGCGGCGAGCTCTTCGGCGCCGACGGCCTGAAGAGCGCGCACGTTCTCGAGCACCGGCTCCTCGCGGAAAACGGCCAGGGTCTCCAGGGCGGCCGCGCAGGACGCCGGGAACCACGACCACGTCGAGCCGGTGGAGACGTCGTCGAAGTCCATCGCCGCGTCGGTCCCGAGCACCGCGCCGATCGGCATCACGCCACCACCCATCGCCTTGCCGAGCGCCATCAGGTCGGGCTCGATGCCCCACCGCTCCACCGCGAACATCGTCCCCGTGCGCCCGTAGCCACACTTCACTTCGTCGACCCCGAGGAGGAACCCGAACTCGTCGCAGAGCGCTCGCAGCGCCGTCCAGAACGCGTCCGGCGGCGCGACGCACCCACCCGCGCCCAACACAGGCTCGATCACGATCCCCGCGACCTCGCGGGGATCGACGGCGTGGAACAGGAGGTGATCGCGGAGGTAGTCCACGGTGCCGTCGCCCCGGGGCCCCGGCCCGGGGGCGGCA
>JBKJXU010000035.1:0-2709 GCA_046716145.1 Actinomycetota bacterium
AGGACGTTGCGGCCCTCGGTGTCGCGGAACGAGATGTTCACGTGCAGCCCGGAGCCGCCCCGGTCGGCGAACGGCCGGCCGATGAACGTGGCGCGGTGCCCGCGGCGCGACGCCACCTCGTGCGCGAGAACCCGGAACAAGAACGCGTCGTCGGCCGCCAGCACGGCGTCGCGGTAGCGGATGTTGACCTCGAACTGCGAGTCGTCGAACTCCGTGCACCAGGCCTCGACCGCCAGATCGCACGCGGCCGCCGTCTCGGCGATCTCGTTCGCGACGCCGTCGGGGTCGACCGCCATCCCGGTGCCGTACACCCTCGAGGCCGGCGTGGACAGCGGTGCCCAGCCGCCGTCGCCGTCGGGCTGCAGGAGGTAGAACTCGTACTCGAAGGCGATCTGGGGCTCGAGGCCGCGGGCGCGCCAGGCTTCCACCGCTCGCTGCAGCGCCATCCGCGGGTCCACCGTCAAGGGGGCCCGGCGGTGGGAGAGTTCGCCGATCCCCACGACGGTGTTGGGTTCCCATCCGGGGCGGAGCGAGGTGGTGTCCAGGGTCGCCTCCAGGTCGGGGAGCCCTACGTCGAACGCGAGCCCGGGGATGTCCAAGATCTCGCGGTCGAACGTGAGCGGGAACGTGGCCAGGCAGAAGTTCGCGCGCGCCCGGGAGGGCCAGTCGCCGTAGAGGTACTTCCCGCGCTCGATCCCGTGCAGATCCGACCAGAGCAGCCGGAGCCGTTCCCCTCTGACGTCCATCGACCGACTCCTTCGTACCCGAACGGTGCCGCGAGGATACGCCGCGGGGGCGGCACGCGCAGCGCGCTCATCGCGCGGATCAGTCGCGGCGGGGCGGGCGGATGCCGCGGAGCTCCCAGTCGCCGCCGAAGGCGGTGGAGATGACCTCCTCGGATGCGGAGGGTTGGGCACCGAGGTCCTCGCGTACGGGGATCTCGCCCTCGACGATCGTGTTGCGGAGCGTGCCGAGGCCCTCGACCTCCACCTCCACGACGTCGCCCGGCTCGACGGGCCGGGAGCTCGCGGGCGTCCCCGAGAGGATCACATCGCCGGGTTCGAGCGTGATGGTCCGCGCGATGTCGGCCACCAGGTAATGCATATCCCAGATCATCTCGGCGGTGGATCCGGACTGGACCGTGACCCCGTTGACGCGCGTTTCGATGCGCTTGTCATGGAAGTCCCAGTCGTCCACGAGCCCGGGTCCGAGCGGGCAGAGGGTGTCCGAGCCTTTGACGCGGAGCATCGAGCCCGCGTCGGTGTCGCGGAAATCGTGCAGGCCGAAGTCGTTCGCCACGGTGTAGCCGGCGATCCGCGAGCTGGCCTCCTCGGGGCTGACGTGCCGCGCACGGGCGCCGATGACGATCGCGATCTCGCCCTCGTAGTTCAGGTAGCGGCACCGCGGCGGACGCACCACGTCGGCGCCGTGGGCGTTGAGCGCGCTGACCGGTTTCATGAAGTAGGTCGGCGCCGCGCCGAGCGTGGCCTGGAACTCCGCGCGCCGGCTCTCGTAGTTCAGGTGGACGCAGATGATCTTCGTGGGGATGACCGGCGGCAGGTGGACGGCCTCGTCCGCACGGATGCGCAGCCCGTCCGGGGAGGTCAGATCCTCGCCGTCGCGGACCACGGTGCGGGGCGCACCCTCCACCACGATCCGGCGCGTTTCCACCCGCGTAGTATGCGGCCGTGGCGGACCTGCAGGGTTTCATGCTCCCGCTCTCACCCGACGGCCTGGCCTCCATCGTGCCCGCACCGCCGTGGCGGTACTCGGGCCAGGTCCTGACGCTCGAGTACCGAGCGGCGGCAGGATCGGTGGCCCGGTGGCTCCCGCCCGGTGTCGATCCCGCCGAGGACGATCCTGACGCGGTGGCCGTGATCTTCGCCGATTGGCAGAGTGCGGGGCCCGACGGCTCCGAACTGCTCGACCCCTACCGGTCCCAGTACAAGGAAGCGTTCGTCGTGGTGCGCTGCCGGTACGGCGGCGAGACCTTTTCGCGGTGCGTGCTGATCTGGGTGGACAAGGACTTCGCGCTCGCGCGCGGTTGGTACCAGGGGTACCCGAAGAAGCTGGGCTCGATCTGGATGACACGCCCGGTGACCGTGGGATCCGCCGGCCCGCGTCTGGCACCCGGAGGGCGGTTCGGTGCGACGCTCGCGGCGAACGACCGCCGCCTGATCGATGCGACGTTCACCATCGAACGCGAGAGCGACACCGGCGGGTTCGTGAACGCGCACCCGATGCTCCACACACGGCGGATGCCGGGTATCGACCCGGCGGCGGGGGATGCTTTGGACGAACTCGTGGTGCTCCGATCCCGGGACGTGGAGGTTGGGCCCGTGTACGCCGGGACGTTCACGCTGACGCTGCACGATGCGCCGGGTGAGGAGTTGTCATCCCTCGCGCCCGTGGAGCCTATCGGGGGCACCTGGCGCGAGGTGGGCGCGACCTTCACCGGTGGCGAGCGCGTGTGAGTCCTACCAGGCCTCCTCGGGATGGCGTGGACGTCTGATCGGGAGGTCCACCGAGACCGACGCCGAGGGTCTGGGGCAGGATCAGCGCCATCATGTACCCGTCCTCTTCGGGGGTCGGCGTCTGCGACCCGTCGCGTTCGAGCACCGAGGACGGCCCCCGCCACCTCACCCAGCCGAGCCGCTCGTAGAACGCGAGCGAGCCGGTCCCCAGCAGGCCGATGTCGGCACCCGCGAC
>JBKJXU010000036.1:0-3598 GCA_046716145.1 Actinomycetota bacterium
GACGATGTCGATCGGGCCGTCGCCCACAGTCTGATAGGCGATGTAGGCGCCGTCGGGGGCCTTGGTGTATCGAGTCTCACGCGTGTCCACGCTCGCATCCCTCCCCGGGGACGGGACCGCGCCGCAACCGGCGCCCCGGAGCAAGAAGGGGCGTCGCCACCACCGAGGTCATGCTCGCACATACCCTCAGTCACGCGGGGCACTCACAGAGTCGCGACCATAGGGACCTATTCGTCGGCTCATTCCCGTTCGGCCCACGCGGCCGGCTGTCAATCACCTTGACCTCCTGCCGGGGGGTTTGACCCGACAGGCTTTTACTGGTTGAGACGGCACGGACGAAAGCGCACCCAAGTCGCGCCTCGGCACCGGACAAGATGCGTGGGCCAACCCTTCTTCGATGACTTCTAGGTTAGGTAGACCCTGCGAGGGGGTCCTCGACGGCTGACCGCCAATGCAGGAGAGGATGGAGATTCAGGTGCTCCCGCGCAGCGTGCGGAGAACAGCGGGGAGCACAGGATCGGTACATCCTGTCCGGGTTGGGGGTCAGGTACCGGGAGAGCACGCTCTCGTAGCTGAGCCTGGTAGAAGGCTTGAGTCTATGGTTCTTGTCGATGAAGTCGCGGACCGCCTCTGCGACCGTCAAGCGCGCCTTCTGACGGTCGCGAAAGGCCTTCTGCTCCCGGGGATCGCGCAGTCGCCCCTGCCATGCGCGGGCCTCGTCGAGGGTGCGATAGACCTTGCTCTTCTGTCCGAGACCCCGAACGCTGACGTAAACGCGGTACCGGATCCTGCCTGACTCGTAGGTCACCTTGAAGATGCCTGGGTACCGGGTGCGGGTCTGGGTACGTCCATCCTTGCGTGGCTGGCGAGTGTCTGCCATCTCCTCCATCTCTCTCTAGGTTCGGGCCCGTACCTATGAGATCGGCACTTCGGTGGGTCAAAGTCCGACGTGCCGAGCCATCCGACTTGCCCGAACTTGCCCGGAGGGCTGAGAGCGAAACCAAGGGCGCTGGGAGTGGGAACGCAAAGCGTTGCGTAGCAGCGTTTCCTCGGTGGGCGCTGAGGGACTCGAACCCCCGACCTTCTCCTTGTAAGGGAGACGCTCTTCCGGCTGAGCTAAGCGCCCGATGTGTGACCGCACGCGCGGCAGACCACCTGACCGAGCTGGGCCGACAGGCGCGTCGCCCCGCACGCGGCGCACCGGTCCAGGCCCTCGGTCCACCCCGCTCGCCCTTGGCAGGCGGGACAGATCAAGACCTGCCGGCCACCGCGAACCGCCCGTGCCCACGGCACCGATCGCTTGTCGGGGTCGTAGGTGGGGCGGCCGCAGAGGTCGCACCCGGGCCGGTCGCCCGGCTCGGAGGCACCGTCGAACAGCCCCACGCGCCAAGGATAGACGAGCGAGCAGGCCCCTTTCCCTGGTAGCGTTCTCGCTCGAGGGTTCCGATCGCAGCCTGCTACGAGCAGTTCCCTCGCACATACCGGCGGTTGTCACGCCGGCGCCCGACGGGCAGTTCGAAGGCCCCGACGGCGAAGGAAGGAGGGGACAGCACATGGCAACAGGAACCGTGAAGTGGTTCAACCCTGAGAAGGGGTTCGGCTTCATCACCCCCGACGACGGCTCAGCCGACGTCTTCGTGCACTTCAGCGCGATCACGGGTGAGGGCTACCGCAACCTGGAAGAGAACCAGAAGGTCGAGTACGACGTGACCCAAGGGCAGAAAGGCCCCCAGGCCGCGAACGTCAAGGGCGTCTGAGTCTCACTCGGAAGCGTCAGAGGGCCCGGTGGCATCAGCCGCCGGGCCTTCTGCTATCCCGAGGTGTGGACCACGCGGCCCGAGGCTACGGTCGCCGTCACCCGCGTGGAGTGGATCCGGTGCTGGGGTCCTTCGAACGGGTTGCGGTCGTGCACGACGAGGTCTGCGCGCTTGCCCACCTCGATGGATCCCGCGTCGTCGTCGTGGTTCAGATAGGCCGCTCCGCTCGTGAACGCTGAGATCGCGGTGGTGAGGTCGATCCGCTCGCCGGCGTCCAGGGCTTCGCCATCTTCGGCGCCGGGGACCCGGCGCGTCACGGCCACCTCCATCTCTGCCCATGGATCGGCCGTGGAGACCGGCCAGTCGCTCCCGAAGGCGAGCACCGTGCCGAGACCGCGGAGCGTGCCGATGGGGTAGAGCCGCGAAGCCCGCTCCCCCACGTGCGGCTTCGTCATCGACTCGATCATCGGGTCGGGGCATGCCCAGAACGGCTGCATGTTCGCGATCACCCCGAGCGCACGCAGTCGCGGCAGGTCCGCAGGATCGGGTAGTTGCAGGTGCGCGATGTGATGGCGAGCATCGTTCGACCCGTTCGCCTCGCGCGCCGCCTCCAAGGCGTCCAAGGCGCTCCGTACCGCGCGGTCTCCCAGCGCGTGCTGGTGGAGTTGGAACCCGAGCGCGTCCAGACGGACGGCCGCTTCCTTCAGCAGATCGGCGTCCACGAACTGGATCCCGCGGTCGTGCTGCTCGCCGAAGTGGCCCTCGTACGGCGCGAGCATCGAAGCCGTGCAGGTCTCCGGGCAGCCGTCGAGCATCAGCTTGATCGTGTTCGTGTGCACGTTACCGCCGGCGCCCCAGGCGCGCCGCTCCACGAGGCCCTCGACCTGCTCCATGCCCTGGTGCCGGTCCCACCACAGGGCCGTCACGACGCGCATGGTGAGGTCGCCCACATCGTCGGTGGCCCGGTATGCACGCAGCAGGTCCTCCTCGACCCACGCGTCCTGGTAGCCGGTGATCCCGAGCCCGTGGAGGTGTCGCTGGGCCACCGCGATCGATGCCTGCCAGTCCTGCACCGTGTCACGCGGCACGACGTTCGCCCAGAACGAGTAGGCGGTTCCCTCCTGGAGACAGCCGGTGGGCGTTCCGTCCAGATCGCGGACGTAGTAACCGTCCCACGGGTCGGGCGTGTCGGCGGTGATCCCCGCCAGTTCCAGAGCGTTCGAGTTCACCCACGCCGCATGGGTGTCGGTGTTCATGAGGAACACGGGGCGGTCGGGCACGATGGCATCCAGATCGCGGCGGTGCGGACCACCTTCGCCGAACACCGGGTTGTACCAGCCGCCGCCCACGATCCACGCTCGGTCGGGCTCGGCGTTCGCGTAGGTCGTGATCCGCTCCAGGTAGTCCTTCAGGTCATGCAGGTCGTCCAGGTTCACGTGGCGGAGGATCCGGCCAGCGAACGCTGCGTGGACGTGGGCGTCCTGGAAGCCGGGCGTGATCATGGCACCGGAGATGACGTCGCCGCCGGGACCCACCTGCACGCGGACCTCGGCCTCGGTCCCCACCCCGACGATCCGGTCGCCCTTCACCGCGACGGCCTTGGCCCACCGTCGTGCCGCGTCGGCGGCGAACACGTCGCCCAGCAGGATGAGGTCGGCCGCGCTCATGGGCGCGGACGGTATCACCGCCGCCGGGCGACGGCCCACGCGATGTAGAGCGCCGGAAGGGTCAGGAGGTCGGTGCCATCGGGCACGAACACCGTCGGTCTGCCGTCCCCGCCCAGACCCATCTGCAGGAGGCCCCAGAGAGCTCCCGCTGCCTCGTTCACCGCCGGCGAGAGC
>JBKJXU010000037.1:0-7854 GCA_046716145.1 Actinomycetota bacterium
TCGTGGCGCTCGCGCAGGCCGCCGGGTTCATCGACCCGCTCGTGCGCCACGATCTCACGGGGCGCGACCGCGTGGTCGCCGCGCGGCGGCCATGACCACCACGCCGGTCCAGGAGGCCGTGGCCGCCGCGCGGCGGGGCGCGCTGATCGTCATCCCGACCGACACGGTCTACGGCGTCGGCACGCGCCCCGACGACGCCGAGGCCACCGCTCTCGTCTTCGCGGCGAAGGATCGCCCCTCCGATCTCACCCTGCCCGTGCTCGCGGCGTCGATCTCGCAGGCTCGGGAGGTCGCGGTCCTGGACGACCGAGCCGTGGCGGTCGCCGCCGACTGCTGGCCCGGCCCGCTCACGCTCGTGCTCCCACGGACCGACACCTCGTCGTCATGGGACCTGGGCGGGGATCGCACCACGGTGGGTGTCCGGATCCCCGACCATGCGTTGGCGCGGGCGGTGCTCGCCGAGACAGGTCCGCTCGCGGTCACGAGCGCGAACCGTTCGGGAGAGCCGCCGGCGCGCACGTGCGACCAGCTCGTGGCGGCGTTCGGGGACCTGGTGGCGGTGTACCTGTGCCAGGACGAGCCGCTCGACGGGCTCGCCTCCACCGTGCTGGACCTGGCGCACGGGCCCGCGCGCGTCCTGCGGTGGGGTGACGTGGGCACAGACCGGTTATCGCCGCTCCTGCCCGGAGAAGATGCCTTGCTAGACTCCGGGCCTCCCTGACATGGCCTCCATCCTCGTCGTTTGTACCGGCAACGTCTGCCGCTCGCCCGCCGCGGAGGGCTTCCTCCGTCGCGCGTTCACCGAGCGCCTCGGAACGCAGGCGCCGTCGGTGGGCTCGGCCGGCACGGCCGGGTGGGAGGGCTCAGGGGCGACCCCCGAGTCGGTCCGGGCCGCGGGGGAGCGCGGCGTCGACACGACCGACCACATCGCGCGGCATCTGACCCGCGAGCAGATCCAGGGCGCCGATCTCATCGTGACCATGGCTGCCGAGCACTCGGCGCACGTCGGATCCGCCGTTCCCGAGGCCCGAGACCGCACGTTCACGCTCAAGGAGCTGGTCCGGCTGCTGGAGGCCGGGGAGCCCGTGGCGACGGGGCTCGAGGCGATCGTGACGGCGGCCGCGCGGCGCGCGGATGGGTTCGGCGCCAACCCCTTCGACGACGACATCGAGGACCCTTACGGGATGTCCATGGAGGCGTACCGGGCCATGGCATGGGAGCTCGAGGAGTGGACCGGCCGGCTCGCGGATGCGCTCTTCGGGCCGATCCCCGCCAGCGCTGCCGGGGCGGGAGCCTGAAGATGCGGATCGCGCTCGGCGCCGACCACGCCGGCTACCCGCTCAAGGAGCATCTGAAGGAGTTCTTGCTCGCCGAGGGTCACGAGATCGACGATCACGGCACCGACTCGACCGAGCCGGTCGATTACCCGGCGTATTGCGCCGCCGCGGCGCGAGCGGTCACCGGCGGCGCGTGCGAACGTGCCATCGTGCTCGGCGGTTCGGGCCAAGGGGAGCAGATCGCGGCGAACAAGGTCCACGGTGTGCGGGCGGCCCTCTGCAACGACCTGGAGCTCGCCCGGCTGTCCCGGGAGCACAACGACGCGAACGTGCTGGCGATCGGAGCGCGTATCGTGGCGCCCGCCGACGCGGAGGAGATCGTGCGGGTGTGGCTCGCCACGCCGTTCGAGGGCGGACGACACGTGCCGCGGATCGAGAAGATCGCGGCCATCGAACGAGGGGAGATCTGAGCGATGCGAGAGTACGCGGCCGACTGGGAAGCGCTGAAGGCAACCGACCCGGAGGTCGCGGCCGCGATCGCCGGCGAGTTGAACCGCGAACGGACGAACCTGCGATTGATCGCCTCGGAGAACTACGCGAGCCCGGCGGTGCTCGCCGCGGTGGGCTCCACGATGAACAACAAGTACGCCGAGGGCTATCCCGGGCGCCGCTACTACGGCGGGTGCGAGTTCGTGGACGTCACGGAGCAGCTCGCCATCGACCGAGCGAAGCAGCTGTTCGGCGCCGAGCACGCGAACGTCCAACCCCATGCAGGGGCCCAGGCGAACATGGCCGTCTTCGGGGCGTTCCTGACACCCGGCGATCCCAACGAGAAGGTGCTGGGGATGGTGCTCGCCCACGGCGGTCACCTGACGCACGGCTCGCCCGTGAACGTGAGCGGCATGTGGTTCAACTTCGTGGGCTACGAGGTGGATCGCGAGACCGAGCAGCTGGACATGGATCGCGTCCGCGACCTGGCCAAGGAGCATCGCCCGAAGATCATCCTGTCCGGCTACACGGCCTATCCACGTTCGATCGACTTCCCGGCGTTCCGTGAGATCGCCGACGAGGTCGGGGCGATCTTGTGGGTCGACGCCTCGCACTTCATCGGTCTGGTGGCCGGCGGCGCCTACCCGAGCCCCGTGCCCTACGCCGATGTCGTCACGTTCACCACGCACAAGGCGTTGCGGGGTCCGCGCGGGGCGATGATCGTGTGCAAGCAGGAGCACGCGAAGGCGATCGACAAGGCCGTGTTCCCGATGATGCAGGGTGGTCCTCTCGAACACTGCATCGCCGGCAAGGCCGTGTGCCTGCAGGAGGCGATGGCGCCGGGGTTCAAGGACTACGCCGAGCGCACCGTCCGCGATGCCCGCGCGCTGGCCGCGGCGCTCGCGGACGAGGGCGTCCGTATCGTCTCGGGCGGAACGGATTCGCACCTGCTGCTCGCCGATGTGCGACCGGTCGGGAGCGATGGGAAGCAGGCGGAGGCCGTGCTGGATCAGGTGCAGATCGCCATCAACAAGAACCAGATCCCGTTCGACCCGAGCCCGCCATCGGCTCCCTCGGGCATCCGCGTAGGGACGCCGGCCTGCTCCACGCTCGGGATGGACGAGGCGGAGATGCGCGAGATCGGCAGCATCATCGGTGACACGCTGAAGTCGCCCGAGGACGACGGCGTCAAGGAGAAGGCCCGCGGCCGCGTCCGCGACCTGATGCAGCGGTTCCCCCTGTACGCATAGGCGCGCGGGTTGCCGCGGCCGCCCGCCGCCCCCACACTGCCGGGGTCGTGAGCGCCTACCTCGTCGTCTTCCTCGCCGCGGCCGGGACGACGTTCCTCGCCACGCCGTTCATCCGGCGCTTCGTCATCAGCGTGGGCGCGATCGACCATCCGTCTGACCGCAAGGTCCACCCGGTGGACACGGCGACGATGGGTGGGCTCGCCATGTATCTGGGCTTCGTGGTGGCGCTGATCGCCTCGCGGTTCCTGCCCTTCTTCCACGACCTCAACGCGGCGAGCCCCGAGCCGTTGGCCGCGTTGGTGACCTGCACCCTGATGGTCGGCCTCGGCGTCGTCGACGACATGAAGGGGACACGCGCCGTGACGAAGCTCGTCTCCCAGGTCTTCGTGGCCGGCGTGCTGGTGCTGCTGGGCGTCCAGCTGGCCTATTTCGTGTGGCTCCCCCTCGGGGGCGCGACGCAGGTCGTCGTCCTGTCCGGCGACCTCGCCGTGATCCTCACGGTGCTGTGGGTGGTCGCCGTGGCCAACGCGGTGAACCTCATCGACGGCCTGGATGGCCTCGCTGCCGGCATCGTGGCCATCGCTGCCGGCGCCTTCTTCTTCTACATGGTGCGCAGCGAGAGCCTCTTCGGCGACGCGTCGCAGGCGGCGCTGCTCTCGGTGATCACCGCGGGGATCTGCCTCGGGTTCCTCCCATGGAACTTCCATCCCGCGAAGATCTTCATGGGGGACTCGGGCTCGATGATGCTGGGGATGTTGCTCGCCCTGTCGACCATCTCGGGCGTGGGCCGCAATCCGATCCCTCCCACCACCGGCGACCTGGCGGTCATCATCGTGGCTGCGATCTTGGCGCCGCTCACCGTGCTCTTCGTCCCGTTCCTCGACGTGGTCCTCGCCGTCATCCGGCGAACGCGGCGCGGGCAGGGGATCGGGAGCGCAGACAAGGAGCACCTGCACCATCGCCTCATGGACATCGGCCACGGCCACCGCCAGGCGGTGTTGCTGCTCTACCTGTGGGCCGCCCTGGTGGCCGTGAGCGGGTTGGCGGTCGGCCTGTTCGACGGCTGGACGGTCGCCGCGGTGGTCATCGTAGGCAGCATCATGTTGATCCTCATCACGGCGCTGCCGCGGCTGATGGAACGGCGGGCGAACGGCTCGGTGTCCCCCTAGCGAGCAACCGGGCGGCGAAACCGCGGCGTCGTCCATCCCGTACAAGAAGGTGAACGATGCTTCGTTTCCCGGCGCCGATCTGACTCCGGATCAGGGGGTGTTCGTCCGTTGGGCGCTGTGGCATGATGCGCGTTCGCAGGGCAGGCCCTCGCGAAAGGGGTGGGTGTGACCGAGATCGACGTGCGCTTGGAGCGCGTTTCCAAGCTCTTCGATGACGTGGCGGCGGTAGACGATCTGTCGCTGGACATCGCCGAGGGGGAGTTCTTCAGCTTGCTCGGGCCATCGGGCTGCGGCAAGACCACGACCTTGCGCATGATCGGCGGGTTCGAGGATCCGAGCATGGGCACCGTGTACCTCGGGGGACGCGACGTGACCGACGACCCGCCTTTCAAACGCGACGTCAACACGGTGTTCCAGTCCTACGCGCTCTTCCCGCACCTGGATGTCTACGAGAACGTGGCCTTCGGACTTCGCCGCAAGAAGGTCGACGACGCCGAGCTCGGCACCCGCGTCGCGGAGTCCCTGAAGCTCGTTGACCTGGTGGGGTTCGAGAAGCGCAAGCCCCCACAGATGTCGGGAGGGCAGCAGCAGCGGGTCGCCCTAGCACGTGCGCTCGTGAACCATCCCAAGGTCCTCCTGCTGGACGAGCCGCTTGGGGCGCTCGACCTGAAGCTCCGCAAACAGATGCAGTTGGAGCTCAAGCGGATCCAGCAAGAAGTGGGGATCACGTTCATCTACGTGACCCACGACCAAGAAGAGGCGATGACCATGTCCAACCGGCTCGCGGTCATGCGTCGGGGCAAGATCGAGCAACTCGGCGATCCCGAGTACGTCTACGAGAACCCCTCCACCGAGTTCGTCGCGGCGTTCCTGGGTGCATCCAACCTGCTCGAAGGCGAGGTCAAGGAGACCCAGAACGGGACCGTGACCGTCGCCCTCACGAACGGCGGCGTGACCCGCGTTCCCGCCGAACGCGTGCCTTCGGATGCCGGCCAGCGGCTGAAGGTGGGTGTGCGGCCAGAGAAGATCAGCATCACCCGAGGAGAGGGCGAGGCACCCGCCGACATGAACAGCATCGCCGGCCGCGTCACGATGTCGACCTACATCGGCGTGAGCCACCAGTACAAGGTGCAGGCGCCCGGTGGAGCGATCCTCACCGTCTATGTCCAGAACCTGGGGGCGGAGGAAGCGCCGCACCAGGGTGAGTCCGTCGTGCTCTCGTGGAAGCCGGAACACACGTTCGCGGTCACGCCGCAAGACGGCCTGTCGCACGAGGAGGATGAAACATGACCGAGCAGCGCATGCCGGGGTTCGATCAGGCGTTCGCGCGTGGGATGACCTCGCGCCGGATGTCGCGGCGCAACATGATGAAGCTGGGTGGTGCCACCGTGGGCACGCTGAGCCTGGCGCAGATCCTGGCCGCCTGCGGTGGGGGAACGTCGAGCGGACCGGGCGGTGACACCTCGGCGCCCGGTGCGACGATGCCCGACTACGGCGCCGAGCCGGGCCCGACGATCAACTTCGCGAACTGGCCCCTCTACATCGACCAGGCCAAGGACGAGAACGGGACGAAGTACAACCCGACGCTCGACCAGTTCAAGGAAGAGACCGGGATCACGGTCAACTACAACGACGAGATCAACGATAACGCCGAGTTCGTCAGCGAGATCCTGCCCCAGCTGCAGGCAGGACAGAACATCGAGCGTGACATCATCGTCGTGACCAACGGTCAGTGGCTGACGGCGCTGCAGAAGAACGGCTACGTCTACGAGCTCGACGCTGCGAGGCGCCCGAACTTCGACGCCAACGCCGCCGACTGGGCGCGCGATCCGTTCTTCGACCCGGGCAACAAGTACGGGATGTGCTGGCAGTCCGGCCTCACCGGCATCGGCTACAACACGGACCTGGTGCTGGCTCCGATCACGAAGGCCGCCGACCTGATGGACAGCACCAAGTGTCCGCCCAACTCGGTCGGGGTCTTGAAGGGTGACGCTCCCGACTTCGCCATGATCACCCTCGGCATCGACCCGAAGGTCTCCACCCCGGACCAGTGGGCAGAGGCGGCCGCATGGCTCACGACGCTGCGCGATTCCGAGACCTTCCGCACCGCCTACACGCAGGATTACGTGGACGACCTCAACGCCGGCAACCTGAGCGCCACGATGGGGTGGAGCGGCGACATCCTCTACTACGCCATCTGGGAGGGCTATAACTACGAGTTCGTCCTTCCCGAGGACGGCGCCCTGCTGTGGATCGACAGCATGTTGATCCCGGTCAACGCGACGAACCCCGCCGGCGCCTACGCGCTGATGGACTACTACTACCGCCCCGAGGTCGCGCAGACGGTCACCGAGTGGGTTCTGTACATGTCGCCGGTCCCGGCCGTGCAGGCGCTCATCGCGCAGCACGGTGAGGATCAGGACGACGACTTGCTCCGGGCCACGGCCGAGAACCCGCTGTTGTGGCCCGACGAGGCCATCCTCGACCAGACCTCCCTGGGCGTGAACCTGCAGACGGACGAGGAGATCGCGGAGTTCAGCTCGATCTTCGACCCCATCTGGGAAGGCTGAGCGTGGCCGAGGCGGCCGACGCCGCGACGCTGCGAGAAGCGACCGACGCGTTCCGGTCCCCCCCGAAACGGGGGGACCGGAGACTCGCCCGCCGCAAGCGGATGGCCGCCTACGCCATGCTCACGCCAGGTGCGTTGTACCTGGCGTTCTCGTTCATCATCCCGCTGATCTTGATCGTGTTCCTCTCGCTCAAGAGCGGGGGACTGTTGTCCGGCGGGTACTCCCTCACCTGGGAGTTCGGCAACTACGCTCGGCTGCTCGACCAATACTGGGACATCTACCTGCGCTCGCTGCTGTTCTCGGGCACGGCGACCGTGATCTGCATCCTGCTGGCGTACCCGCTGGCGTACTACATCGCCTTCTACGGAGGGAGATGGAAGTCCACGTTGTTCCTGCTCATCCTGGTGCCCTTCTTCGTGTCCTACGTGATCCGCACCGTCCAGTGGCGGTTCATCCTGGGTGACTCCGGTCTGATCTTCGGGCCGCTCAAGGACATCGGCCTGCTCCCGGCCGACTTCCACGTGTTGCAGACGCCCTACGCGGTGATCGCCGGGTTGGCCTACAACTTCATCCCGTTCACGGCGCTGCCCCTGTACGTCTCGTTGGAGCGGATCGACCGCCGGCTCGTCGAGGCCGCGAAGGACCTCTACGCCTCGAAGGCACAGGCGTTCCGCAAGGTGGTCCTCCCCTTGTCGTTCCCCGGTGTCTTCGCCGCCGTCATCTTGACGTTCGTGCCGGCGACCGGTGACTACGTGAACTCCCAGCAGCTGGGGAGCCCGTCGACCTTCATGATCGGTCAGGTCATCCAGCAGAAGTTCCTCGGGGCCGCGGACCAACCTGCCGCCGCCACGCTCTCGGTGGTCTTGATGGTGGGCATGCTCCTGGTCGCTCTCGCGTACGCGCGCGCCTTGGGTACCGAAGACTCGACCCTGGCGGCCGCGGCCTGATGGGCGCCGTCGCCGAACGCGTGGCCGTCCCGATGGCCGATCCGCCCCCCCTGCGCGTCCGGAGGCGCCGATGGACGTCGCTCATCCTGCCGACGTTCACCGGGCTGATGATCACCTACCTCGCGAGCCCGGTCGCGCTCATGATCCTGTAC
>JBKJXU010000038.1:0-2770 GCA_046716145.1 Actinomycetota bacterium
GGGTCGGTCACCTACCTCCATGTAGGCTCCCTCCCCCTCGCTCGGCTCATGACCACATCTGACCCACCGGCGTACTCCGCGTCCGTGCACGCGGAGGGCGTGCGGTGCCGAGCCCGAACGAGGGGGCGGCGGCGCAGGTGCTTTCCGAGAGCGGAGGCTGCCTGGACAACGCTCCCCGCAACCCAACTCGAGGTCTCCGCAAGACGGCGGGACGTTGAACAGGAAGGGACTACGGGCGTCCCGGGGCGCCCCTCGACGCCCCGCGCGGATGACAGGGGCCGCAACCCTCGGCTTCGCTCGCTCCCGTCCACCGATGAGAGGCCAGTCATCCTCAGAAATCACGCTGGGCACATGGCGGTGCACGCGGCAGTTGGAGAGAATCCAGTAGCCCCCTCCCCCGATGCGCCCTATAGATGTGTCGTCACCCATTTCTCAAGGAGGCCTCGCCAGCCCGGCAGCAGGCTCGAGACATTCGGATGCTCTCGTCCACGTCGCGCCGCCTCTGCCCCGCCCCCGAGGCCGTGCCTTCGCCGCTCGCACGCCGACCCCTCGGCAGGGCCGTCGCGCTGGCGGCCACCTTGACCGCCCACGCCGCGTTCGCGCAGGTCGTGTACCAGCCGGGCCCACGGGCCAAGGCGGACCCGCCCGCCCGCGTGATGTCAGCCGGGATCTTCGAGGCCGGCAACGGCGTCTATCGGGTCTTCCTGGCGGACGGATCCAACATGTCCTGCGGGACCTGGACCGCCCTGACGGGCCCGCTCCACGAAGCCGGCTCCGGCCTCAACGTGCTCTACGGCAACGGCAACCCGAACACGTCCGACACTTCGCTGCGCTCCTACTCGAGCGGCACCGTCTACAGGACGGGTAGCCGCGCGGAGTGCCCGCGTCTCTGCGCTGTCGCGACGCCGAGCGTCCAATTCATCTCGACCGGCGGCGTAACCACGGGCTTCCGCATGTCGTGGAGCTTCCTCGACTCGCCGGGCCAGCTCATCCAGTTCGTGCAGGAGGTGAACGTCGAGGGGCCCGTGAACGGCTCCGAGACCGTGGACGACACCATCGTCCGCGAGACCCACACCATCCGAAACTTCGGCACGGCGGACCTGGTCTACGGCCTCCGCAAGCAGTGGGACTGGCAAATCGCCGGGGACGACGGCCCCTGGTTCGGCGACTGCCGCACGCCCGACCGCGCTTGCGATCGCTCGATGAACTTCGTGGAGGACGGCTCGGGCGCGGGCGTCTATCCGCCCAGCTACATCATCAACGAGGACCCCGAGGTCGCGGAGTGCCCGCCGGGCGTCACGCCGCTCAACCCCGCAGCGTGCACGGGAACCCCCATCTACGTCGTCGCGGGAACCGTGTCGGGCCCCACGACGCTGTCGCCGCCGCCGGATCCTCCCCAGGTCCTGCAGTTCAACTCGTGGCCGCGGCTGGTCCAGACGTGCTGGCTGCCGGAGCTCCTGGACGCCGCGCCGTGCGGCTCCAACGGCTCGCCCGGGGACGACACGGCGGTCGCGTACTTCTACGGCATCAGCGCCGCGACGGCACACGTCGTCGGACCCGGGGACGAGCGCTCGTACACGCAGTACGTCACGGCAGGGGCCACCGGCTGCCCCACGATCGTCGAGCCCGAGGCGCCGGCGGACATCTCGTGCAGCGTGGGCCCCACGCAGCCGGCAGAGTGCAACGGCGCGCGCGCGTCGGTCGCCCTCGACGGCACGGTGCTCGGCGGGCCCGCGGCGTCCGTGCGCTGGACCACGAACTGTCCGGGCGGCGTCTTCGACGACGCCACCATCGAGGACCCGACACTCACGCTCGACGCCGACGCCTGCGACCTCGATTGCACCGTGACGATGCGCGTGACCGCGCCCGACGGCACGGCGAGCACGTGCACGGGGACGGTGACCGTGCACGACACGCAGCCGCCCGAGCTCACGTGCCCGGCGCCCCTGAGCGTGGACTGCGTGGACGGGGGCGTGCGGTCGGACGACCCGGAGGTCGCGGCCTGGCTCGCGCTTGCCGTGGCCGAGGACGACTGCGTCGGCCCCGTGGAGGTGACCCACGACCTTCCAGTGTTCGTCGCCATGACCGCGTGCCCCACGGTCGTGACCGTGACGTTCTCGGCGCCCGACGGCTGCGGCAACGTCGCCACGTGCCAGCGGACGCTCACGATCGTGGACACGGACGCGCCCGTCCTGACCTGCCCCCAGGACGCCGTCAACGAGTGCTCGGGCGTCCAGTCGGTCGATGAGGACCAGTGGGCCAACGCCACGGCCGTGGACGCGTGCGAGGGCGCGCTCGAGGCCGTGGGACGGATCGTGGACAGGAGCGCTCCGTGCGCGGACGCGTTCACCGACACGTGGGAGTTCACGGCGGAAGACGCGTGCGGCAACCGAGCGGCCTGCACGGCGACGTGGACCGTGCAGGACACGACGCCGCCCGTGCTCGCGGGCGTCCCCGCTGACGTGACCGTCGAATGCGATGCGGTGCCCCCGCCCGCGTCGCCCACCGCCACCGACAACTGCGACCCCGCGCCCTCCGTCACGTTCTCGCAGGCGCGCACCGACGGCGCGTGCGCCGACTCCTACGTGCTGACGCGCACGTGGCGCGCCACCGACCGGTGCGGCAACTCCAGCTCACGCACGCAGGTCATCACGGTGCGCGACACGCAGGCGCCCGTGCTCGCGGGCGTCCCCGCCGACACGACGGTCGAATGCGATTCGGTGCCCCCGCCCGCGTCGCCCACCGCCACCGACAACTGCGACCCCGCGCC
>JBKJXU010000039.1:0-2990 GCA_046716145.1 Actinomycetota bacterium
GCGTGTCGCGTCGCGGAGGAACCAGGACAGTGAAGATCCACGAGTACCAGGGCAAGGCGGTCCTCGCTCCGTTCGGTGTGCCGGTGCCGAAGAACCAGGTGGCCTACTCCGTCGACGAGGCGGTCAAGGCCGCCAAGACCCTCGGCTTCCCGGTCGTGGTCAAGGCGCAGATCCACGCCGGAGGGCGCGGCAAGGGCGGCGGCGTCCGCGTGGCGCGTGACGTGGAGCATGTCGAGCAGATCGCCAAGGCGATGCTCGGGATGACGCTGAAGACGCATCAGACGGGTCCCGAGGGACGCGTGGTGCGCCGGCTGCTCATCGAGCAGGGAATGGACCTGCAGGGCGCGAAGGAGATGTACCTCGCGATCGTGGTGGACCGCGCGAGCGGCGCCCCCGTGTTCATGGCCTCCTCGCAGGGCGGCATGGACATCGAGGAGGTCGCGGCCAGGGACCCCTCGGCGATCCTGAAGGAAGTCATCCATCCCGCGGTCGGCATGCAGCCGTTCCAGGCGCGCAAGATCGCGTTCGCTCTGGGGCTGCCTTCGGACAGGCTGGCGCAGGCCGTGACCTTCATGCAGGCGCTCTACAGGGCGTTCGAGGGCCTGGACTGCTCGCTGCTGGAGGTCAACCCGTTCCTCCTGACGAAGGACGGGCAGCTCTTTGCGCTCGACGCCAAGGTCAACTTCGACGAGAACGCCCTTTTCCGGCATGCCGAGCTCAGGGAACTGCGGGATTTCGACGAGGAGGACCCGCTGGAGATCGAGGCCAGCAAGTTCAGCCTCAATTACATCAAGCTCGACGGGGGCAACGTGGGCTGCATGGTGAACGGTGCGGGCCTGGCCATGGCCACCATGGACATCATCAAGCTCGCGGGGGGCGCACCCGCCAACTTCCTCGACGTGGGTGGCGGCGCCAACACCGAGCAGATCAAGAACGCCTTCCGCATCCTGATGTCCGACAAGGACGTGAAGGCCGTCCTCATCAACATCTTCGGCGGCATCCTGCGCTGCGACGTGCTCGCGGAGGGTGTGATCGCCGCGGTGCGAGACCTGAATGTGAAGCTGCCGGTGGTCGTGCGCATGAAGGGGAACAACGAGGACAAGGGCAAGGAGCTGCTCAGGGCTTCGGGACTGAGCTTCATCGCCGCGGACGACATGACGACCGCCGCCCGGGAAGTCGTGGCCGCGGCGGGAGGTGCCAGGTGAGCGTGCTCGTCGGGAAGGACACGCGCCTGCTCGTGCAGGGCATGGGCAAGCACGGGACCTTCCACGCGAAGGGCTGTCGCGATTACGGGACGAACGTCGTGGGCGGCGTGACGCCCGGCAAGGGCGGGACCACCATCGAGGGTTTCCCGATCTTCGACAGCGTCTCGGAGGCCGTGCGCAAGACGGGCGCCAACGTGTCCGTGGTGTTCGTGCCTCCCCCCGGGGCCGCGGACGCGGTCATGGAGGCGGCCGACGCCGGCATCGCGCTCGTCGTCTGCATCACGGAGGGCGTGCCTACGCTGGACATGGTGAAGGCGACCGCCTTCCTGAAGGACAGGAAGACCCGCCTCATCGGGCCGAACTGCCCCGGCATCATCTCGCCCGCCGAGCGCTGCAAGATCGGCATCATGCCGGGACACATCCACATGGGCGGCAGTGTCGGCGTCGTCAGCCGCAGCGGCACCCTCACCTACGAGGCCGTCGGCCAGCTCACCGCGCTCGGCATCGGCCAGTCGACGTGCATCGGCATCGGCGGCGATCCGATCATCGGCACGAACCACACGGACGCCCTCCGGCTCTTTGCCGAGGATCCGGGGACGGAGGCGATCGTCATGATCGGCGAGATCGGCGGCAACGCCGAGGAGGAGGCCGCCGCCTTCGTGAAGGAGAACGTAAAGAAGCCGGTCGTCGGCTTCATCGCGGGTCAGACCGCCCCGCCCGGCCGGCGCATGGGCCATGCGGGAGCCATCATCTCGGGAGGAAAGGGCACCGCGTCGGAGAAGATGAAGGCCATGTCGGAGGCCGGCATCGACGTGGTGAAGTCCCCGGCCGACATTGGCGCCGCCGTGGCCAAGGCTCTCGGCCGCGCCTGATAGAGGCAGGGAACGCCGTAGGGGGGATCGGGGGGGCAGAGGAAGGCCCCACGATGAACCTCGACGACGTCAAAATGGTGGAGAGGGCCTGACGGCCGGCGTCACTAAGGAAAGAGACCTTGAAAGAAAGAACGTTCAGCATCATCAAGCCCGACGCGGTGGCCGCGAGAAAGGCCGGCGGCATCCTGGACCGCGTCGAGAAGGCGGGGTTCGAGATCAAGGCCCTGCGGCTGCGCAACCTGACGCGGGCGCAAGCCGAGGGCTTCTACGACGTACACCGTCAGCGTCCCTTCTTCGGCTCGCTCACGGAGTTCATGTCCTCCGGTCCCTGCATCACGATGGTGCTCGAGCGTGAGAACGCGATTGCCCATCTGCGGCAGCTCATGGGGGCGACGGATCCGTCGAAGGCGGACGCGGGGACGATCCGCCGGGACTTCGCGGAGAACATCGAGCGCAACGCGATGCACGGCTCCGACGCGGCGGAGACCGCTGCGTTCGAGATCGGCTACTTCTTCCCCGGAGTCGAGCTCTCTTCCAACTCGTGAGCTGATCGCCGTGCGGTGACCGCCGCCAGGTTTCGGGCGGCGGTCGCGTTCGTGGGATCGAGGGCCAGCGCCCGGCGGAAGCTGATCGCCGCCTCATCCAGGCGACCCAGGGCGAACAAGGCGGCCCCGCGTGTGACGTGTGCGTCGACGCGCAACGGGTCCTGAGCGACGGTCTCGTCCGCCAGTCGCAACGCATCCGCGTAACGCTCCTCGGCTGCGTAGGCGAGGGCGAGGCTCAGGCTCACCGTCGGGCTGGGGCTGGTCACGGCGCGGGCGTGCTCGAAGAGCGTCGTGCTGTTGCGCCAGACTTCCACCTGGCGGTGCGCAACCCCGGCCAGCGCGACGGTGGCGGCCGCGGTGGCCAGAAG
>JBKJXU010000040.1:0-9598 GCA_046716145.1 Actinomycetota bacterium
CGTGGTTGGTCTGGTTCACCGCGAGCAACCCTTTTTACTTTAAGTACTGGCGGGGGGCCATGGGCGCGGCCACCCCGCGCGCCGCGGCGCGCGCCCGGCGCCGAGGGTCCTCACGCCTGGCAACGGCGCGCGCCGCCACCTGGCTGATCGCGCTCACGGCGACCAGCAGGACGACGTAGCGCCAGTTCGCCCACGCGTAGAAGACGTAGGACGCCCCGATCATGAACGCCAGCCACGCGCGGCGGTCGTGGTTCAGCACCCAGTGGCCCAGGAACACCACGATGAAGAAGAGCGCGAAATCGATCGTCGGGAAGAGCACCGGGCGCGATGCTAGGCCATGTTCCCGACGTGCAACGCGTGGCTCAAGGCGCTGTCGCCACCTCGTCGAGGCGCCGCTGCAGGAACCGCCGTTCGGCGGGGTTGGTCACCAGGGCGAGCGCCCGCTCATAGGCTGCGGCTGCCTCGCCCGGCTCGCCGTTGCGGCGAAGGAGGTCCGCTCGAGCGGCGTGGAACAGGTGGTACGCATCCAGATCGGCGCCCAGCGGGGCCAACGCGCGGAGCCCCGCTGCGGGTCCGTCCGCCATCGCGAGTGCGACCGCGTGGTTCAGCGCGATCACCGGTGATGGGCTCATCGCGACGAGCCCGCCGTACAGGGCCGCGATCTGCGGCCAGTCCGTATCCTCGGGCCGCGGCGCACGGGCGTGCAGGGCGGCGACGGCTGCCTGGACCTGATAAGGCCCGGAGCGGCGGGCGAGGATGGCGTCGTCGAGGAGGCGCAAGCCCTCGTCGATCATGGTGTGGTCCCATCGGGAGCGGTCTTGGTCCTCCAGGAGCACGAGGTCGCCGCGTGGGTCGATGCGGGTCTCCCTCCGCGAATGCTGCAGCAGCATGAGCGCCAGCAGTCCGGCGACCTCCGGCTCACCGGGCAGCAGGCGGTCGATGACGCGCACGAGCCAGATCGCCTCCTCACAGAGCTCGCCGCGGATGAGCTCCCCCTCGGTGGAGGCGTATCCCTCGTTGAAGATCAGGTACACCACCGCGAGGACGCCGGAGAGGCGCTCGGGCAGCAGGTCGCGCGGCGGCACCCGATAGGGGATCCCTGCATCCGCGATCTTGCGTTTGGCGCGGACGAGGCGCTGGGCAACCGTTGCTTCCTGCTGCAGGAAGGCGCGCGCGATCTCCCGCGTCGTGAGGCCGCCGACGGTCCGAAGCGTGAGCGCGACGCGGGCCTCCGCAGGAAGCGCCGGGTGACAACACGTGAAGATGAGGCGCAACCGCTCATCCGGGATGTCTGCCTGATCCATCCCCATCTCCTCGAGCTCTCGGAGCGTCGCCGCCTCGGCGGCCTTCCGCGCTCCTGTGCGCTCCCTCCTGAAGCGATCGATCGCGCGGTTGCGCGCGGTCGTGACGACCCACGCGCCGGGGTTGTCGGGGACCCCTCGCTCGGGCCAGACCTTCAACGCGGTCTCGAACGCTTCCTGGACGCACTCCTGCGCAAGGTCGAAGTCACCCGTTGCCCGGATGAGGGCCGCGACCGCCCGCCCCGCCTCGTGACGGAACAGACGATCGACGAGCCCGCTCGCCTCGGTCACGCCTCGATCAGGCTTCCCTCGGCGGGAGGTCTGCGATGGGGCGCACCTCGATGGTGCCGTAGATGGCGCCCGGACAGCGGCCCGCTGCCTCGATGGCGTCGTCGAGGTTGTCCACCTCGATGAGGTAGTACCCCCCGAGCTGCTCCTTCGTTTCGGCGAAAGGCCCGTCGGTCACGACCGGGTCTCCTGAGTGGCTGGTCACCGACGTCGCATGCTCCGTGGCCTGCAACGCGTCGCCGCCGCGCATCCAGCCCTTCTCCACGAGCCAGTCGGTGTACTCGTACCACCGCTTCATCTCCGTACCCATGTCCGACTCGGACATCTGTGCCGTCTCGTCCCCGTAGATCAAGAGCAGGTACTGCATCGCCCCTCCTTCGCTCGCGACGGTCCTTCGCCGTCGTTCACCCTAACGACGAACGCGCGGGCGGGTGTTTCGACATGCTCCCCACGGAAGTTCGGCTAGCCTTGGCTCGAACGTTCCTGGATGATCGAAACCGAGGAGGTTCCTGCGATGAGCCGAGAGACCGACTGGCACGTGTTCGATAAGGCCTGCGACGTCGCCGCCATGGCCCTTCGCGGCACGGCGAAAGACGTTCCTGCCGCCGAGGCCGCCGCCCTGTTCCGCGCCATGTACGACGCGCTGCACGACGCGGCGGCGGGGATCGAGTCGGAGGGACAGAAGGCCGGGTTCTGAGGATTCCCCGGGGCTCCCTTCTTCACTAGCCTTGGGCGCCTCGATCCACCCTTTTCGGAAGGATGCGGATGGACGGACCCATCGGCGGCACGCGGGACCCCAGCGCGGCGAACGCGCTGCGCCGCGAGTTGTACTGGGCGCCGCCTCCGACCAGGACCACGATGGGGTCGCGCCTGCACGGTGTACCGCTCTCACCGCTGGCCGCTCGCTGGCGCTCCCTCGCCGGGGCGTTGCGGTGGGAGTACGAGGAGATGTTCCCCCCCGAGCCGTTGCTACGGATCGGCAGCGGGATGCGCCTTCGCTTCAAGCGGATCGTGTGGCGGTACACGCGGCCGATCTCGCGGCGGTATGACAGGATCGCCGCAGACCTTGCTGAGCTCGGGTTCGAGACGGCCCAGGCGTTGGGTGATGATCGTGCACCCGAGGCACCCGGAGCCCCGGCGGGGGCGTCGCAGCTCTCCGATCGCGAGCGGATCGCACGTCTGGAGGCTCTGGTCGCCTCGCTGCGCGATGAGCTCAACACGGCTCGCGATGCGGCGATGCGGCAGCTTCCCGACGATGGAGCGGGGACGTGAGGACACCACCGGGTGAGCATGTAGGCTACGGCTCCGGCCGAACCGGTGGGGCGCCTGCACCCCGGCGTCCCCCAGCTACGACGGTGAGGTTCCCCTGATGCGGATCGCGGTGTGTCACCCCAAACCACCGTTCATGACCGGCGGCGCCGAGTCGCACGCCGGCGCGTTGGTGGGTGCCCTGCGAGAGGCCGGTCACGACGCCGAGCTCATCTCCATCCCCTTCAAGTGGTACCCCCCCGGAGAATTGGTCCACCAGATGGCGATGTGGCGCAGCATCGACCTGACCGAGACCAACGGCGAGCCCATCGATCTGGTCATCGCACAGAAGTTCCCCTCGTACATGGTCCGCCACCCCCGCAAACGGATCTGGTTGATCCACCAGCACCGCACCGCGTACGACCTGTGGGACGTGCCCAGGGTGAGCGATCTCGTCAACGAGCCCGATGGAGCTGCGGTGCGCGACGTGATCCACGCCGCCGATCTGGTGGCGCTGGGCGAGGCGGAGAAGATCTTCACCAACTCCGAGAACGTCCTGGGACGTCTCCAACGCTCCACGGGTCTCACCGGGGAAGTGCTCTACCACCGCTCGCCGCTCGCCGACCGACTGTTGCGGGCCGATGCCGGGATGCGGGGCGACTACATCCTGTATCCGAGCCGGCTCGACAAGCTCAAGCGGCAGCACCTTGCGATCGACGCGATGAAGCATGTGGCCTCGAGCGTCCGGCTCGTGTTGGTGGGCGAAGGCCCGCAGCGAGCCGCCCTGGAGGATCAGATCCGCAGGGGCCGGCTCCACGATCGCGTCGAACTCCGCTCCCGCGTTCCCGACGACGAGCTGGTCGACCTGTATCTCGGGGCCCTCGGGGTCTATTTCGGTCCACTCGACGAGGACTACGGCTACATCACCATCGAGGGCATGGCGGCGGCGAGGCCGGTCGTGGTGACGATCGATGCCGGCGGGCCACTGGAGTTCGCGCGCGGCGGCGAGACGGGCATCATCGTCGCGCCCGAGCCCCAAGCGATCGGCGCCGCGTTCGACGAGTTGTTCAAGGACCGCTCCGAGGCGGAACGCCTGGGCGTCGCCGGACGCGCGTTCGTCCGCGGACAGATCCCGGACTGGTCCCGGGTCGTCCGGCGGTTGCTCGCCGAGGCTTGAGCGGTGGCGACGATCGGGTTCTGCTCCCCGCTCCCCCCGGCCCCCACGGGCGTGGCGACGTATGCGCGCGCGGTCCTGGATGGGCTCGAGGAGACCGGGTTCACACGCCGGCATGACGTCGAGCGGCTCTGGCCGATGAACGCGCGGGCGCGCCACCGCGTCCACAACGCGGACATCGGGGTCTATCAGATAGGCAACAACGTCGAGTTCCATGGCGAGATCTACGAAGCGTCGGTCATGGATCCCGGCGTCGTGGTCGTGCACGACCTCGGACTCGACGGGCTGCTCGGCGGTCTCGGTCGTATCGGTAACAAGCTGTCGGAGTACGCCCGGATGGAGGCGCTGTCCTCCACCACGAGGCTCGCTGCGACGGGGGATCCGCTCGAGAGCCACTCGTGCGCGCAGGTGGTCCGGCGCGCGCGCGCCGTGATCGTGCACTCGGAGTTCGCCCGCGACCACCTGCTTCGGCTGGGCTGTCTCACGCCGATCTTCGTCGCTCCGCACCCGCTCGTCGAACGCGACGCGGACATCGTGCGTGCCGAAGCCCGCAGCGTCCGGCTGCGCGCCAAGGTGGCGCGCAGCGACGAGATCGTCGTGGGGGTAGCCGGCGACCTGAACGAGAGCAAGGGGATCGGCGAGCTCCTGCGCTGCCTGCGCTCGGTCCGTTCGAACGTTCGTCTCGTGCTGGTCGGCAGGGTCACGCCATACTGGGATGTGCGGGCGGAGATCCGCGACGCCGATGCGGGCAGCAAGGTGACCGTGGTCGCCAACGCATCGGACGACGATTTCCTCGCGTGGCTCTGTGCCTTCGACATCTTGGTGAACCTGCGGTTCCCACATCGGGGGGAGACGAGCGGTTCGCTCGTTCGTGCGTTGCACGTGGGGGTGCCGACCATCGTGAGCGGGGTCGGGACCTACCTCGAGGTGCCCGAAGATGCCGTCTACCACATCCCGGCGGGCCCGCCCGACCCTGGCGAACTCGCCGACGCGATCGACACCCTCGCGACCGACCCGTCGCTCCGCGATCGGATGCGGGGCCGAGCTCGGGCATTCGCCGAAAACGAACTCGCCCCACGAGCCACGGCCGCCGTCTACGAACACGCTATCGATGAGGCGCTCGCGCTCAGCCATGATCCGTACCGGCGCGCCATGGCCCGCTGGGCGGAGGCGCTCTCGGGCATCGGCATGGACGCCGCTGACGTCGATCTCGGCTTCGGCGTGCGTTACGCGGAGGCGTTGTTCGAGGTCCGTGACGGCGTTCGATGAACGTGGCCGCTCACCGCGGAGCCAGGTCCCGAAGCGACACGATCCCACGCAGGCGGCCGTCCTCCAACACCGGTAGGTGGCGGAACCCACTCGCGAGCATCCGGTCGAGCGCCTCGCCGGTGGAGGCCTCCGGATCGATCGACACGGGATCCTTGGTCATCCACATCGAGACCTGATGCTGCGCCGCGTCGAAGTCGGAGGCCAGGGCGCGGACGACGTCGCGCTCGGTGAAGATGCCGGCGAGGACCTTTTCGTGAACGACCAAGACCGAGCCCACGTGACGCACGGACATCAACTGTGCGGCCTCGGCGACCGTGGCCGAGGGCGGGACGACCGTCAGGTCGGTGCTCATGACCTCGTGCAGCGCGACCATGTCGGCCGAGCCTAGCCTCCCCGCATCGGCGAGGGAAGCAGTTCTCGCGTGGTACCGACCGCGTCGTCGTGCCTTCGCGTGGCGTCGGACGCGCGACCCCTACGCCATATGGGTGAGCGAGGTGATGTTGCAGCAGACCCAGGTCGCTCGGGTCGAGCCGCTGTTCGAAGCGTTCCTGACACGGTTCCCCACGGTCGTGGCGCTCGCGGCGGCCACGCGGGCGGACGTGGTCCGGCAGTGGGCCGGCCTCGGCTACCACCGCCGGGCGGTCTCGTTGCACGAGGCGGCGCGCGCGGTGGTGCGAGACCACCGGGGGAGGGTGCCGCGCGCCGCCGCGACCTTGCGCGGGTTGCCGGGGATCGGCCCGTACACCGCGGCCGCGGTCGCCTCGATCGCGTTCGGGGAGCCTGTCGCGGCCATGGACGTGAACGTGCGCCGGGTCATCGCCCGCTCGGTGTATGGAGCAGATCCGGACGAGGTCGGATCGGGTCTCACCGAGGCTGTTGCCCAGGCGATGCTTCCGCCGGAGCAGCCGGGAGCGTGGAACCAAGCGCTCATGGACATCGGGCGTGAGGCCTGCCGTCCGGTGCCTCGGTGCGAACGATGCCCGCTGCGGTCCTGGTGTCTCTACGCCGCAGCCAGCCGCAGCGGCGGACCGACCGGTCGCCGCCAGTCGCCGTTCGAGGGATCGACCAGGCAGGCGCGGGGTCGTGTCGTCGCGGCTCTACGTGGAACCGACTGGCTGCGGATCGCCGATCTCCCCGCCCTGATAGGCGTGGATGCCGCCGGCGTCGACGCAGTGCTCGCCGGGCTCATGCGCGACGGCATCGCCGTCGCCGCACGCGGCCGCGTGCGATTCGCCGAGTGACGTTCCCTCGGGGCCGCCGCGGCTCGCGCTCCGTACGCGGTGAGGTACGGCGACCGCCGCCGGCCCTGTCGTGGTCGCTACGGCGTGAGGTAGGGGTCCTCGGGCACCTGGATCTGCTCGACCGAGGAGACCTGCACGATCACCTCGCCTCCGACGGGGTAGATCTCCCCCGTGACGGTGACCCATTCGTCGGTGGCGTAGGAGCCGGGGGCACCGATGACCCTGACCGAGACGACGACCGTATCAGCGACGCAGCACGTCGCGACCAGGCGCGTGAGCAGGAACTCGTCCGGCGGGGTCGATGGGAAGTGCTGCACGAATCCCGTGAACCGGACCTCGCTCCCCGCCCTCCGTGCCAGGAGCGCGGAAGCATCGCTATCGAATTGTGCAGCGGCTGCGAACAACAGCGTGATCTCGCTATCGGGTCGGAACGTACCGAACCGCGTATACAGCCCCGGCCCTGCGAATTGAGCCTTTCGCGCCGCAGAGAAGGAACCGAGCACGGTCGGCGGAGATGAAGAGATGAGGATCACGGGCAGGATCAGAGCCGCGGCCAGCAGCGCGTGCCTCCTCAGAAGGGGCTGGCGAGTGGTTCGCCGCGCGGAGATGATGGCTCCGGCCGCCGCGAAGCTCAAGATGGTCGCCCCCAGGGGAACGACCCATGAAGTCCGGGTCGATAGATACAGGTTGACCCGGCCAGCCACGAGCATGAACCAGAACAGCGCCGCCCATGACCCCAATGCGAGCGCAGAGACGAGGCGCGCCGGGTCCCAACGCGACCGCTCGGGAGCGGCTGATGGAGGAAGGGCTGAGGTGGTGCGAACCGCCGGCCTCATCCCGACACCAACCGGATCCACGTCGTGAACACGAGAGCCGCCACCGCGGAGGTGAGCACGATGGCGACGAAGACCCGCCTCCTGAACGTTCCCGCGTAGATAGCCCCGAGCTTCAGATCGAACATCGGTCCGAACACGAGGAACGCGAGTTGCGTCGAAGGACCGAAGCCCATCTGACCGAACGACGCTCCGATGAACGCGTCAGATTCCGAGCACAGGGACAGGACGATGGCCAGCCCCATCATCGCCAAGGTGTCAACGATCGGGACGGAGGCGAGGCCGCCGATGATCTGTTGGGGTAGGAACGTCTGGACGAGCGCCGCGATCGCCGCGCCGAGCAAGAGGTAGCGCGCCATGAACGAGAAGTCGCCGGCGATGTGGACGAACAAGCGGCTCCACCTCGGCTCTGGCCTCCCCAAGACGACCGGCTCAGGGGCGGTGTCGGTCTCGATCCGCAGGACGTCGGTGACCGGCCGCCTGCCGACGACCCAGCCCACCACCATCGCTACCAGGAGGCCGAGGACGAACCTTCCTCCGACCATGACTACCAAGGATCCGCGGCCTCGATACGCGACGAACGTGGAAGCGATGACGACCGGGTTCACGATCGGAGCAGCGAGCATGAACGTGACGGCATTGGATGGCGATATACCCCGGAGCATGAGGCGGCGGGCGAGCGGGACGGAGCCGCACTCGCAGATGGGGAGCGCCATGCCCGCCAGTCCGGCCGCGGGGAGTTGGATCACTCGAGGAAGGCGATCGATCCGCTCGATCAACGACTCTGGGACGAACACGCTGACCACGGAGGCGGCCACCGCGCCGATCGCAACGAACGGTACGGCCGTCACGACGAGGGAACCGAAGATGAGCAGGAACGCCTGCAACCACGAGGTCGCGCGCCCTGTGAAGGTCGCGGCGATGGCGACGGCCACGAGGCCGATGGCCAGCAGCAAGAGGAACCGGCGCGACGCCACGGGGCGAGTGGGTGAGATGCCGAGCGTCGCCATCTAGCAGTACCTCGCGAGCGACACGGCGTAGGACTGGAATGCATCCACGATCAGCGGAGACCCTTCCGGGTCGCGGGCGCCGGCGAGAGCGCCTCGCACGATCTCTCGTGATGCTCCAACCGAGAGCAGTGCCGGCAGGTCGACGTAGATCCCTCCCGGCACGATCGCCTCGACGACCGGACCCGCGATCTCTTCCACCCGATCACCGACGCTGGTGCCGTCCACCGACCCGCCGACGGCCCACGACCCCGTGCCGGCGACCACGAAGACGACCGAGCCGCCGGAGGCGCGCCCGGCTTCGGCGACGAGACGCCGAAGAGCCGCGTCCATCGCCGCCACGTCGCCACGCATCACGACCGCGAGAAGGTCGGGAACGCCGTCCCGACCGAAGCCTCGTTCGAGTATCGCCGCCGCGAGGCGAGCGGCCCTCGTAGGCGAGGAAGCTCGCGCGACCAGATCGCGGTCGTGTTCGGGATACCAAGCACCGCCGACGATCCCGCGGTCAGCGCGTCCCGGGGCGACGAGGCCAACCAAGGGCTGCTCTCCCATCGAATCGTCGAGATCCTCTGCGAGGGTCGAGATCACAGGCAGCGGTCCCCCCGCCCCCCACGCCGATGTGAGCGCACCGGTCTCGTTCCGCAGCAGCGTTCCGGTGATGCCGTGCTCGGATGGAAGCCCACCGGTCCCTATCGTCGTCAGCACGGCAGTGGGATCGAGCGGCAGCGATCCTGTCGTCCCCAGGGTCGTACCGGCCCCTTCGTCGAGCAAGCCGCGGAGCGTCGGCCACGCCGTGGGTTCGGCCTCGAGATCCGCCGTGCCCAGTCCTTCGAGCGCGACCTCGACCACGAGTCTGGGTGACGATCCCGAGGCGATCCCTGGGATAGCTCGCCCCGAACGCACATCGGGGAACCGCGGACGGAACCCGATGACCTCAGCGATCGTGGGTGCGATCTGCGAGAGCCCGCTCCCGTCGGGAACCGAGCCAGAGCGAACACCTGAGCCGAAGAAGACGATCGGGACCCTCACGTCAGACGCTGTCGACGGCCACGGCGTCGGGGTCTCATCCGTCGACCGTTCGCCGCCGGCTATGGGGATCTCGCCCGCGACAGCCAGCACCTCGGGAGACCGACCATCTCGGAACCCGGCCGCGATCAGGACCCGCGTCCGATCCGGGAGGGAGCAGAACGGCAGCGTTGGCGGCCCCGGGGCCGCCCACGCGTCGCACGCGGTCCCG
>JBKJXU010000041.1:0-37293 GCA_046716145.1 Actinomycetota bacterium
GCGCCCGGTCCGCGTGGTCCGCGGCGGCGGCGCCCTGCTCAGGGCGCGTGGATGCGGTGGTCCGGCGCCGCCGCCGCACTTCTGGTGGTGGCCTGGGGGATCGGCTCACTCTCGGGTCAGAGCGATATGGCGCCCGCGGGCGACGCGCCTGAGGCTGGATCCACGGTCGCCGGCGGCGGCGAAGCCACGGGGACGCCGGCCGCAGACGACGCCGATGGACGGGATGACTTCACGTACACGACCGAATGGGATGCGTTAGGAAGGATCGGCGACGAGGGAGAGGCCGGCGCCCCGGCGGCCTATGCCACCGACATCGCGAAGATCGACCGCGACGGCACGCTCTCGCTCAAACTCGAAGAAGGCGAGTTCAAGCCGGCCTTCAACGAGGTCGTACTCATCGCAGATCAGAACGGTGGCGTCCTGCTCGCTTCCGAGACCCACGGTCCGGACTCGGGCACGCTCACCCTGCGCATCCCGGCCGTGAACTTCGACCGCGCGTTCGCCGCGGTGAGCCAACTCGGCGCCGTGCGCGACTCCACCGTGACGGGCGAGGACGTCACCGCGGAGTATCTGGATCTCCGCGCCCACCTGCGCATCGCGAAGGGCCGCCGCGACGTCATCTTCGGCCTGTACGACCGAGCCACCACCATCTCCGACACGCTGCGCATCTACGACGAGCTGGAGAAGGTCCAACTCCGGATCGAGCAGACGCAGGGACGGCTGAACTACCTCGACCAGCAGACCAGCATCTCCACGCTCCAGGTCACGCTCTCCGAACGCGAGCCCGAGCCGGCGGCGCAGCAGCAAGGCTCCGACGTCGAGAACCCCAGCCTCACGCGGGCATGGGAACGGGCCGTGCAGGGCTTCCTCGGCGTGATCGCGACCGTGATCGTCGGCCTGGGCTACCTGGTCCCGCTCGGGATCCTGGTGGGCATCGGCCTGCTCGTGTTCATGCTGGTGCGGCGTCGCGGTCCCGCAGCCAGCTGAGCGCGCGAACGCGCTCGGCGCTGATCGACGCGAGCTTCGCGTCATGACCCTCGCTCCCCTCGGTGGCCGCGAACCACGCGTCGGCCTCCTGGAAGGCAGACTCGAGCTCGGCCACCGGCCGGAGCCACGTCTTCGCGCGGAACGCGCTCACGCTCCCGTGTCGCGTGATGGCTTCGTCCAGCGCGTGGGGATCGGCCTCATCGCCGAACGCGGGAAGCAGGTCCAGATGCCCGCCTGCCCAGAGCAGCACCGCGAGCGACTCACGCCGCCAGAGCCCGTCGACCACCGCGTCGCTTGGCCATGTCCCCGACGCCGCAGCGAAAAGCGTGGCCTCCTGCGGCAGCGGCACCGCCGAGAGGGATCCGCGCTCCAACCACCGATCGGTCTCGGCGCGCGCTCGCTCCGCCTGGGCGAACCGCACGGGTTCCTCGTCCACGCCCTGCAACGCCACCTCGATGCTCGCACGGCGAGCCAGCGCGTACAGAACGAGCGCACGGTCGGCGACCTCGAGGGCAGCAGGCCGCTCACTCACGGGACGGGCAGCGCCAACGCGCGCCGGAGGAAGTCCAGTTCGGCCATGTATCGCGCCGTCACCAGATCGTCGAACCCCCCGATGTGCGAGGCGTTCGGCAGCAGCACCAGGTCGTGGTGGTACCCACGCGCGAACAGCGCGGCCGAGAGCTGCAGCGTGTTGGCCGCGAACACGTTGTCGTCGGCCAGCCCATGGATCAGCAGCAACGGCCGCTGCGGATCGGCCTCTTCCACGAACGAGATGGGCGAGGACACACGATAGGCCTCGGGCTCGTCCTGGGGCCGGCCGAGGAAGCGCTCGGTGTACGCCGTGTCGTACAGCCGTTGATCGCTCACCGGCGCGCCCGAGACCGCCGCATGGAAGACGTCGGGCCGCCGCAGCACCGCCATCGCGGCCAGCATCCCGCCGAAGGACCACCCTCGGAACGCCACGCGATCCAGATCCAGGAACCCCAGCGTGTCGGCGGCGGCGTGCAGCCCCGCGACCTGGTCATCCAACGTGAGCCCGAAGTCTCTGTACACGGCGTGCTCCCACGCGAGGTCGTGCCCGAGCATCCCTCGGCCGTCGATCGTGAGCACCGCCACACCCAACCGGTCGGCGAAGAACTGTTCATCGCGGAACGCCCCCATCCACCGGATGACCTCCTTCACGTGCGGTCCGCCGTAGGACGACACCAGGACGGGGAGCGGCTCGGCCGGGTCCTTGCCGCCCGGCACGTGGAGCACGGCCGGCAACCCTCGCTCACCCAAGCGCAGGAACCGCGGGGCGGGCGTGACCAGCGGCCGTTGCGCCAGGTTCTCGATCTCGAGCCACCGCTCACCGTCGTCGTAGCCGCACCAGGCATGCTGGCGATCCTCCAACCACGACCGGCGCGCCGAACCCTTCGGGCCCACGACCGCCACGTGGACCCCGTGATCGCGCGTGAGCCGCTCGGCCTCGTGGTGCGGACCCACCGTCCAGATGTGCTCCTGCATCGGATCGCCGTACGCGCTCACGCAGAAGACGAGGTCACCCCTGGTTCCCAGCACGGCCTGCGTGTGGAACCCGGGCGGGCTCACGCGCTCACCGTCCACCAGGACGGCGCGCACGCCCTCGACCGCTGCGGATGTCACCAACCGGCCATCGTCCAGTCGCGCCGGCAGCCCTTCGATCGGATCCAACCACCGATCGGATGTCTGGGAGGCGACGACGGTGGTACCCCCGGTGACGGGGTCGGCCACGAGGACGCGGCTCTCGGTGAAATCGCGCGCCAGCACCTCGAGGGTCAGCGCATGCTCGTCCCAGTCCACGCGCGACAGGTACTCGGATCGATCCGCCTCGCTCCAGGCGATGTCGGTACGGGCGCGGGTCGTCAGGTCGACCATGTGCAGCGTCACGATGGCGTTGTCCGTACCCGCACGCGGGTAGCGCACGGCGACCGGCTCGGCCTGCGGATCGGTGGGGTCGGTGATCCACCATATCTGCACCGGCCGCTCATCCACGCGCGCGACGGCGATGCGCCTGCCGTCCGGCGACCACCAGTAGCCGCGCGCCCTGTCCAGTTCCTCGGCGGCCGCGAACTCGGCGAGGCCCCAGGTCACGTCATCCTCGTCGGACTCGGCGACGACGCGCGCGGCCCCATCCCCGACGGGGCGGATCCAGAGAGCGCCCTCGTACACGAAGGCGATCTGCGATCCGTCGGGTGCCAGGCGCGGATCGTCGGGCGTGCCGGGGGCATCGAGCTGACGCGCTCCGCCCGCGATGAGATCGACGAGCATCAAACGGCCTGCTTCCACGAACACCGCGAACCGCACGTCGCGGTCACACGCGTACGCGACCACGCCGGTTGCCCGCTCGCGGACGCGTTCACGGCGAGCCCGCTCCGCGGGGGTCAGCGCGACCTCGTCGTGCGGCATCTCCAGCGGATCGAAGACACACCGCTCCTGCGCGCTCGGCACGTCCAGCACCCACAGGCGCAGCACGGGGTCCTCGTCACCCAGCGACCGTAAGAACACGACGCGCTCACCGTCGGGCGAGACCGTGAAGGTCCGCGGCTGGCCGCAGGTGAATCCACGGGTTCGCGCTTGCTGGCGGGGATACGCGAGGTCCTGCTCGGGCCGCCCGGCGAACCGCTCGGTCACATCTCCCTCCGGCCCTCGAGTGCCTGCGAGAGCGTGACCTCGTCGGCGTACTCGAGGTCGCCGCCGACCGGGAGACCGCTGGCGAGGCGCGTGACACGGACGCCGGCGGGCTTGAGGAGCGCGGCCACGTACATCGCGGTGGCGTTGCCCTCCAGGTTCGGGTTGGTCGCGAGGATGCACTCGGTGACGTGGTCGCGCTCCACCCGATCGAGCAGTTCTTGGACCCGCAGGTCCTCCGGGCCGATCCCGTCGAGCGGGCTGATGGCGCCACCGAGCACGTGGTAGCGGCCCTTGTGCAGGGCGCTCTTCTCGATGGACGCGGCGTCCTTGGGCTCTTCCACGACGCAGATAACGGTGCGGTCGCGGCTCTCGTCCCGGCAGATCCGGCAGAGGTCGCCCTCGGCCACGTTGCCGCACTCGCGGCAGAACGCGATCTTGTCCTTCGCAGCCACGATCGCCTGCGCCAATCGGCGCGCGTCCTCCTGCTGCTCCTTGACCAGCCAGAAGGCGAGTCGTTGCGCCGACTTCGGCCCGATGCCCGGGAGCCGCGCCAGTTCGTCGATCAGATCCTGGATAGGCCCCTCGTACACCGGCTAGCCCTCCACCGGCTTGGCGCCGAGCATCTCCTGCACCCTGCGGAGCGCCTCGGCCTCGTCGGGGACGTCCTCTTCCTCCACGATCTGGACCTCGGGCACGCCCGCCGGGTCGCGCGACTCGCGCACGATGCACACGACGTTCGGCCGGATCCCGAACAGGTCCTCGAGCGCCTGCTGCAGCCCCTCCTGACGCTCGGCCACCTTGGCGACGGCGACGCGATGCTTGCCCGGGGGGAGGGCGAGTTCGAGCGTCTGCCCATCGAAGGAGGAGACGGTCGCAGCGTCGAGCGCCGCGCGGAGCAACGGCTGTCGCAACTGGCCGAGATGGTCCATGAGCGCGGGCCACGAACGCCGCAGCATGGCGACATCGACGCTACCGGCGTTCGCGGCGTGGGGGACGGGGAGTTGGTCGGGCTGCGTGGTTGGGGCAGGGTCAGGCTTGGAGCTGCGCGAAGGCTCGCCTCCGCTTCGTTCCGGCGAGGCTTCGCTCCGCTCCTTGGCTGGCGCGTCGCTCTTCGGATCGGGCGTCGGCACTGCGGGGTCGGCGGCGGTGACGTTCGCGAGGCGCTCCAGACGTTCGAGGCGGGAAACCACACCGGCGGGGGTGGGATCGGTCTCCGGGACGCAGGCCCGCACGAGCGCGAGTTCCAGGGTGAGCCGCGGCGACGTGGTCCACCGCATGTCGTTCTGCGCGGCCAGCAGCAGACCGATGACCCGGGCGAGTTCGCCGGGGGTGAACTTCTCCGCCTGCATGCGGAACGCTTCGTACCCGTCTGAGGGGATGTCGAGCAGGTCCTCCTGCCCGGGCGCGGACTGGATGACGAGCAGGTCACGGAAATGCGCGAGCGCCTCGCCGGTCACGTTACGCAGGTCCTGGCCCCCGTGGACCAGACGCGCGACCACCTCGAACGCGCCACGGACGTCACCGACCGCCACGACGTCGGCCAGCTCGTGCTGGACCTCCGCCTTGGGCGCGCCCAGCAGCGCACGGATCGTCTCCTCGTTCACCGTGGCGCCGCCCAGGACCGTGGCTTGGTCCAACAGGGAGAGCGCATCGCGCGCGGACCCCTCGGACCGCCGTGCCATGGCGTGGGCCGCAGCGGTATCCAGCGCGACACCCTCGATGGCGGCCACCTTCACCAGGTGCGCGGCAAGGTCTTCCAGCGTCAAGCGCCGGAAGTCGAAGCGCTGGCACCGCCCGACGATGGTGGCAGGCATCTTGTGCGGCTCGGTGGTGGCGAGCACGAACCGCACGCTGGGTGGTGGCTCCTCGAACAGCTTCAGGAGCGCGTCGAACGCCTCGCGCGAAAGGCGCTGCGCCTCGTCGATGATGTAGACCTTCTCGCGGCCCGCCATCGCGGCGGTGGGCGCCTTCTCGCGGAGTTCGCGCGCATCATCGACACCGCCGTGGGATGCCGCGTCGATCTCGACGACGTCGACGTGGGACCCTTCGCGGATGGCGATGCACTGGTCGCACTTATCGCAGGGCTCGGCGGTGGGCGCCTGCTCGCAGTTGACCATCTTGGCCAAGATCCGCGCGGTGGACGTCTTGCCGGTGCCGCGAGGACCGCAGAACAGGAACGCGTGATGGAGCCTGCCCTCGCGGATCGACCCCGTGAGGCCGCGCACGACGTGGTCCTGCCCCAGCAGCTCGGCCGGGGTCTGCGGCCGGTACCGCCGGTACAACGCTTGGTGCTGATCTTCGGTCACACCGTGCCCTTCGACGAACGATAGTGGCCGTGCACCCGCCTTCGACCACGTGAGACTCGAGCGCTCCCAAGCGCGGCAGGCTCCGGCCAGGCGAACCTACGGCACCCGCCGGGAACCGCTAAGGGCTGCTGCGTTCCCGCCCTGACCCGGTTCGCGGTCCGACGTCGCGTAGGACCCGACCTTCAACGCCCCGCACCGAGTGCTGCCTCGGACCTCGCGGGCCTCAGGCGGGGATTCAGCCCCGCATGAGCGGATCTCGGGTACAGGGCACCGCTAGCTCCCCGCCTAGCACGGCCGAGCCGAGTATACGGGGGTCGCCCGACACGGGCTCTCGAGCCGATCACCCCTGGTTGCGTGGCGACGCCGCTTCCGCGGGCTTGAGGCCCCACAGCGCGAGCACCACGATCGCCGCGACGGCCGCGACGGCCAGGCGCGCAGGCTCCCCAAGGTCGCCGAGCGCGTACACCGTCTGGATGCACGCGCCGACGGCACCCAGTCCGAACGAGATCCCCCAAGCGAGGGGACGCCCCGTGATCGCGAGGATCACCACGATCACCGTGATGAGTCCAGGTGTCCACTCGAACCCGGACCGGTGGACCTCCTCGAGCCGCGACATCGTGGCGAGCGCGACGAGCGCGGCCACGAGCACCGCGATCAGCAGGCCCCGGCGAGACACGGCCGGCACGCTACACCCCTGGGAGAGAGGCGTGGAGAGCCCAGGCTCAAAGATACACGTTCCGTGTTATCTCGTGCTACTGTGTGCCGATGGCGACCGCGAACCGGCTGAACGTCTCCCTCGATGACGAGTACTCCGCGAAGCTGGCCCGGCTCGCCGAGCGTGCCCACGTGCAGGAGGGCACGCTCGCGCGGTCGCTCCTCTCGCGGGCGATCGACGAAGCCGACATCGATGCCCGGGACATCGTGCAGGTGCTCGACGGCATCCCGGGCGCACATGCTCGGTTGCGACGCAGCCTCCGCGACGCCGAGGCGGGTCGCACCGTCCCGCTCGAGGCGCTCTGAGGCGTGGCGCAGATCGAGCTGACGATCACGGCCGTCGCGAGCCTCGATCGCCTGATCGTGACGCACACCCTGCCCTCCGACACCCGGGCCAGGGTCAAGAGCTCGATCGAACCGCTCGAGCGATTCCCCGAGCTCGGATCGTCGCTGACCGGCGTGTGGACGGGTCTGCGGTTCGTGCTCGGCCCGTGGCGCTGGATGGTCATCGCGTACCGGTACGATGAGGCGACCGACCGGGTCCTGGTCGTGGCCATCGAAGACGGCCGATCGTCACGATTCGCGAGCCGGGATCCACGACTCCCGGCTAGGCTCGCCTGATCATGGGGACGTGCCCGAACTGCGGCGCCGCACACCCCGACGGGGGGAGGTTCTGCGCGTCGTGCGGAGCCTCGCTGAGCCCCGCATGCACATCCTGCGGTGCCGATCTCCCCGACGGCGCCGCGTTCTGTCCCGACTGTGGGACCCCGACCGCAGCGGCGCGCGCCGGCACACCCACCGGCGAGCGCAAGCTCGTCACGGTCCTGTTCGCCGACGTGACTGGATCCACGACGCTCGGCGAACGCCTCGACCCCGAACGTCTCCGCGAGGTCCTCGAGACGTTCTTCGCAGCGATGCGCGAGGAGATCGAGGCCGAGGGCGGCACCGTCGAGAAGTTCATCGGCGACGCGGTGATGGCGGCGTTCGGCGTCCCGGTCGCCCACGAGGATGACCCGGCGCGGGCCCTCCGAGCCGCGGCGCGCATGCTCACCCGGCTCGGGTCGGTGAACGATGAGCTCAGCGCCCGCCACGACGTCCGCCTCCAGATCCGGATCGGCGTGAACACGGGCGACGTCCTCGCGACCGTCAACCCGCAACCGGGCGAGCCGATGGTCACCGGCGACGTCGTGAACGCCGCCGCTAGGCTGCAAGCGGCCGCCGAGCCGGGGACCGTCGTGCTGGGCGAGCGCACCGCCCGTTCCGTCCCCCGCGCCCGGCTGATCGACCTCGGGAACCTGGATCTGAAGGGCAAAGCCGAGCCGGTTCGCGCGTACCGCCTCGCGGGCGAGGATGTCCTGGAGGCCGAGCGCGGCGTGCCCGGCCTGCGCGCCCCGATGGTCGGCCGTGACTCGGAGATGGACCTGCTCCGTAGCGTGTACGCGCGCGCGGTCGCCGAGCGGCGGCCGAGCCTCGTCACCGTCTACGGCGACGCGGGTGTGGGCAAGAGCCGTCTCACGCGGGAGTTCCTCGCCTGGGCCGAGTCGCAGACACCGGTGCCCCTGGTGCTGCGGGGCCGGTGTCTCCCCTACGGCGACGGCATCGCGTACTGGCCGCTCGCCGAGATCCTCAAGGGCCACGCCGGGATCTTGGATACCGACGCCCCGGACCTCGCGATCGAGAAGATCCGCAAGCTGGGCCACGATCTCCTCACCACCGAGGTCACCGCCGATCCAACGCTCGCGACCTCGGCGTTGGCCTACACGATCGGCCTCCCGGATCCCGACTCGCCGCTGGAGGCGATGGATCCCGAACAGGTCCGTGACGAGGTGGAGGCGGCGTGGCGGTCGTTCTTCACCGCCCTCGCAGGCGGCGCGCCGACGGTCGTCGTCGTCGAGGACATCCACTGGGCCGACCCGGTCCTGCTGGATCTCCTGGAGACCCTGGCCGACCGCGTGGAAGGCCCGGCTGTGTTCCTCTGTCCGTCGCGGCCGGACCTCACATCCCGCCGGCCCACCTGGGGAGGGGGCCGTCGGTCGATGTCGGCGATCGCGCTCGACCCCCTGTCCGTCGACGAGGCCCAGCACCTGATCGGGCTGCTGCTGACCGTGGACGATCTGCCGCCGTCCGTGCACACGACGATGGTCGAGCGGGCCGAGGGGAACCCCTTCTTCCTCGAGGAGATCATCCGCCGCCTGATCGACGACGGCTCGCTCGTGCGGGAGAGCGATCGCTGGCGTGCGACGGCCACGATCGCCGATGTCGAGATCCCCGACACCGTGCAGGCGGTCCTCGCCTCTCGGATCGACCTCCTCGACCCGGGAGACAAGCGTCTGTTGCAGGCGGCGGCCGTGGTCGGCCGTGTCTTCTGGACGGGGCCTGTCGCTGCCCTGGGGGCCGTGGCACGCACCGACGTCGCCGACGCCATGCGGCGCCTCGAGGACCGCGAACTGGTGTCGTCGCGTGCAGGATCCACACTCGCCGGCGAGCGTGAGTACCTCTTCAAGCACATCCTCACGCGCGACGTGGCCTACGAGTCGCTCCCCCGACGCGAGCGCGTCACCGCCCACCGCACGGTGGCGGGGTGGCTCGAAGCGACCGCCGGCGACCGGGCATCGGAGTTCAGCGAATCGCTCGCCTACCACGGAGCGACCGCGGTGCAGACCGCCCGCGAGATCGGCGATCCGCCTGACGAGGAGCTGCGCAAGAGCGCGCTCCGCTGGACGCTCGAGGCATCGCGCGCGGCGCGCAAGCGCTTGGTCTTCGCCAAATCCGAACGGCTGGCGCAGTCAGCGCTCGATCTGGCCGCTGACGATGCGGAGCGCACCGACGCGCTGGAAGCGCTCGCGAAGGTGATGCTCGATCAGACCGTCGGCGACCTGGCCTGGCGGTACTTCAACGAGGCTGCCGACGCGTGCGAACGGGTCGAACCGTTCGATGAGCTCCGAGTAGCTCGCCTCTGCGCTCGCGCGTGCGAGATCGCCCAGCGGTGGCCCGGATCGATGCGAGGCGGAACGCCACCGGAGGAGGAGGTGCGGGCGTTGCTGGAGCGGGGCTTCTCCGCGCTCCCGCCCGGTGACAGCGAGGAGCGGATCCGGTTGCTCGGGCTCCGCGCCAGCTGGTTGTTCGCCTTCCCGCGCGACGACGCATCGATGGAGGAGCTCGAGATGGGCGAGACGGCGGGTATGGAGGCCGCCGAGGCGGCGATCAGGCTCGGTCTGCCGAACCTCGCGTCCGCGGTGCTCGATCAGGCCAACGGCCCCTACCTGTCCCGGGGGCTTTACGACCGCGCCGAGCGCTCGTGGCTCCGGCGACGAAAGATCATGCCCCAGGTGACCTCGGTCACCGAGATCGGCGACTTCTATGCCATGGGGGCGTGGATGCGCACGGTGACCGGTCGGTACGAGGAGGCGCTCGCGCTGGCAGACGAGGGCATCGCGCGCATCGGCGGCCGGGGACCCAACGTGGAGATCCACGGACGCGGCTGGAAGGTGCGCGCACTGGAAGCGCTCGGTCGCTGGGACGAGGCCGTGGCCGAACTCGACGTGATCCGCGGATTCCTGGGCGACCGTCGCGACGCCCCACCGTACTTCTGCGCTGCGGCATACGCGAAGGTCGCGGCGATCCACGCCCGGCGCGGCGAGCGCGTCGAGAGCGACATGCTCGCCCACATCGTGATGCGGATGCCGTCCGAGCGGGGCGTGCAGCTCTACCCCGACATGCTCAAGATGCACCTGGCTCGCGGCGAGGTCGGCGAGGCGCGCGCGCGCATGCTGCCGGATGCCTGGCGAACCTTGGTCGGCGATGCGCTCGAGGCGCGGGCGCGGGCAGCCGCGGCGGCGCGGGCGTGGGACGAGGTCCCGGCGCTGCTGGATGAGATGCGCACATGCGCAGCCTCCTCGACGTGGCCGGCGCTCGAAGCGGAGATCGCACGCCTCGAGGGCCGGACCGCGCTCGCGGCCGGTGACGTCGAGCGCGGACTCGAACGTCTCACCACGGCAAGCGCCGCGTGGAGCGCGCTGGGGTGCATCTGGGACGCGGCCGTGACCGACCTCGAGATGGCCGAAGCGGGGGGTGCAGCGTCGCGAGCTGCGAGCGCGGCCGCAACGTTCGAGCGTCTGCGCACCCCCTCCTACCTCGCGCGAGCGCGGGCAGTCGCCGGCCCGTGACCGTCGTCGAGGTCCGCGAGGTCACCCCTGAAGGCCTCGCTCACGCATCCGCGGTGTCGGCACGCTCGCTCGTGCACCTGTTCTCCTCCGTGGGCGACGATCCGATCGAGCGGCTCCTCGCGGCGTACCGGATCTACGCCTATCCCGACGTGCCCTCCGAGGACCACCTCGTCGTCGCCGCCTACGCCGACGGGTACCCGGTCGCGTTCGCGCGAGCCACGGTCCCGAGCCGGTGCGCGTGCGACGGCTCGGCGGATGCCCCTGAAGCTGTGAACGAAGAACAGGCGGGGATGCTGGCGTACCGGCGGTGGCTCGCGCCACTGCATCCGGACGCTCCGCACTGGTGGTTCGGACCGGTCGGCGTCGAGCCCGGCCTCGAGCGGCGCGGACTCGGAACGCGGGTGATGACGTATGCGCTGCAAAGGATCGAGGAGCGGGGTGGCGGCCCCGTCGTGCTCGAGGCCGCACCCCCGGTCGCCCCCTTCTACCGGCGCCTCGGGTTCGCCGATATCGCGCGGGGAACCGACCCCGACGGCGACGACCTCGTGATCCAGCGTCGAGATCTCTGAACCGATCCGGGAACCCGATCGTCACGTAGGGGCGTCCTCCCCCAAGAACGGAAGCACCCCACGGCCGTCCCGACCCGCAAGGAGGACCTTCCCGATGAGGACCACGCTCCGAACCACCGTCGCCACGCTTTCGGCGATCACCGTGCTCGCGATCTCCGCCATCGCGGCCGGCGCCTCAGGCACCACCCCGCTGCCGATGCCGGCCGAAGACGGGGGCGGAGGCGCCGCAGGTGCCTGCGAAGTCGGGACCGTCGACTGCAACGACACCCCCGGCACCCCGATCGACGGGGGCGGGATGGCGATGTGCGTCGAAGGCGTGCCCGACTGCAACGACATGATCGTCGATGACGGCGGTCAGACCGAGCCTGGATCGGGCAGCGGTGGCAGCATCGGCAGCGGGCCCATCACCCTCGAGCCCGATGACGGTAGCCGCGTGCACGACGTTCCGTGCGGGGTCGAGGTCGTCGAGGGCGACGGTCCCGACGCGACCGTCTCGTACACACCGTGTGACTCCGAGGACCCGCCCGGTCCCATCGAGCCGACGATCACCGAGCCCACCCCCGGCATGGCGAACGTTGCTGCGCGCCCGTTCGACTCGGCGAGCGTCGGTGATGACGATCGCACGGTCACCATCGACTTCGTGTCCGGCATCGAGCCCTGCTACGTCCTGGACCACATCTCGGTGAACGAGACCCCCAACGCGGTGACCATCACCCTGTTCGAGGGCAGCGACCTCACCGACGGCCAGGTGGCGTGCATCGAGATCGGGGTCTTCAAGCGCGCGATCATCACACTCGATCAACCGCTCGCCGGCCGCACGATCGTGGACGGCGCCGCGTAGCGCACCGACTTCCCCCTTCCCCGAGCCGCGAGGCGGCCCGCTTCCCAGGGCCGCCCTCCGCGCATCTCAGGCCGAGGGCGTCCCCCACACCTCCCACGTCGACACCGTGCGGAATCCGAGACGCTCGTAGACCCCGAAGCCGATATCCGACGCGTCGAGGACCGCGAGCTCCGCCTCGCCTGCGCGGTCGCGGACCGCGAACGCCGTGATCGCGGCTCCGATCCCTCGCCGCCGCGCCTCCGGGACCGTAGCCACCCCGAAGACCCCGAGCGTCCCATCGAGGCATGTCGTCTCGGCGCACGCGACCGGGCGGCCGTCGAGGGTCGCCACGTAGGCGCGCTGGGCGGGATCGGACAAGGTGCCGTCACCGACGAACGCGCGGATCAGCGACCGGTCGCCGCCGAAGGACGCGTGATCCACGTCGGCGACCTCGTCGAGGCCGGCTCGATCGGTCACCCACTCGATCGCGACGCCCGGAGGCATCGCCGGCATGAGGACGCCGGCCGTCGCCGCCACCATCCCCGGGCGGGATTCGACGACCGACAGCCCGGCCCGATCGGCCGCATCACGCACCGGCGCGTGCAACACTGGATCGAGGTCCAATCCGAAGGCGAGCCCCGTGCGACCGTGGATCTCGCGCGCCGCCGCGAGCGCCGCGTCGGGATCGACCGGAAGCCGCAGCACCATGGTCGCGTTGAAGGGCGCGAACGCGACCCCGGTGAGCGTCACGACCAGCCCGTCGGCCTCGTGCACCGTGCCACCGAGTGAGAGCGCCCGACGTCGCCAAGCCGCCGGGAGGAACGCAGCCATCCTTCCCGCGGGGTCCATCGCGATGCAGGGTCCCACACGCGCATCGGCGGGTAGCCTCCCGCGCGTGCTCCGCGTGAGATCGATCCTGGTCGACTTCGACGGGACAGCGTGCGCCCATGACGCGGCCGAGCACATCTTGGAGGCCTTCGGCGAGGCTGGGTGGCGAGAGCTGGACGAGGTGTGGGAACGCGGCGAGATGGGCGCGCCCGAGAGCCTGACGATCCAGGCGGCGATGATGCGGCGGCCGACCGCGGAGATCGTGGCGTTCGCGGTCGAACACTGCCCGATGGACCTCACCTTCGCGCCGTTCGTTCGGCGATGTCAGGACGCTGGGGTCCCGGTCACGCTCGTCTCCGACGGGTTCGGCCTCTACATCGAGCCCCTCCTGCGAGCGGCGGGTGTCGAGGGCGTGGCGATCGTGACGAACACGTGGGTCGATGGGGGCGAGATCGCGTTCCCGAACGGTCATCCGGACTGCATCGGATGCGGTACGTGCAAGATGCGCGCCGTGCTGGAGGCGCCGGGACCGGTGGCGTTCGTCGGAGAGGGATCGAGCGATAAGTACGCCGCCGTCTACGCGGACCTGGTCTACGCGAAGGATGTCCTGGTGCATCACTGCGAGCGCGACGGCGTCCCGTACCGCCCCTGGACGGACTTCGACGACGTGTGGCGCGACCTCACCGATGGAGCGCCTCCGCCGGGGCCGGTGGCGTCGCTACGCTGCCCGGGATGGATGCCCCGCTCCCCGACGGTCTGATCGCGCGCCCACTCGCGCAGGGCGACGTCGACGACGTCATCGCCATGATCAACGTGTGTGAGATCCACGACTCCGGCCGGCCGATGTGGGACCGCGCCGACCTTCTCTCCGACTCGAGCACCGACGGCTTCGACAGGGAGCGCGACTGGGTGGGCGTCTTCGAGGACGGGCGACCCGTGGGGTGGGCGTTGCTCGTGCACCGGCGCTACGGGTCGGCCGACGTGCACCCCGACGCACGTGGGCGAGGGATCGGGACGTGGCTCCGCACCTGGCTGGAGGCGCGCGGCCGCGCGATCGGCACCGACTACGTCAGCCAGGGCATCGACGATCGCCTGACCGATGTCGGGGCCATGTTCCGCACCGCCGGCTACGCCCCGAAGCGCACCTCGTGGGTCCTGCAGATGGATCATCCGTCGGCGCCGCCCGAGCCCGCGTTCCCCGAGGGCGTGGCGGTCCGCTCCTTCCGACCCGGTGACGAAGACGAAACGTTGCAGATGTTCGAGGACGCGTTCTCGGAGTTCGAGGGCCGGCTGCCGAGCACGCTCGCCACCTGGAGGGCGATGACCATAGAGCGCGAGGGCTTCGCCCCCGAGGACCTGGTGCTCGCCGTGCACGACGGCCAGATCGTGGGAGGCGCCTTCCTGATCGATGCCGGCGACGAGATCTGGATCGACAAGTTCGCGGTTCGCGCCGACCATCGGCACCGGGGGATCGCGCGGGGGATGCTGCACGTCGCGTTCCGACGGTCGTTCGAGCGTGGCTACGACCACACGAGCGTGTCGACCGACTCACGCACGGGTGCGCTCACGCTGTACGAACGCATCGGCATGCGCGTCGTCGAGTCCTTCACCGGCTGGGCGATCGACCTATGACCATCGCGCCGCCCTCGCTGCAAGCGGAGGCCGAGGGATTCGAACCCTCGAGAGAGTTGCCCCCCTACACGCTTTCCAGGCGTGTCCCTTCGGCCGCTCGGGCAGGCCTCCGCGCAGGAGTCTACGGAACGCCAAAGGGCGGGCCCTCAGGCCCGCCCCTTCGCCGACGCGGAGGCGGCGTGATTTGAACACGCGAGAGAGTTGCCCCCCTAACCGCTGTCGAGTCGGTCCCGATCGGCCGCTCCGGCACGCCTCCGTCGCCGAGTCTAGCGAACGAGCGGGCTCGGCCCTCGCGTCCTATGATCCGGCCATGGACGTGGCCCACCTGGTGGGGATCGAACTCTTCTCGGGGCTCTCCAAGCGCGAACTGGCCGAGGTCGCGCGGCTCGCGGATGAGGTCGACGTGGCCGCGGGCAGGCATCTGCTCGACCAGGGCGCCCTGCCTCACGAGTTCTTCGTGATGTTGGAGGGCGAGGCCGAGGTCCGCCGGGATGCCGAGGTGGTCGCGACGCTCCGCGCCGGCGACTTCTTCGGCGAGATCGCCATCTTGCAGAACGACCGCCGCACGGCGACCGTGATCGCATCCACGCCGTGTCGCCTCGCCGTCATGACCCCGCGAGGTTTCGAGACGATGAAGCACGACATGCCGGCCGTCGCAGCGACGATCACGGCGGCGGCTGTGGCCAGGATGTCCCGCTAGCGGCGCTCGCGGAAGAAGTTCCGGAGCACCTCGCTGCCCGCCGCGGCCAGCACCCCGCCGATGAGCTCGGGCCGGTGGTTCAGCCGGTCGTCGGCGAGCAGGTTCCCGAGCGATCCGGCGAACCCGGCCTTGGGGTCCGGTGCCCCGAACACCACGCGGTCGACGCGCGCCAACACGAGCGCGCCCGCGCACATCGCGCACGGCTCCAGCGTCACGTAGAGCGTGCACCCCTCGAGCCGCCACGAGCCCGCGCGCTCCGCGGCCGAACGTACGGCGAGCACCTCGGCGTGCGCGGTCGGGTCGTTCCGCCGTTCGCGCTCGTTGCCCGCCGCGGCGCGCTCCATACCGTCGGCACCCACGACGACGGCCCCGATGGGCACGTCACCGTGCTCCCGGGACGCCTGGGCCATGTCCAGCGCCCGTCGCATCCAGCGCTCGTCCTCAGTAGGCATCGAGTTCCCGCAGCCGGTCATCGCTGATCCCGAAGTGGTGCGCGACCTCGTGAGCCACGGTGCGGGCCACCTGTGCGCGGACGCGATCCTCATCGTGTCCGGCGACCGCCATGATCGTGGCTCGGTAGAGCGTGATCGTGTCGGGCAAGACGTTGCCGTACCAATGACCGCGCTGCGAGAGCGGGATCCCGTGATACAGGCCCAGGAGGTTCCGCTGATCCGGCGGCGGGAGATCCTCGATGAGGACCTCGACGTTCGACATCGTGTCGAGGACCCAGGCGGGGAGACCGTCGATGGCCTCGGCCGCCAGTTCCTCGAAGCGTTCGCGGGTCACGGGTTCGGGCACGGCAGGTAGCCTACGCACGCGATGCCCGGGGCGCTGCTCACCGATCTCTACGAACTCAACATGGCGGCGTCCTACCTGCGGCGCGGCATGACCGCGCCGGCCACCTTCAGCCTCTACGTCAGGTCCCTGCCCGCTGAGCGTGGGTTCGCCGTGGCCTCGGGCCTCGGCCACTGCCTGGACTTCCTGGAGTCCTTCGGGTTCGAGTCCGAGGAACTCGGCTACCTCGGCGCGATCGGGTTCGACGATCGCGCGCTCGAGGACTTCGCGCTCGTGCGGTTCGACGGCGAGGTGCGCGCGGTGCCGGAAGGACGGATCGTCCACGGCGAGGAGCCCATCCTGGAGGTGACCGCACCCATCGCGGTCGCCCAACTCGTGGAGACCTACCTGCTCAACCAGGTCACGCTGCACACCACCCTCGCCTCGAAGGCCGCGCGGTACGTGCTGGCGGCCGAGGGACGCGGGCTGGTCGACTTCTCGTTCCGGCGCACGCACGGGCTCGAAGCAGCGGTCGCGGTGGCCCGTGCGAGCGCCATCGTAGGGTTCGCGGCGACCTCGAACGTGGAGGCCGCCCGGCGGTTGGATCTGCCCGTGGCCGGAACCATGGCGCACGCGTTCATCGAGGCGTTCCCGACCGAGGAAGAGGCCTTCCGAGCGTTCGCCGAGGACCATCCGGACCGCACCACGTTCTTGGTCGACACCTACGACACCGCCAACGGTGTCCGCAACGCGATCGAGACGATCGAGGCGCTCGGTCTCACCGGTGAGATCGGGGTTCGGCTGGACAGCGGGGACCTCGACCATCTGGCGCGGGAGGCGCGCTCGCTCCTGGACGAGGCAGGTCTGCAACGGGCGAAGATCTTCGCGAGCGGCGGCCTCGACGAACACGAGGTCGCCGAGTTGCTCCACGCCGGCGCGCCGGTCGATGCCTTCGGGATCGGGACGCAGATGGGCGTCTCGGCGGATCGGCCCTACCTCGACACGGTGTACAAGCTGGTCGAGTACGACGGGCGTCCTGCGATGAAGCTCTCGGCAGCCAAGGCGAGCCCTCCGGGACCCAAGCAGGTATGGCGCGGGCCCGGTGAGGAGGGCGACCTCCTCGCGGTCGCCGGCGAGGCCGGGCCCGCCGGGTGGGAACCGCTGCTGCACACGGTCATGCGCGAAGGACGGCGCGTGGCCGAAGACCCGACCATCCCCGAGATGCGAGGGCTCTTCACCTCCGACCTGGAGGAACTGCCCTCGAAGGCCCGTCGTCTCTCGCGTCCCGAACCCGTCGCGGTCCGGCACTCCGACGACCTGCTGGCTCTCACCGAGACGACCCGGCGGGACGCGCTCGAACGGGCGGGGCTCGGGGGTGAAGGATGAGCACGACACGGCGGCCGCGACGCCGGCTGCGCAGGTTCCTGCGGCTCGTCGTGGTCCTCATCGTCGTGTTCCACGTCGGGGGTGGCTTCTACTTCAGTGGCGTGATCCACGAACGCGCGCTCTCCGGTGAGGCGCTCCGACGCACCCTCGACCTCGAGCCCGACATCACGGTGAAGGCCATCACCGACTCCACGATCGTGCTGCGCGCCGACGACGAGCAGTCACCGCCAGCGGCGCTCGGGTCCGGCGCTCTGTTCGGTCTGCGATGGGAGGGTGGACACGGGACCGTGGGGGAGGTGCTGCGGGTACAAGGGGCCGACGTCGCACGGAGCTTCGAGGTCGTCTCCGGAGCCGCGCCGGCCCCGGGTACAGGCGTCCAGATCGAGCCCCGCGTGTTCGCATCGCCGCAGGAAGCCGGTGTGGACGCCGAAGACGTGGTGCTCGATGGTCCTCTCGGCGCCTACCCCGCGTGGTTCGTAAACGCCGGCGGACCGACGTGGGTGGTGGTGGTCCATGGGAACTCGATGTCGCGCCTCGACAACGTCCGGTGGCTCCCGGCGCTGCACGACGCGGGGTACCCGACGCTCACGATCACCTATCGCAACGACGCCGGTGCGCCCGAGGACCCGAGCGGGCTCCTCGGCTACGGCGAGACCGAGTGGGAAGACCTCGAGGCTGCGGTCGCCTACGCGGTGGGGGCAGGGTCAGACGGTGTGGTGCTCCTGGGGGACTCGATGGGCGGCGGGGTCATCGAGTCGTTCCTCCTGCGGTCGGAGCGGGCGCGGGCCGTGCGGGCCGTGGTGCTGGACGCGCCGATGCTGGACTTCTCGCGCACGGTCGATGACAACGCGGCGCGCGAGCCGCTGGTGGGACCGGTCACGGTGCCGGCGACGCTCACCTGGACGGCGAAGCTCATCGCCGCTCTTCGCTACGACGTCGAGTGGTCGGCCCTGGACTACCTGAGCGACCCGAAGGGCCTTGGCTCGGCGCCGACCCTGATCGTGCATGGCGATGCGGACCTCACGGTCCCGATCGCGACCTCACGTGATGCGGCCGAGCGCTACCCCGACACGGTGACCCTGCACGAGTGCCCCGGCGCCGATCACATCGAGTGTTGGAACCAGGACCCCCACGCGATGGACGCGCTCGTGCGCGAGTTCCTGACCGACGTGCTCACCTGAGCCATGCGGGACGCGCTGCCTCGAAGGCGTCGATGGCGTCGGTGTTCCTCAGCGTCAGCCCGATGTCGTCGAGGCCCTCCAGCAGACGCCAGCGCGTGAAGTCGTCGATCGCGAACGTTTCGTCCAGGCCGGGGGCGCGCACGCTGCGCTCCAGCAGATCCACGACGATCTCGGTCGCCGGGTCGTCTTCGGCTGCGCGCATCAGCGCGGACACCGATTCGGCGGGAAGCTCCACCGGCAGCAGTCCGATCTTCAGGCAGTTCGTGCGGAAGATGTCGGCGAACGACGGCGCGATGACGGCGCGGAACCCGGCGTCCTCGATGGCCCACGGGGCGTGCTCGCGGCTGGACCCGCAACCGAAGTTCGCGCCGGCCAGCAGGATGCTGGCGCCCGTGTAGCGCGGATCGTTCAACACGAACGACGGATCCTTGCGCCATTCGTCGAACAGGAAGGGTCCGAACCCGGTCCGCTCGACCCGCTTCAGGTACTGCGCGGGGATGATCTGGTCGGTGTCGACGTCGGAGCGATCCAGCGGGACCGCGGTGCCGGCGATGCGCGTGACGGGCTCCATGGCTACAGGTCCTCCGGGGTGCTGAAGCGGCCGGCGATCGCAGTGGCGGCGGCCACCCTGGGGCTCACCAGGTGCGTGCGACCGCCTTTGCCCTGGCGACCTTCGAAGTTGCGGTTGCTGGTCGAGGCGCTCCGCTCGCCCGGCTGCAGGATGTCCGGGTTCATCCCCAGGCACATCGAGCATCCGGCGCCGCGCCAGTCGAACCCGGCCGCGGTGAAGACATGGTCGAGGCCTTCGCTCTCGGCCTGGATCTTGACCGCGACGCTCCCGGGCACGACGAGCGCCCGCAGGCCGTCTTTCACCTTGCGTCCCCTGACCACGTCGGCGGCGACGCGCAGATCTTCGATCCTCGAGTTCGTGCACGAACCGATGAACACGGTGTCCGGGGCGATGTCACGGATGGCCGTCCCGGGGCGAAGGTCCATGTACGCGAGCGCACGCTGAGCCGCCTCCTGCCGTGATGGATCGAGCGAGGCCGGATCGGGGACGACGCCGTCGATGGTCGTGGACTGCGCGGGGTTCGTGCCCCAGGACACGTAGGGCTGCAACGAGGAGGCATCCAGCGTGACCTCGGCGTCGAAGGCAGCGCCCTCGTCGGTGGGCAGGGTGCGCCACTGTGCGAGCGCGTCGTCCCATGCCTTCGGTGCGAAGGCTTTGCCGGCCACGTAGTCGAAGGTCGTGTCGTCCGGTGCGACGACGCCCGCGCGCGCCCCTGCCTCGATCGACATGTTGCAGATCGTCATCCGCCCCTCCATCGAGAGGGCGCGGATGGCCGCGCCCCGGTACTCGATGACGTGACCCACGCCGCCGCCGGTCCCGATCCGGTTGATGATCGCGAGGATGATGTCTTTCGCGCTGCAATCGGCCGGCAGATCGCCGTCGACCGTGATCGCCATCCACTTCGGCTTGGATTGCGGGAGCGTCTGGGTGGCGAGGACGTGCTCGACCTCGGAGGTCCCGATCCCGAACGCGAGCGCCCCGAACGCGCCGTGCGTGGAGGTGTGCGAGTCGCCACACACGATGGTCAGGCCTGGTTGCGTGTAGCCCATCTCGGGCCCGATCACGTGCACGATCCCTTGGCCGGCGCCGCCCCACGGGTAGAGCGTGATGCCGAACTCATCGGCGTTGGCCTGCAGAGCCTGCATCTGCCGGGCGCTCACCGCATCCGTGATGGGACCCGTCGTCGTGGGGACGTTGTGGTCCATGGTGGCAACGGTGAGGTCGGGACGGCGGACACGCCGGCCGTGCAGACGGAGGCCGTCGAAGGCTTGCGGGCTCGTCACCTCGTGGACCAGGTGTAGGTCGACGTAGAGGAGGTCGGGTTCGCCCTCGGCGCGGTGGACGACGTGCTGTTCCCAGACCTTCTCGGCGAGCGTTCTCGGTGCGGTCATCGCTCCCTATCCCCCCGGGTGCAGGTACTGTCATGGTATCGTCTGTTCCATATGCTGGAACTTCGTTCCGAACTATGGAACAAGGCGGGAAGGATACCACCCACCCATGGGTCGTGAAGACGAAGAGGTCCGCTGGGCGCTCGCCACGCGAGACCGGGCATCCGTGAAGCGTGGGAGGAGCGCCGAGCCACCCCCCGCCCCCCGGACCCCGGTCGGCGTGCTCGACAGGTCCGTCGCCGTGCTCGATGCGGTACAGGGCGGCGCGCGCACCTTCTCCGCTATCGCGAAGGCCACCGGCCTCACTCGCCCAACGGCCCACCGGTTGATCGGCGCACTCGAGGACCACGGCCTGCTGTTCCACGTCGGTGGGTTCGGCTACGCCCTCGGCCCTCGGTTGCTCGGGCTCGCCGCGACCGCGATGCGCGAGCTCCCGCTCCGTGAGCTCGCCCGTCCGGCCCTCGAGCGATTGGCGAACACCACCGGTGAGAGCGCGCAGCTGTTCATCCGCGACGGCGTCCGGCGCGTGTGCGTGGACGCCGTGCAGTCCGAACAGGAACTCCGCACCATCGTCGAGATCGGCGCCTCGCTCCCGCTCGACCGAGGTTCGGCCGGTCGGGTGTTCCTCGCGTGGTCTCCGAACCCTGATGAGCGAACCCCCGGACGCCTCGCGCAACAGATCGCGGCCACGCGGCGCCGGGGCTGGGCGGAGAGCCACGGCGAGCGCGAACCCGGTGTCGCATCCGTGAGCGCGCCCGTGTTCGGCCCCGGCCAGGCGCTGGTGGCCGCGGTGTCGATCTCGGGGCCGGCCTCACGGCTCCCCCCGCTGCGCGCCAAGGAGCGGGCGCCCGCGGTCCTCGCCGCGGCGAGGGAGATCGAGGCTGCCCTCGGGCCCGAGCGCTAAGCCTCCGACGGTGCTTCGGGCATCGCGGGCGTGGCCGGCGTGTTCCCCCTGACCACCGCGATCGTCGCACCCAGGAGCACGACGCCGATGACGAGGACGACCACGCCGCCGACTTCACCCTCCACATGCTTCGCCACGAGCGCCGACACGGCCCCGATCATCCCGATGACCCCGATCCCGAAGACCGCCACGATCCCTGCGCGCTCACCGGCGAACAGCACGAGGACCGACGTCACCAGCGCGGCGATAGCCGTCACGTCGGAGACGTCGCCGCCCGACAGTGCCATCGCGACGACGTCGACCGTCGCGAAGGTCACACCGACGATGAAGGCGAGCGAGCCCAGGACCATCGCCGTGCGGCGAGGCTGCATCGCCCCCCACATCCCCAGCAGCAGGAGCGCCGCGCCGAGCGCCGCGGTCACCACCGCCGGCCACGTGATGTCCGGGATCGTGGTTCCCAAGACGTCGGCCTCGGAGTAGACCAGCGCGTTCGCGACGGTCAGGACGGCGACGAACGCACCGATCAGCTGCAGGCTTCGTCGCTCGATGAACCACAGCGGTAGGGCGAGCACCGCGAGCAGGAGTCCCGACGCGACGACCAGAGAGCGGCCCCGCAGGTCCGCACCGTCGGGGCCCAACAGGACCGAGATCACCTGCAACCAGGTCTGCAGCGCCACGAACCAGAAGATGCCCCGCATCCTGCGTTGAGCATCCGCCGCGCCCGACCCGCCCACCATCCACCCCGCGCCGAGCAAGACGATCGTGACCGCGGCTCCCGCGATCGTCTGCGTCGTGAGACCCGCGCCCTCCAGCGCGATGCCGGTCCCCACGAGAGCGAGCGCCACCCCCCCGTAGCCGAGCAGGTCCAGGAGCGTTGCTCTGACCCCGTTCGTGGACATCTCCTGCATGGCGGAGCCTCCTCGCGTGGATGACTACCAGGCGTAGGCCTCGGGTGCGGCGCCCCCGGGGCCTGGGAAGATCTCGTCCAAGCGCTCCAGGATCGCCGCATCCAGCGTGATCGAGAGCGCGCGCATCGATCCCAGCAGTTGCTCCTCGGTCCGTGGCCCGATGATCGGAGCCGTGACCACGGGTTGGTGCAACAGCCACGCGAGCGCCACGTCCGCAGGCCGCTCGCCGAGGTCCTTGCACAGCAGTTCCCAGCGCTCGAGCCGGTCGCGCTTGGAGTCGATCTCGCCCTGCATGTAGTCCGACGCCCTGCGCCCCTCCGAGAGCTTCTCCAAGGCCCCGGCGAGCAACCCGCCGGCGAGCGGGCTGTACGGGATCAAGCCCATGCCGTACTCGCTCACCGCGGGGATCACCTCGAGTTCGATCATACGCTCGTTGAGGTTGTACACCGACTGCTCGGTCGCAAGAGCCAGGGAATGCCTCCACGCCGCGATCTCGTTCGCGCGGGCGATGTGCCAGCCCGCGAAGTTCGACGATCCGACGTAGACGATCTTGCCGTCGCGCTTGAGTTGGTCCATCGCCTCCCAGATCTCGTCCCACCAGGCGTCGCGATCGACGTGTTGCATCTGGTACAGGTCGATCCGGTCCGTTTGCATCCGGGCGAGCGACGCTTCGCATTGGCGGATGATCGCGAGCTTGGACAGACGCGCGTCGTTCGGCCCATCCCCCATCGTGCCGTAGACCTTCGTGGCGAGGACCACGCTGTCGCGGCGGCCCTCGCCCTTGGCGAACCAGCCACCGATGATCCGCTCCGTGGTGCCGACCCCGAGGTGACGGCCGTAGACGTTGGCGGTATCGATGAGGTTGATGCCGTAGGCGACGGCCGTGTCCATGATCGTGTGGGAGTCGACGGCAGACGTGTGGGGACCGAAGTTCATCGTGCCCAGGCACAGCCGGCTCACTTTCAGGCCCAAACGCCCGACGTGGGTGTACTCCATGGGTCGAGTCTACGGCGGGCTCGGGGCAGCATCCGCCAACGCGAGCGAACCGTCGCGTTCGGGATCGAGGGCACCCCGGCGTGTCATGAAGAACAGCGTGGCGGACCCGCCCAGCACGCCCGCACCGATCAAGACCGCGTCGGCGCCGAAGATCTCGGCGAGCGGGCCCACGACCATGAACGAGATGGGCGCCCCCATGATCGTGATCATCCAATCGAGCGAGGAGACCCGCCCGAGCAGATCCGGAGGCACGAGCCGTTGCATCGCCGTGAACCAGATGACGACCAAGACGCCGATCCCTGCCTCGGCGAAGAAGGCAACGAGCATCGCACCGGGGATGTTCGATACCAGGCCGAACCCAGCCGTGAGCCCCATCCCGAGCGCCCACGCGAGGTACATCGTCGTCAGGGGCCTGCGCGGGAGCCCGCCGCGCTGGGCCAGCGCCAGGGCGACCAGGATGGAGCCGACGCCGCCGGCCCCGAACACCAAGGCGAGGTCCAGTTCGGAGCCGTGCAGCTGGTCGGTGATCACGAACGGCACGAGCGTTTCCCACGGCCCCCAGACCGCGAACAGGCTCACGAACCCCCCGAGGAGCCCGAGACGCAGCCACGGGGTGGCCCGCACGAACGCGATCCCCTCGCGGACGTCGACCCACATCGACGTCTGCTCGGCCCCGGCATCGCGGGACTCGCGCACCCGCATCAGCCAGATGCACACCGCCGAGATCGCGAAGGTGGCCGAGTCGGCCAGGAACGCCCACCCGGTGCCGGCGCTCGCGACGACCACGGCGCCGATGAGCGGTCCGACCACGATCATGGCCAGCGGGCGGACGGTTTGCCCGATCGAGTTGGCCTCGACGAGGAGGTCCTCCGGCACGATGATCGGGATGATCGAGGAGAACGCCGGTCCGAAGACCGCCTGGCCCGCACCGTAGGGCACGACCAGCGCGATCAGCCACGGCACGGTCAGCGCATCGAGGAGGATCAGGGTGCCGATCGCCGCGATCGCCACGAGCCGGAGCATGTCCCCCGCGATCATGAGGTGGCGGCGGTCCATCCGGTCCGAAAGCGCACCGGTGGCCATCAAGAGGAGGACCTGCGGGATCGACCAGGCGGCCCCCACGAACGAGAACGTGACGGGCGAAGCCCCGATGTCCTTGTAGATGTACCACGCGACGGCGAAGACGTAGATGCCGTCACCGACCATCGAGACGGTCTGGCCGTACCACAGGAGCCGGAAGTCTCGATGACGCAGGGGCCGCAGGACGCCAAGTCCAACCTTCGACGCCGGTACGTGGTCCATGACCCGCGAGCCTATCGCCGCCGCGTGACCGGCTACGGGTGCCCGGCTGCGAGCACTTCGTCGATCGCACCCGCGAGGTCGTCGGGGTCGAACGGCTTGGTCAGCACCCGGTCGGCTCCCTCGTGGATGCAACGGTCGTACACGTCTCGCTGCGCCATCGCGGTCAGCACCACCACGGGGATATGAGAGGTGCGCTCGTCTCCCCTGATCATCGCCAGCGCCGCATGCCCGTCGAGGATGGGCATCATCAGATCCAGCACGATCACGTCGGGACGTTGGTGCTGTGCCATGCCGAAGCCCCGCAAGCCATCTTCACCGAGGATGACCTCATGGCCATAGGGCTCCAAGAGGATCCGGGCGATGGCGCGGATCTCCGGCTCATCGTCGATCAGTAGGATCCGGGCCATGCCGCAGTATCGGCACCCGGCCGGTGCTCCTGGAGTCAACGCGCCGAGCCCCTGCCGATCCGGGTATCCTTGCGGCAGAACGCGCCCGTCTCGCACCTTGAGACACGCGCGACGATGTCTCGCGATCCTTCGCACGCTCCGCCCTCCTGGGCGTTCCCTGCGCAGATGCGCCGGCCCTCGACGCGCACCCACGACGACCCAGGAGAGGAACCACCGAACCATGCCAAACACACCAGCGGGATCGAGCGCCGCCGTGCGCTCCGAAGACCAGACCGAACAACCGACCTTCCGATCGCTCGGCGTGTCCGAGCCCGTCGCCGAAGCGCTCCGTATGCGCGGACTCGACCGCCCCTTCGCGATCCAATCCCTCGTGATCCCGGACGCGCTGGCCGGCCGCGACGTGCTCGCGCGCTCGCGCACCGGGTCGGGCAAGACGCTCGCGTTCGTCCTGCCCCTCGTGGAGCGGCTGAGTCCGAGCGGCCAGAGCCCGACCGGGCTGATCCTCACGCCCACCCGCGAGTTGGCGAGCCAGGTCACCGAGGAATTCCGCGCGGTCGCCGATGTGCGGCACCTGCAGGTCGCCTCCGTCTACGGCGGGGTGGGCATCACCCCGCAGGCGAAGCGTGCGAGGCATGCAGACATCGTGATCGCCACGCCGGGGCGGCTCCTCGACCTCGTGGCACGCAGACTGCTGCGCCTCGATCGCGTCCGCGCCTGCGTGCTCGATGAGGCCGACCGGATGCTCGACATGGGCTTCCTCCCCGACGTCACGAAGATCCTGCAGATGCTGCGCCCCGATCGCCAGACGATGCTGTTCTCGGCGACGCTCGACGGCGAGGTCGGCCGGCTCGCGCAGCGCTACACACGCGACGCCGTCCTGCACGAGAGCGGCGAGGCGGGACCGAACATCGATCATGCGACGCACCGCTTCATCTCGGTGGAGCATCCACGCAAGACCCAGGCGCTCGTGCGCGAGCTGGCCGCCGACCGCGGCCTCACCCTGATCTTCGTCCGGACCCAGCGAGGCGCGGACCGGCTCGCCCGCAACCTGCGCAAGGAGGGCTTCAGCGCAGGCGAACTGCACGGCGGGATGTCGCAGCCCCAGCGCGAGCGTTCGCTCGGCCGATTCGCCTCCGGCGCCAACGATGTGCTCGTCGCGACCGACGTGGCGGCACGGGGTCTTGACCTGGAGGACATCACCCACGTCATCAACTTCGATGCACCTGCCGACGAGAAGGCGTACGTTCATCGCGTGGGACGGACGGCACGAGCGGGCCGCGGCGGCGAGGGCGTCACGTTCGTCACCCCCGAGCAGCGCCTGGAGGTCGGACGCATCGCGAAGCGGCTGGATCTGCACGCCGAGTTCGAGCAGGCGGGGTTCTCCCCGGCCCCACCGAGGGAAAGCGCCCCGCCGAACAGATCGAACAGGAGCGCCAGGAACGGCCGCTCGGGCCGCCAGGGCGCACGGAACGGGCGATGAGCGTGGCAGCGGGAGACGGCGACCGGCCCGCACGACCCTCCACCGAGCTCCCGCCCCGCCCGGCCTGCCCCTCGTGCGGGTCCCTGCATACGCAGCCGTTCACGTTCGCGGGACCCGTCGCCCGGGTGAACATGAAGTGCACCGACTGCGGACACCTGTTCAAAGAGAAGAAGCCCGCGCGGTCATAGCCATCGTCTGGCGCGCCGGGAGGGAGTCGAACCCCCAACCTTCTGATCCGTAGTCAGATGCTCTGTCCATTGAGCTACCGGCGCAGAAGAGCAAGGGTAGCACCGGCTCCGAAGCCGCCCTGAGGGCGGACGCAGTCCGTGAGGCCATCCGATCGGCGTAGCGCGCCTACGTTCCGGGCACCTTCCAGCGCACCCCGTCTACGGTCCACGCTCTCCCCCTGAGCTGAAGGGACGGAACGAACCTCGTGCGGATCGCGCTGGCGAGCCCTATCGACGGGGCTGCTATCGCGCGGCTCCGAGAACGCCACGACGTCGTGCGCACCTTCGACGACCCCGGTTCGCTCCCTGTGGCGATCACGGATCGGGAGGTCCTGGTCTTCCGAAGCGGCGTCGCGGTGACCGCGGAGTTGCTCGGGGCCGCCCCCGATCTCCGGCTGCTCGTCCGTGCCGGATCCGGGCTCGACAACCTCGACATAGACGCGGTCCGCGAGCGCGGGATCGACCTGGTCCGGATCCCCGAGCCGGGCGCCCAGGCGGTGGCGGAGCTGACCTTCGCGTTCATGCTCGCGCTCAGCCGCAACCTGCTCGCCGCCGACCGCTCGATGCGCGAGGCCCGCTGGGCGAAGTTCGAGCTCGAAGGCTCGCTGCTCCTCGGCAAGACGCTCGGGATCGTGGGGCTCGGTGCGATCGGCACGCGGGTCGCGGCGATGGGCCTGGCCTGGGGCATGCGGACCGTCGGGTGCGTGCGGAACGCCACCCCGGAGCGGGAACGCGACCTGATGCGCACCGGCATCGCGCTCCTGCCGTTCGAGGACGTGGTGACCGAAGCCGATCACCTCTGCCTGCACGTTCCGCGCACCGAGGAGACGATCGGCCTGATCGACGCCGGCGTGATCGCCCGGATGAAGCGCGGCTCCTACCTGATCAACCTGGCGCGCGGCGGCGTGGTCGACGAGGATGCGCTGCGCGCGGCGCTCGAGACCGGGCAACTGGCTGGCGCTGCCCTCGACGTCCACGGGAGCGAGGCCGACGGCGAACGCTCGCCGCTCGCCGACCTCCCCAACGTGATCTTGACCCCCCACATCGGCGCGATGGCGACCGACGCCCAGCGGATGATCGGCGAACGCGTCGTGGAGATCATCGACGAGCACGCCGCGTCCCCTCACCCCCTGGAGGCCACACGATGAGCACGCATCCCGACACCGCTCGGACCACACGGTTCCGCCAACTCCTCACCTCGCCGAGGCTCGCGTTCGTGATGGAGGCCCACGACGGCTTGAGCGCGCGCATCGCCCAAGAGGCCGGGTTCGAGGCGATCTGGGCGAGCGGACTGAGCATGTCTGCATCGATGGGCGTGCGCGACGCGAACGAAGCCTCGTGGACCCAGGTGCTGGAGCACGTGGAGTTCATGGCCGACGCCACCACCGTCCCGATCATGGTGGACGCCGACACCGGCTACGGGAACTTCAACAACGTCCGCCGTCTGGTCCGCAAACTTGAAGAGCGCGGGGCGGCCGCGATGTGCATCGAGGACAAGCTCTACCCGAAGACGAACTCCTACATCCGCGGCGAGGAGCAGCTGCTGATGGACGTGGCCGAGTTCTGCGGCAAGCTGCGTGCCGCGAAGGACACCCAACGCGACCCCGACTTCACCGTCGTGGCCCGGTGCGAGGCGCTCATCACCGGCCTGGGGATGGGCGAGGCGCTCTACCGCGCCGAGGCCTACCGCGAAGCGGGTGCCGACGCCGTCCTGGTGCACAGCAAGCAGACGACGGCTGACGAGATCGTGGAGTTCATGGGCGCATGGTCGGGCGCCTGCCCGATCGTGATCGTGCCCACCACCTACTACCGCACCGCGCCCGAGGTCTTCGAGCGGGCAGGGATCGCGGTGGTGGTCTGGGGCAACCAGTTGCTCCGCGCGAGCGTTGCCGCGATGCAGCAGATGGCCGGCGAACTGGCGCGGACCCGCTCGCTCGAAGGCATCGAGGACCGGATCGCGACCGTCGAGGAGATCTTCCGGCTCACCGACGCCGCCGAACTCGACGACGCCGAGAAGCGCTATCTCCCGTCGGCCGCGCGCAGCCGGCTGTAGCGGAGCGGCTCGTGGTCTCCCGGTTGAGCATGCGATCGAAGACGGCGGCTGAGGCCTGGCTGTTCGCTCGCGGCGTGCTCATGTGGGGGACCCGGTTCGTGTGCCCGTGTTGCGGTTGGCATGTCCGGGCGTTCAACGACGGCGGTACCACGCTGCGGACCCGTGCGACGGCGTCGTGCCCACGCTGCAACGCGAAGGCGCGACACCGCCGGATCTGGCTGTTCCTGCAGGAGGGGACGAACCTGTTCGGTGACCGGGTGCGCCTGTTCGAGATCTCGCCCAAGTACGCTTTCTCACGGCGGTTCCGGCGGATGGCCAACCTGTGGTTCGTGGGCGCCGACCTCGGCAAGCGGCCGAACATCGACCTTCGGATGGATCTGCGCGCCGCGCCGCTCCGCGAGGGGTCCTTCGACGCGCTGCTCTGCGTGCACGTCCTGGAGGACATCGACGACGACGCCACCGCGATGGCCGAGTTGCAGCGACTCCTGCGTCCCGGAGGGTGGGCCCTCGTGTCCGTGCCGACCGACATGGACAACGTGACCATCGAGGATCCCTCGATCACCGACAAGGAAGAGCGCAGACGTCTGTTCGGCGAAGAGGCCCACGTCCGCGTCTACGGCCACGACATCGTGAAGCGTCTGGAGGAAGCGGGGTTCGACGTGAAGGTCGACCTGGCCGCCGACCTCGACCCGGCGGTCGTCCGGCGACACGGGCTGCGGCTGGACGAGAACCTCTTCCTCTGCAGGAAGGCAGCATGACGTTCACGGTCGCTCTCGTGGGCGGTGACGGCGCAGGCAAGACGACCATCGCCAAGGAGTTGGAGGCGAGCGCCAACCCCGTGGCGTGCCGCTACGTCTACATGGGCCAGAGCGTGCTCTCGAGCGACCGCGCCCTGCCCACATCGCGTCTGGCGCGCGCCGCGAAGGTGCGGACGGAGCCGCCCCCCAAAACGAAGACGCCCGGCGTACCGAAGAAGCGACGGAGCCGTCTGCGTGTGGCCGCGAGCCTGGCGAATCGCACGGCCGAGGCCGCGTGGCGCCGTGTGCTCGTGTGGCGAGCCACCCGGGTGGGCTTCGTGGTCATCAGCGATCGGCACTTCCTGTTCGAGGCGGCCACCTATGCGGGCGAGCCCGGGACCGGCGGCGACCGCTTCGACCGGCTCGAGCACTGGATGATGCGGCGCCTGGGCCAACCCGACCTCGTGATCTTCCTCGACGCCTCGCCCGAGGTGATGCACGCGCGCAAGGGCGAGACGTCGATCAGGAGATTGACCCGCCGGCGAGCGGCGATCATCGCGCAGGGCGAGCGCACGCCGAACTTCGTGCGGGTGGACGCCGACCAGCCCTACGAGAACGTGCTCGCGACCGTGCGCGCAACCATCGCGGGCTTCGCGTCGAGCCGTGGAGTTGCGGGAGCGGCCCGAGCGTGAAGACCGAGGCCGTTATCGTCCCGGGTGTGCAGGTCGTGCGGGATCTCCCGGAGGATCGCTGGCGCCGCGCGCTGCAGGAGCTCCCCGGTGCGAGTGTGTTCCACACGCCGGAGATGTTCGAGGTCTTCTCCCGTACCGACGGTCACCGTCCCGAGCTGTGGGCTGCGGTGCGTGGTGATGACGTGCACGCGCTGTTCACGCCCGTGCGGATCAGGCTGCGTTCCGGCCCCGCGCGCTACCTCACGACGCGGGCGGTCGCCTACGCCGGCGCGCTGCACACGCCCGGCCCGGACGGGACCGCCGCGCTCGCCGCCGTCCTCGCCGCCTACGAACGCGGGCTGAGCAGGTCCGTGCTGTTCACCGAGATCCGGCACCTCACGGACGCCACCGCCGTGCAGGGCGTGCTCGGTGCTCATGGCTACGCCTTCGAGGAGCACGTGAACTACCTCGTCGACATCGCCAAGCCGGTGCAGGACGTGCTCGGCGCGATCGGCCGGCGCACCCGCAAACAGATCCGCCAGGGCCTGCGCCGCTCGGACGTCACCGTCGAGTTCGCGGATTCACGCAGGGATGTCGCGATCTGCTACGACGTCTTGAGCCGGACCTACGCCCACGCTCGCGTGCCCGTGCCGGACCGCTCGCTCTTCGAGGCGGCGTTCGACGTGCTGCATCCGGCCGGGATGGCGTTGTTCGTCCTGGCCCGGGTGGACGGGGAGCCGGCGGCGGTATCGGTGGAGTTGCCCTGGGGCCAGACGCTCTACGGGTGGTACGGGGGTGTCGACCGTGGGTTCGCGAAGCGCATACCGGGCGAGTTGCTGATGTGGCGCGTGCTGGAGTGGGGCGCCGAGAACGGCTACCGGACGTATGACTTCGGTGGCGCCGGCAAGCCCGGTGAGGAGTACGGCGTGCGCGACTTCAAGGCGAAGTTCGGCGGGGAGTTGGTCGGCTTCGGGCGGAACACACGCGTGCACGCGCCGCTGCGTCTGGCGCTCGCGAAGGCGGGTTATCGCGCGGCCCGGCTCAGACGCTGATCAATTCCCGAGCCGGCGTGCGCGCCCCTGTTTGCGCACGGGGATGAGCACGTCGTCGCCGTCCACGCTCACCAAGCGGACCTCCGCGCCGTAGAACTCGCGGATGATCTCCTCGGTCAGGACCTCGGCGGGCGAGCCCACCGCCACCGCGACACCCTCGTGCAGGAGCAGCACGCGGTCGGCGAACTGCCCGGCGAGCGAAAGGTCGTGCAGCGCCGACACGACGGTGACCCCGCGCTCGCGCCGCAGGCGCTCGATCATCTCCAGGACGTCGAACTGCCGGCCGACGTCGAGCGAAGCCGTCGGCTCATCGAGCAGCAGGACGGCGGGTTCCTGCGCGAGCGCCCGCGCCACGAACGCCCGTTGGGCCTCTCCACCGGAGAGCGACCCGATCGGACGGCCCGCGACCGTCGTGAGGTCGAGCGCCTCGAGCACCTCGGCCGCGACCGCGAGGTCGTGCCCGCCCCCGGTCCCGAAGTACGAGATGTGCGGCGTGCGCCCGAGCAGCACGTAGTCCCCCACCGTGATGTGATCGGGAACGACCGGCCGTTGCGCGACGACCGCGACGCGCGACGCGAGGCGTTTGCGCGGCATCGTCGCGGTGTCCTGACCATCCAGCAGGATGCGCCCGCGATGTTCCAGGAGGCCCGTGATCGCCCGCAGGAGGGTGGTCTTCCCGGCCCCGTTCGGGCCGAGCACCCCGAGCCACCCGCCGTCGGCCACCGACGCCGAGACGTCGCGCACGACCTCGCGCCCGCCCAGGGAGACGCTCACCGCATCCAGTTCGAGCCTCACGCCGGCCTCCCCGCTCGCCGCAGCAAGAGCGCGAACGCCGGCGCACCGAGCAGCGCCGTCACCACACCGATCGGCAACTCACCGGGCGCCACCACGGTACGGGCCACGAGGTCCGCGAGCACCAGGAACGCTGCGCCGCCGAGCGCGGACAACGGCACCACCCAACGGTTGGAGGCGCCCACGACCAACCGCACCGCGTGCGGCACGATGATCCCGACGAACCCGATCAGCCCCGCGACCGAGACGGCCGCAGCCGTCGCCAGCGAGGCCGCACCCACCACGATCAGACGGACCCGTTGCGGCCTGATCCCGAGGCTGCCCGCCTCGTCCTCGCCCAAGCCGAGCACGTCGAGCAACCGTCCGTGGAGCACGAGCACGACCAGGCTCACCCCGGCGTAGGGAGCGATCAGAGCGACATCGCTCCAGCCCGCGGTCGTGAGCCTGCCCAAGATCCAGGTGTAGATCTCGCGCAGCGTGTCGGAGTTCCGCTGCTGGACGAACGTCTGGATCGCCGTGAGGAACGACGCCACCGCCACACCGGCCAGCACGAGCCCGGTGGTCGTGCGCCCCCCCATCGAACCGCCCACGGCGTAGGCGAGCGCCACCCCCCCGAGCGCGCCGAGGAACGAGGCGACGGGTAGGAGCGGCGTGCCTGCCGCGACCAGCCCCGAGGAGCCCGTCACGAGCACGATGGTCGCTCCCAACCCCGCGCCCGCGGCGGCGCCCAAGAGGTAGGGGTCGGCGAGCGGATTGCGGAACGCGCCCTGGTAGGCCGCGCCCGAGACCGAAAGGCAGGCACCCACGACGCTCGCCAGCACCACACGCGGCGCCCGCAGGCGCCACAGGATCGTGGACTGTTGTTCGGACAGGCCGCTGTCGCCGACCCCGGGGATCCACCCGAACAACGCACGTACGATCGACGAGGGAGCGAGGTCCGCCGGCCCGACGAGCATCGCGGCCAGGCAGGCCAGGCCCACGACCGCGATCGCGGCACCGATCACCGCCATGCGACGGGGCCGGCTCGTGCTCGCCGACAGGATCATCGTTCGGCAGCCGCCCGCACAGCCTCGGATATGGCGTCGATGAACTCCACGATCCGCGGCCCCCACCGCGACGCGACGGCATCGTCCACGACGATCACGTTGCCGGAAACCACGGCCCGCAGGTCTTCCCAGCCGTCCCGCGCAGCGACGGTCTCGAGGCTCTGCCCACAGCAGTCGCCGTCGGCCAGGACGATGAGATCGGGGTCGGACTGCACGATGTGCTCCGCGGAGAGCTGCGGGAACCCGCTCGCGGCGCCCTTCGCGGCATCAGCGATGTTCGTCATCCCGAACGCCGCGTATACCTGCCCAGCGAACGTGTCAGAGGTCAGGCTGTAGTACGTGTCATCCAGCTCGTGGTACACGGTCATCCCCGAGACGTCGGGGGCGGCGGCGAAAGCCTCCTCGATGTCCGTCCGCATCTGCGCGACGACGGCGCCCGCCTCATCGGCGCGCCCCGTCGCCGAACCGAGGTCGGTGATCTGCCCGTACGCGTCCTCGAGCGAGGCGGCGGCCGGCTGCACGAGCGCGGGCACGCCCAGCTCCTCGAGCCCGCCGACGACATCACCCGGATCGAACTGCAGGACCACGAGGTCGGGCTCATACGACACGATCGCCTCGATGTTCGTGTCCAGGCCGCTCAGCTTCGTGTCCGGCGCCTCGGCCGGGTAGTCCGAGTATTCGTCGGCCGCGACGACCTGGTCACCGGCGCCGATCGCGAACAGCATCTCGGTGGCGGTGGGTGAGAGCGACACGATCGCTGCCGGCTCCTCGTCGATCGTCACGGCATCCTTGCCGGTGCCGATCGTGACCGGGAACGCAGGCGCTTCGGTCGTGGGTGAGGGCTCCGACGACGGGACCGTCGTCGACACATCGGAGCAGGCTGCCAGCACGAGAACCATCGCACCGGCGAGCGCTGCGGAACGGAACTTCCGCACAGCACATCCCCCCTTCGGGAGGATGAAGAGAGGGCCGCCGGCGCGGGGCCGGACGGAACGCTCCTCATCGCGAGAACGTTGCCGTCCGCACGGTCCAGGCGACCTGGCTCGCCCCTCGAGGGGGCATCACAGCTGCGCGACAGCGCGGGGATCTCACCCGACTTCGCTGGAGCCCGTGCGTCCCGGGAACTCATCGTCCCGGGCACGCGGAGGCTAGCACAGGGCCGAGAAGCGTAGGGTTGGCTGAGCTGAGAGGAAAAACCATCTTGTTCCCGCTGGTCGGCAAGCCCAGGTCAACGAGCGGAGGCGGCCGCTGAAGCAGCGAGTGGAGGGATCAGGCTGAGGCAGCAGTCTGACCAGACGTTCACCTGGTCCACAGGACGGTGTCCGGGTGGAACTGGCTCCAGGCGAACCAGAAGGCTTGGTGCGCGGCGAGCTCTGGGCCATCCACGATGCGGGCCCGCAGACCCCCGCCGTCGGTGAACAGTTCGACGCCGCCTGCCTCGACGACCTCGCCATCATCGATCGCGGCGCGCGCGTCCTCGGCCGGGAACGCGACCGGCGAGCCGTCCGGCGTGATGACGCCGATGATCAGCTCCTGTACGCCGAGGCGCGGATCGGCCTGCCCGATCGGGAAGATCGGACCGTCGTCGTCGCGGCTCCCCAGAGGATCGAGCGGATAGGTCTCACCGATCCCCCCGTCCTCGGCGAGGATCCGGGTCTCGGGGTGCGCCTGCTTCCACTCGCCCCATGTGCTCGTGACCACGGTCGCCTGCGGGAGCTCGACGCCCGCGTCCTGCAGTGGTCCCGACAGCGCCCGACCGGTGAACGTGTCGAAGACCGAAGAGGTGATGAGGTCGTACATCACCTTGTTCGATCGCGAGAGCAACCCGGAGGTCCGCAGCACCGGCGTGGCGATACCCCGAGGGACACGGTCCGTGTAGTAGGCCTGCACCGACCCGCACAGCGTGCAATAGGGGATCCCCAGCCGCCGCCCGCCGATGGTGATGTTCACCATCTCGTGGACCTCTATGAGGTTCTTCGGGAAGGCCACTGCCTCATCCTCGATCACCACCCCGAACACGATCCGCTCGTCCGGATACCAGTTCCCCCGGTCGGCTTCGGTGAGCGGGGGGTCATCCAGCGCCGGGATGCATCCGTCGGGACACGGCCGCCGGTCACCGAGCGGCCGGTCGTCGATGAGGACGCCGCCCCAGCTGAGCAGCCGCCAGTCGATGTTTGCGTCGGCGTCGTCGAAGAACGGCCCCCATCCGGGTTCTACCTCCAGGAAGAGACCGGCCTTCAGCTCGCGGTAGCCCGGCGGCGCGGGCAGGTCCCACACGATCAGGTGATCGGTCACGCTCCGCCAGGGACTGGCTACGAACTCGGGATCGTCCTTGGGATCGACCCCCGTGAGCGAGACGAACGCCCCCACCAACTCGTCCTGCTCCCTGCCCGGGGGGACGAAGCGGAGCAGATCGGAAACGAACCACCCCAGGCGGGCGTCTTCGGATCGACCGACGTCCCTGAGGGCGCCTATGTCGAACGAACCGGCGAGCAGCGAAGGCGCGAGCAGGCCGGCGGCATCTTCGACTTCAGAGGCAAGGTCCCCACCGGGAACCGAGGGAGCCGGGGGGAACGAGTAGGCGCCGGCGGCCGACGGCGAAGACGCCACCGAGCCAGAGCCACCCGAACAACCCACCGCCAACGCGACCGCGAACACACCCAGCCCGACCCGCCCCATCTCGCGATCGTACGGCCGAGGTCATTACAGATCTCGGCCCCGGGGAGATCCCGCCGCCACAGACATGCCGTCGGTACCGACGTGTGGATCGGTGCGCGGCGTCGCTATCTCGTGGCGTCGACGCCCTAGGCCCGGCGGACCGTACCGTCATCGCGGCGCTTCGCCGACGTGACGAACAGCACGATGGCCGTCAGCAAGAGCAGCAGGGCTGCCCTGGCAGCGCGGTCCGCGGCGAAGCCGGTGCTGGCCAGATCGTTCCTCTCGGCGAACACGCTCAGGACTTCCGTGCTCGCATCGTTCCCGCGCGCGGGATCCCTCTGGTCGAGCGTGAGCACACGGGCCACGTTGACCAGATCGTCGGAGGACGCCTCCTCGCTGAGCCTCGTCCACAGGGTGAGCGAGGCGTGCTCGCCGACCTCGAGACGCGCGAGCTGCCACCCGCCTGCGAGGGTGAAGCGGCCGGCGGAGGTTTCGGCGCGCTCGAAGGTCAGGACCGCCGGGAGGTCATCGACGATCACGACGCCGGTCGCGTCGGCCGGGCCGTGATTCACGACGTCGATGGTGTAGACGACCATCTGGCCGGGCCGCACCTGGGCGACGTCCGCGGTCTTCGTCACGGCCAGGTCGGCCACGACGTCTGCCCCGATGACCCGGATGTCGGCCGTCGACCGGGGCGGCTCGCCGTCGGGGTCAGGGGTGCTCGACGTGGCGATCGCGGTGTTGGAGATCGATCCGGCCGCCGATGCGTCGGTGCGCAGGACGAGCTCGACGGTGACGCTCCCTCCGGAGGCGATCGACCCAAGGTTCCAGGTCACGACTCCGCCGGCTTCGGTGCCGCCCAGGCTCGCGGACACGAACGACGTCTCGGCCGGGATGGCGTCGGTGATCTCGACGTCGGCGGCGTCGGACGGTCCTGCGTTGTCGACCGTGATCTCGTAGGTGACCGTCCCGCCTGCGGCGATGCGGCTGTCGGCCGCCACCTTGAGGATCGACAGATCGGCTTCGCTCACGACGGCGGTGGTTTCGGTGGCGGAGTCATCGCTCGGGTCGGGGTCGGTCGCGTTGCCCGCCACGCTCGCGGTGTTGGAAAGGTCCGCGGTCCTTCCGGGGTCCACGGCCACGATCACATCGACCGAGACGGAGGCACCGGAGGCCAGGGCCCCGATGGCCCAGGTCACGGTGCCGGCGGCCTCGACGCCACCGCCGGTGGCGGACACGAAGCTGGTGCCGGCGGGGACCGGGTCGGTGATGCTGACCCCGGTGGCATCCGAAGGTCCTTCGTTGGTCACGGTGAGGGTGTAGGTGAGATCGGTGCCCGCGGTCACGGGGTCGGCGTCATCGGTCTTGGTGATCGCGAGGTCCACG
>JBKJXU010000042.1:0-3966 GCA_046716145.1 Actinomycetota bacterium
CGGGGTTCCCCCGCCTTACCCCGCCCCCCGCGATGCGCCGGGTTCAGAACCCGGCCCACGGCACGGCTGACACGGGCGGAACCGTGTCGTCCACGGCCCAGTCCAGCGCCTGAGCGTCGACGGCTACCACGCCGTCGAGCAGGCGCACACGGTCTGCGAGCCGTCGGGCGGCCGTGCGAAGCTCCACGATCCCTTCCAGACGCACGACGCCGTCGTGCGCGCTCACCCGGACGCCCTCGTCGTCGGGGACGACCTGGGCGGCGAACGCCTCCACTTCTTCGGTCAAGACATCGTCCCCGCGCAAGAAGGCTCGCAGCAGATCGATGCGAGACACGACGCCGAGCACGTGCCCATCCTCGTCCACCACCGGGAGTCGCTTCACCCCCGTTTCATGCATCCGATGGGCGGCCTCGCCCGGGGTCGCCGCAGGGTCGATCGTGACGGGCGGCGTGCTCATCAGATCGGACGCCACCCTCCCGAGCGCCTTGCGCCGGTCGGCCCGGCCGTGGCGCCCCTCGAAGAGATGCCAGGCGAGCACCTCCGCGTCGCGTTTGAGGAGCAGGTCCGCCTCGGAGACCACGCCCACGATCGTGCCATCCGCATCCATGACGGGGAGGGCGCTCACCCGGTGATCGTGCATGATGCGGACGAGTTCCCGGAACGGCGCGGACGCGGGAGCAGCCACGACGATCTTCGTCATCACGTCGCCGACGGTTCCGGTCATCATCGACACCTCCTCCGGTCCTTCGAGGCCCACGCTAGGACCGCCGGCATGCGTGTGGGCGGGCCGGTCGGCCCGTTCCCGGAGGGCCACAGGGTGGGCCGTTGCTACGCTGTCCCCCGTGTCGACGGGCGGGAAGCAGCCGGGGAGCCCCGCGGCCCGCGACCGCATGCTGATCGAGGCGGGCCTGGCCCTCGCGTCCGAACTCGACCTCGAGGCGGTCCTGCAGCGCATCGTCGAGTTGTCCGTCCAGATCACGGGCGCGCGATACGGGGCGCTGGGCGTGCTCGGAGGCGACCCCGCGGGCGAACGCAGGATCGTGCGGTTCATCACAACGGGACTGACCGATGAGGAGCGCGCCGCGATCGGCGACCCCCCCACCGGTCACGGCGTCCTCGGTCTCCTGATCGACGACGCGCGGCCGCTCCGGATCGCCGATCTGACCGCAGACACCCGATCCTCCGGCTTCCCCGATCACCACCCGCCGATGCGTTCATTCCTCGGTGTGCCCGTGAAGGCGCTCGGCCGGGTCTTCGGCAACCTCTACCTCACCGAGAAGCAGGGAGCGGACGTCTTCGATCAGGACGACGAAGACGCGGCGATGGTTCTGGCGACGCAGGCGGGGGTCGCGATCGAGAACGCCCGCCTCTACGGCGAGATGGCGCACGCGCAACAGGAACTGCGGCGTCTGGAGGTGATGGAGGAGCGCGAGCGCATCGCGAAGGAACTGCACGACGGCGTCATCCAGGCGCTGTTCGCCGTCGGGATGGGGCTGCAGGGAGCTTCGGGCAACGCCTCGGACCCCGAGATGGCGCGGCGGCTGGAGAACGCGGCGAACGACATCGACCACACCATCCGCGACCTGCGCAACTACATCTTCGGTCTGCGCCCCGGCATCCTCGCCGACCGCCAGCTGGATCAGGCCATCCATGAGCTGTGCCGCGAGTTCGAGGAGCGCTCCGGCGTCGTCACCGTGGCTGATGTCGATCCTGCCGTCGCCGCCGAGCAGGCATCGGTCGCGGCCGACATCATCCAGCTGATCCGCGAGTGTCTGTCGAACATCGGTCGTCACGCGGACGCGACCACGTGCCGCGTCTCGCTGCGACGCCTTCGCGAGGGTGCCGAGCTCCAGATCGACGACGACGGAGGCGGGTTCGACGCCAGGAGCCCTTCCACTGGGATGGGACTCGCGAACCTGCGCGCTCGTGTCGCGACCCTGGGCGGAACCCTCACCATCGACTCCGTCGATGGTGAGGGCACCACGGTTTCCGCCCTGCTGCCCGCGTAACGGGCTGCTACTGAACGATCAGCGCGCTCACCATCCCGAACATCCCGCCCGGCCCTTCCACGTGGGGAAGGATGTGGCAGTGGAACGCCCAGATCCCCGGCTGGTCCGCCCGCACGATGAAGTCGTAGCGGGCCCCGGGAGCGACGACCAGGGTATCGAGCAGGTAGCGGTCGTCGGCCTGCAGCGGATACCCATCGATCCCCACGACCTCGAAGTGGAACCCGTGCAGGTGCATCGGGTGGAGGATCTGGCCCTCGTTCGCGATGTGGAACAAGACGTCTTGTCCCTGCTCCGCGATCACCGGTAGCGTCGCGGGGAACGACTTGCCGTTGAGGTTGTATCCCAACGCGCCGTCGCCGATGAACATGGTCGTCTCGACGTCGGGCTCCACGCCGTAGACGCCTTCCCATGCCCCGCCTCTCGGCTCCACGATGAGCGCGCCGTACAACCCGCGGTCGACCTGCTCCGTCGCGTTGAAGTGCGAGTGATAGACGTAGAACCCGGGCGGGTCGACGATCTCGAACTCATACGTCCACGACGCACCCGGCATGATCGGCGGCTGCGTGATGTAGGGGACGCCGTCCTGGTCGTTGGGCAGCGTGACGCCGTGGAAGTGCAGCGTGAACGGCTGTGACATCTGGTTCTCGACGTTGAACCGAACGCTGTCTCCGGGTTGGACGCGCATCTCGGGCCCCGGTACCTGCCCGTTGATCGCCATGGCATCGACGGTCTCGCCGGGGGCGATCTCCCACGCGATCTCCGAGGTCACCAGGTCGAACACCTTCACGCCGGCGTCCATCGTCGGCTCGAGCGGCTGGCCCCCGTGGTCCGGTGTGAGCGGTCCATCCTCCAGCTGACCGGCGAACGCGAGCACACCTTCCTCGTGACCCGCGGCCATCTCCTCGGCCGTCATGGTGGCGGGCGGAGCGGGCGAGGCCGTGCCGGAACCCGTGCCGGCTCCCTCCACAGCGTGGACCATCCCGACCATGCCCAGATCCGCATGGCCCGCGACCGTGCACAGGGTCTCGAAGTCTCCCGCCGCGAGCGCCGGGACCTCCAAGACCGCCGACTCATCGGGGTTCAGCATCGGAGTTTCGTACGTCTGCTCGCCGACCACGATCCCGTACGTGTGGGGCGCCTGGCCGGCGTTCGTCACGTTGAACACCACCGGCACCCCGGCGGGGACCTCGGGCATCACGGGATCGATCGCGAAATCGGTCAACGTGATCTCCACCGTCGTGGCCTCGGCGGCAGCACCGTCGCCCTCGCCTCCTGCCACCGGCGCTCCCTCACCCTCGCAGCCAACGGCGACCAGCGATAGGGCGAGCGTGAGCGCGAGCACTGTCCGATGCCTCCGTCGCATCCTGCGTCTCCTTCCTGGTTCGATCTTGGTTACTCGGCCGAGTCTGCGGGGCAGGCCGAGGCGTTCGAGGTGCCAGGAGTCCTTGTGCATCAGGGCCCCCTGGCCTTGGATGATGGCTCATGAGACTCGCACACTTGGTTGCGTGTTCGCACGCTATTACGTGGAGTTGGATATGCCCGCCGAACGGGCCGAGGCCGTGTTCGCCAACGGGTCGGTGAGCTGGCTGCCCGGGCTGGTCGAGGCCGCGAACCGTCATGGCGATGCCCTGCTTGCCGAGGTGGGCTTCGGTGAGGACGTCCGGATCGCCCGGCGGGTCGCCGTCTCGCTCGGCGAGCCGATCAGGATGCCTACGAAGACGGTGCTTCCACTGCACTGGGAGGCCGCGGATGGGCCGGGGCTGTTCCCCTCGCTCGACGCCGACCTCGAGATCGCGCCGCTGGGTGCAGCTGCGACCCAGCTGGCGGTCAGCGCCCGGTACGTCCCGCCGCTCGGGCGGCTCGGGCGGGTCATCGATCGCGCCCTGCTCCACCGTGTGGCCGAGGCGACGATCAAGGACTTCCTCGACGGGGTCCGCGACGCGGTGCTCCGCGACGC
>JBKJXU010000043.1:0-8845 GCA_046716145.1 Actinomycetota bacterium
CAGCCCCACCGGCGAGCGCCGTCGCGGCCCCGGAGAACCAGGCGAGCACCTGGATCCTCCGCTTGGGCCAACGCGCGCGGCGAACGGGCTCAGTCGTCATCGTGCTCCTGGTCCTGCTCGGACACTCCTTCCTGTCCGGAGTCGTCGTCGCTGGGGTCCTCGTGTTCGAGGCCCTCGTGCTCACCGTCGTCGTCGGTCTCCTCGAACCCCCGGGCGCCGGTCGAGGTCGCCGTGGACGTGGCCGGGACGATCGTCCGGGTCGCGGTCGCTGCCGAAGCGGTGGCGGCCGGACGGTGGATCGTCACGGTCTCGGTCGTGGTGCGGACGGGTGGCGTGGTCGGTGTACCGGCACCGCCCGCACGCGCCGTCGGCCCCGTGACGCCCATGGTGACGGCGACCCCGGCGACCAACATGGCGATGACGAGGGTGCCCGAGGCCACCATCGCGGTTCTACGGTTCATGCGACACCTCCTGTGGCCGGCGAGCCCGGCCTCTCGATCAAGGTAGGAGGTGCCCTGCAAGCGGCATGGCAACGCCCGGTTAAGGCGGTCCCAAGGCTGGCTGGCTCAGCCGCGCGTGGCGAGACCGCGCATGGCCGAACCGAGGATCTCGGCCAGGCCGGCGCTGCTCCCGTGCTCATAGCGCGCCGTGCCGACCGAGAGCGAGAGCGATCGAGGATCTTCGCGGCGCGTGTCCTGCACGGCGATCGCCTCGACGAGTCGCGACAACACCGCGGTCTGCGCTCCCTCGGCGTCGCCGGTGAGCAGCACCGCGATCGTGTCCGGCGCGATGCGCGCGGGGACGTCGGCGTCGCGGACCGCCTCCAGGACGACGCCTGCGGCTTCCTTCGCCAACTGCTCGGCGGGCGCGTGGCCCTCCTCGTCGAGGAGCCGCGCGTGATCCTCCAACCGGATGAACACGAAGACCACGGGGTGCTGGTTGCGGTCGGCCATCCGGAGGTGATGTTCGGCGATCGGCGCGAACCCCCGCAGGTTGGGCAACTCGGTGATCGGGTCGATCGTGCTCAGTTCGGTGCGGACACGACGGATCGCGACCGCGTACCGGATCGCCCGGGGCAACAGCGCCGTGAACAGGTCGTCGTCCACGAGGTGATCCTCCGCGCCCGCGTGCACCGCGATCGCTCCGTCGGCGGCGTGGTTCGCATCGGTCACCACCACGATGGCGGCCTCGGGCGCCGACGCACGGGCCGCACGCAGGGCGTCCAGGGGGCGAGTGCCGCCGAGGGTCAGCACGATGGCGTCCTCGTCGACCCGTCCGGCCGACGCGATGTCGCCGGCCTGCCGAACCGCGAACCCGCCGTCGCTCGCGAGGGCAGCCCCACCGGAGGGGTCGATGCCGACGAGCAGGACGGATACGTGTTCGGACACGGATAGCTCCTTTCGGTTTTCGGGCGCCGAGCATCATCCCACACCTGCCCGCGCTCCTTCCCGGCTCCGTCACACGAGCGCGACGGGAACGTCACACGTGCGCCGCGTGGCGGGGGCCGGCCGGGCCGTACGCTAGCGGGATGCTGAGCACCGCGCCCGGGCGTCGCGCACGCGTACTCGTCGCGATCGCGGCGTCCATGTCGCTTGTCTTGGGGCTGGGGAGCGCGGTGTCCGCCGGCCTCTGGTGGCGCGCGCGTGGTATCGGCGTCGTGGTGGACGGAGCCTTCCCGACCGAGGGTGTGGCGCCCACATCGGCCGGACCCGAACCGCTCCCGACGGGGGACTGCGCGGAGCGTGCCTGCAACTACCTGTTGATAGGCAGCGACAGCAGGGCCGGGCTGACGCCGGAGCAGCAGGCGCAGTTCGGGAACGAAGACGACGTCGGCGGCGGCGAACGGGCCGACACGGTGATGCTGGTCCACACCGACCCGGTCCGGCGCAAGACCGTGATCCTTTCCTTCCCACGTGACCTCTGGGTGCAGATCCCGGGCGTCGGGTGGGGCAAGCTCAACTCTGCGTTCTCCGGTGGCGTGTCGGGCGAGGGCCCCCTCACGGTGGCGAAGACGATCGCGAACCTCACGGGCCTTCGGATCGACCACTTCCTCTACATCGACTTCCAGGGTTTCCAGAGCGCGGTCGATGAGCTCGGCGGTGTGCAGATGTGTCCGCCCGCGTACCTGGCGAACGCCGAGGGGAGGATCATCGACGAGTACTCGAGCCTCGACATCGCGCCGGGATGTCAGCGGATGGACGGGGCCACGGCGCTCGCGTTCGTTCGCGCGCGTCACCTGCCGTGCGACAACGTCCCCGACTTCTCCCGCATCGGGCGGCAGCAGCAGTTCTTCCGGGCGCTGATCACGCAGATGCTCAGGCCGGGTCAGATCGTGCGCGCGGTGGGCCTCATCCAACCGGTCCTCAGCGTCCTGCGTCGCGACGAGGAGTTCCTGCCGGGTGACGTCGTGCACCTCGTCGGGCAGATGCGGGGTTTGTCCACCGGGGCCGCGGAGTTCCGAGCCGTGCCCGGTGTCTCAGTCATGGAGGGCTCGCTCTCGGTGGTCCGGATGGACGCGAGCGCCGAGGAGTTGTTCGCTGCGATCCGCGCCGGCGAGACCATCACCGATGTCGGGACGGTGCTGGCGGGGACGCCCATCTCCCCGGCGAACGTCCGGGTGGCCCTGATCGACGCGGCGTCTGCGGGGGCCGCCGCGAGCGTGGAGACGATCCTCGGCGATGCCGGCTTCGATATCTCCCCCGGCATCCTGCCCGCCGCGGATCTGCCCGCCGATGCCCGGGAGGGGCTGGCGATCTTGTACGCGCCCGGGCACGATCAGGAGGCGACCGTCCTGTCGAAGTACCTGCCGGGCGCACCGCTCGTCGAGTCGTTGAAGCTTCGAGGCGTCAGCGTGGCGGCCGTCATCACCGCAGGCTACGAACCGCAGGAGCAAGATCCCGGCACCGCCGCCACGTGTCCCTCACCGTAGACTCGCCCGCATGCGCGCGCTCGTCCTGGCCGGTGGCAAGGCAACCCGGCTCCGACCGATCACCCACACGAGCGCGAAGCAGCTCATCCCCATCGCCGGCGCGCCGATCCTGTTCCACGCCCTCGACGCGATCGCTGCCGCCGGGATCACGGAGGTCGGGATCGTGGTCGGGACCACGGGTGAGGAGGTGCGCGCCGCGGTGGGGGACGGGTCTCGCTGGGGAGTTCGTGTCACCTACATCGAGCAGCCCGAGCCGTTGGGGATCGCGCACGCTGTGATGACGTCGGCTGCGTTCGTCCGTGGCGAACCGTTCCTGCTCTACCTGGGCGACAACGTCCTGTTGGAAGGGGTGGAGCGCTTCGTCCGGGGGTTCGAGCGGTCCCGGCCCGACGCGCAGATCCTGCTCACCCAGGTGGAGGAGCCGGAGCAGTTCGGGGTCGCGGTCCTGCAGGATGACCGCGTCGTCCGGCTGGTGGAGAAGCCGGCGACGTTCGTCAGCGATCTGGCTCTGGTGGGGGTCTACTTGTTCGACGACTCGATCCTGGAGGCCTGCGCCGCGCTCGTCCCCTCGGCGCGAGGGGAGTACGAGATCACCGAGGCCATCCAATGGCTCGTGGATAACGGCCGCACCGTGCGCGCCGAGCGTGTGCAGGGCTGGTGGAAGGACACCGGGCGACCCGAGGATCTGCTCGAGGCGAACCGGGTGCTGTTGAGCGTCGCCACCGGGCGGGTCGAGGGGGACGTGGATGAGGCGACGCACATGACCGGAGCCGTCGTGGTGGCGCAGGGTGCCGTCGTCCGATCCAGCCGCCTGATCGGACCCGTGTACATCGGAGCGGCGTGCACGGTCGAAGACTCGACGATCGGCCCCGACGTGTCCCTCGAACCGGGGTGCGCCGTGCTGCGCAGCGTCGTCGCGGATTCGATCGTGATGCAGGGCAGCAGGATCACCGACGTCGACGGTCTCACCGGTTCGATCTTGGGCCGCGACGTCGAGGTCCGCCATCCCGGGGGCGCCAACATGCATCGTCTCGTGGTCGGGGACAACAGCCTGGTCGAGGTGGACTGAACGTGGCGGATCACGATCACGTCCTCGTGACCGGCGGCGCCGGGTTCGTCGGTTCGCACCTCGTCGACCTGCTGCTCGCCCAGGGTCGCCGCGTCACGGTGCTCGACCGCCTCTCCACGGGCGGCTCGCGGATGAACCTGGAGGAGCACGAGGACAACGCATCGTTCCGCTTCGTGCAGGGTGACGTGAACGATCCTTCGCTGGCTCGGGCGTTGGTCCAGGAGGCAGGCGCCGTCATCCACGCCGCCGCGGAGTCTCACGTCGATCGTTCGATCGACGATCCCCGACCGTTCTTCGCGTCGAACGTGCTGGGGACCCAGGCCATCCTGGAGGCGGTCCGATCGAGCGGAGCACGCATGCTGATGATCTCCACCGACGAGGTGTACGGCCCCGGCGATCCGGCGGGCGGCGTCTTCTCGGAGGACGCACCGCTGCAGCCGCGGTCACCCTATGCGGCCAGCAAGGCCGCCGCGGACCTGGCCTGTCAGGCCTACGTGCAGACCTACGGCATCGATGCCACCGTCGTCCGAGCGACGAACGCGTATGGACCGCGGCAGATCGAACGCGTGGTGCCCACGTACGCCGTCTGCGCACTGGAGGGTGACCCGCTGCCTGTGTACGGGCGCGGCGAGCAGCGCCGGGAGTTCCTCCACGTGCGGGACTGGGTCCGCGCCGCCGCGCAGGTGCTGGACCGGGGCGAGCCCGGCGTCCTGTACAACATCGGGGCGGGCACGGAGTTGTCCAACCTCGAGTTGGCGGAGAAGGTCGCGGACCTGGCGGGCGTCTCGCACGACGCCATCGCGTTCGTGCCGGACCGTCCGGGGCACGATTTCCGCTACGGCGTGTCTTCCGAGCGGGTGCGATCCCTCGGCTGGGAACCCGAGGTCACCTTCGATGAAGGGCTCGCCGAGACGGTCGAGTGGTATCGCGAGCATCTGGCGTGGCTCCGGCGGGCCCACGAGGTCGATGTCGTCACGCGCCCGCGCGCTCCGGAGCCCGGCCGATGAGGATCGTCGTGACGGGCGCAGGCGGCGGGCTGGGCCGCGCTTCCTGCGCCGGGATGCCCTCGCATCACGACGTGATCGCGTTGGGCCACGCCGACCTGGACATCGGCGATCACCACGCGGTGATGCAGACGGTCCCGGGGCTGCGCCCGGATCTCATCGTCAACTGCGCCGCGTTCACCGCGGTGGACGCGAACGAGTCCGACCCCGTCCGCGCGCACCGCGACAACGCCCAGGGTCCCCAGTCGCTCGCACTCGCTGCGCGGTCGGCGGGTGCGCGGATCCTCCACGTCTCGACGGACTACGTGTTCGATGGGACGCAGACACGCCCGTACGACGAGACCGACGAGCCCCACCCGCTCTCCGTGTACGGCCGTTCGAAGCTCGCGGGCGAACGCCTGGTGCGCGAGGTCACCCCCGAGCACCTGATCGTGCGCACGGGGTTCGTCTTCGGCGGGGGTGAGGACTTCCTCAGCCGCCAGCTGGACGAGCTGGCTGCGGGACGAGACGCGGCCGGGCTCGAGGATCGGGTCGGATCGCCGACCTCGGTGGGGGAGCTGGCGGCGCGATTGCTGCCGCTCGTGCTCACGGGGCTCCCCGGCACGTTCCATATCGCCGGGCCCGAGGCCACCACCTGGTTCGACGTCCTCCTGCGCTGCAAGCGGATCGGCGGGTTCGCGGGCCAGGTGCGGCCCCAGCGTGCGAGCGATCTCGGCCTGGCGGCGCCCCGGCCCTCGATGTCGGCCCTCACCAGCGTGCGCCTGCCCCAGATGCCGGTCGCACCGATGCCGCCGTTGGACGCGTCCCTCGCGGCGATGATCGCTCGGTAGGCTAGGCGATCCCATGCGCCGGCCCGTACGCACCTGGCTCGCCGCCACCGCGGCCGTTGCCACCCTGGCCACCGCCTGCGCATCCCTGGTCGCCGATGATCGGGCCGTCATCCGCGAGGCCGGCGGCCCGGGGACGGTCGACCCCGGAACCGGCCAGAACCTGCTGGAACCCCCGGATCTCATCAGCGCGCCGCTCCCGGAGGCCGTCGACGCATCGGTGTTCGACACGCGGTGGCCCATCAAGCACGTGGTGTTCCTCATCATGGAGAACCGGTCCTACGACAACATCTTCGGGGCCTTCCCGGGTGCCGACGGCGCCTCGGTCGGCCTCGATCGCGGCGTGCCGCGGCCGCTGGAGCGCGCCGAGATCGGGCGCGTGCACGACCTGCCGCACTGCTACAACTGCAACGTCGCCTCGGTGAACGGGGGCGCGATGGATGGGTTCAACCAGACGGAGTCCGCCGACGCCTACGCCTACACTCGTTTCGAGGAGGACCAGATCCAGGCGTACTGGAACTGGGCGGAGAGATACGTCTTGGCCGACCGGTTCTTCGCCTCGGCCATGGGGCCATCGTTCCCCAACCACCTGTACACGATCGCGGCGACCTCCGGCGGCGCGCTCGACAACGCCTGGCAGCCGGGTCCCTACCTCTCCGAGATGCAGAAGGAGGGATACGCGAAGTCCTGGGGGTGCGATATCGCCCGCGGTGGCTACGTGGAAGTGATCGACCCCGAGGGCTATCTGGTGAAGGTGTCGCCGTGCTTCGACTTCGAGACCGAGGGCGACCTGTTGAACGCCGCGGGGATCCCGTGGTCCTACTACGCGGCGACGAACGCGCAGCTGGGCTACATCTGGTCGGCATACTCGGCCTTGGACCGCTACCGCAACGACCCCGAACTCTGGGGCGAGCACATCCGGCCCGTGGACGACGTGATCCGGGACATCCGCGAAGAGCGCCTCTCGCCGGTCACATGGATCACGCCGCGGTTCCAGCTCTCCCAGCACCCCGAGTACGACTTCTGCTGGGGTCAGAACTGGTCGATCGCCGTCGTCAACGAGATCATGCGGAGCGACGCGTGGAAGGACACGTTGATCGTGCTGACCTGGGACGACTACGGCGGCTACTACGACCACGTTCCGCCCGTGCCGCTCGACGACTTCGGGTTGGGGATCCGGGTCCCCACGCTCGTGCTCAGCCCGTACGCGAAGCGTGGGTTCGTGGACTCCACGATGTATGAGTTCTCGAGTGTCCTGCGCTTCATCGAGGACAACTGGGGTCTCACCACGCTGACCCGCCGGGATAGGCAGGCCGACAACCTCACAGCCGGTCTCGATTTCGATCAGGAGCCCCAGGCGCCGCTCCCGCAGCCGCTGCGCACCGACTGCCGAGGTCCCATCTGGGATCCGCCACCGCCTCCGGAGTGACCGCGCGGCGGCTCCTCGCCGGTGTGCTCGCGGCGAGCGCCCTGGCCGCCGCGTGCACCGCCGTCCCGGGACCCCCCACGCCGAGCCCGTCGGCGTCCCTTCGTTCGCCCACCGTGGAGCCATCCCCGCCGCGGTCGGTGGACGCGTCGCGGTTCGATACACGGTGGCCCATCGAGCACGTCGTCTATCTGATCAAGGAGAACCGGACGTATGACCACATGTTCGGTCGGTTCCCGGGCGGCAACGGCGTCAGGACCGGGGTGGATCTCGGCGAGGAGGTGCCACTGACCCGCGCGCTCGACCGGATCCCCTCCGACATCCCGCACGGCTACCTCTCCGCCGTCCAGGCCTACCGCGGCGGGGCGATGGACGGGTTCGGCTTCGTCACGCGGGCGTTCGAGGCAGCACCCGAACTGGCGTACACGCAGTACCACCCCGACCAGATCCCCAACTACTGGCATTGGGCGAAGCGCAACGTCTTGTTCGACAACGTGTTCGCCTCGGCGATGGGTCCGTCGTTCCCCAACCACCTGTACACGATCGCCGCGCAGTCCGGCGGGGCACGCGACAACCCCCGGCGCGCGGGGATCACCTCGAACACGTTCGGGTGCGACGCGCCCGAGACGCAGCTCGTCGAGGTCTATGACGCAGAGGGCCAGGTCGTGAAGGTCCCTCCGTGCTTCGACTTCCGCACGGAGGGTGACCTCCTGTCGGAGGCGGGGATCCCGTGGGCGTACTACGCCGCCACGGAGGAGCAGCGCGGCTACATCTGGTCCGCGTACGCGGCCATCCGGCGCTACCGCGAGGATCCGGATCGCTGGTCGAGGTTCATCCGGCCGGTGGACCAGGTCGTGGGCGATATCGAGGAGGGCACGTTGCCTCCGGTGACGTGGATCACGCCGCGCTTCGAGCTTTCGGAGCATCCGGAGTTCTCCATGTGCCACGGGGAGAACTGGACGACCGAGGTCGTGAACGCGATCATGGCATCGCCGATGTGGCGCACCACGGCGATCTTCATCACATGGGATGACTACGGCGGCTTCTACGACCATGTGCCTCCGCCGCAGGTGGATCGCATGGGGTTCGGGATCCGCGTGCCCATGCTGCTGCTGAGCCCCTACGCGAAGGACGGCCACGTCTCGAGCGAGCTGGGCGAGTTGTCCAGCGTGCTGCGGTTCATCGAGGACAACTGGCGTCTGAGGCCCTACCTGACCCACCGCGACCGGGATGCGACGCCGCTCCTGTCCGCGTTCGACTTCGACCAGGAGCCGCGCCGTCCCGACCCGTTGCCGCTTCGCACGGATTGTGAGGGTCCCCGGTTCCCTTGAGGGCCATCAGAACGCCACGCGAACGTGACGTGGGGCCACAACAGCCCGGGGTAGACTCCCTCGCACCCCGCGCACGCACGCCGCGGGTAGGTGGGACATCCGTGGCGACCTCTATCGATTTCACCGAAAGAACCTCCGAGCCACCGCACCTTCGGGTGGGCACGCGCCTGCGCGAGCTCTGGGCCTTCCGGGAGATCTTCGCGAACCTGGTCCGCAAGGACCTCAAGGTGAAGTACGCCGCCTCGGTGCTCGGCACCGT
>JBKJXU010000044.1:0-25405 GCA_046716145.1 Actinomycetota bacterium
CGACGAGGCCCATGGCAGACCGAGACCCGATCCAGCCCATCCACGAACCGGCCCTCCCCGTCATCGAGGAGGAGCGCACCTGGGTGCACGACGCCGCCGAGCGGTTCGAGGACGCGAGCGCCGACGCGCTCCTGCGCTGGGCTATCGAGACGTTCCACCCGCGCCTGGCGATCAGCGCGGCGGGAGGCGTCGACGGCATGGCCCTCATCGACATGGCCTGGCGCCTCGATCCCACCATCCGCGTCTTCACGTTGGACACCGGGCGCCTGCCTCCGGAGACCTACACCCTGTTCGAGGAGGTCCGCGACCGCTACGGGATCGCCGTCGAGTTCGAGACGCCCGACGGCGCCGCGGTCTCGAACCTGCAGACCGAGCACGGCCCGAACCTGATGTACCGCTCGCTCGAACTGCGGACGCTCTGCTGCCAGATCCGCAAGGTGGACCCGCTGAAGCGCAAGCTCATCACCCTGGACGCATGGATCGCGGGGCTTCGCCGCGAGCAGTTCGTGAGCCGGAGCAACATCGCGAAGGTGGAGCTGGACCGCGACCACGGCGGCATCGTGAAGCTCAACCCGCTCGCGGACTGGACCGCCGACCGGGTCTGGGACTACATCCACGAGCACGAGGTCCCGTACCACGAGCTGTTCGACGCGGGCTACGCGTCCGTCGGCTGCGCGCCGTGCACCCGCCCGGTCCAGCCCGGCGAACCCGAGCGCGCCGGGCGCTGGTGGTGGGAAGAGAACACGAACAAGGAGTGCGGCATCCACTGCTCCGTGCAGCTGCTCGGCACGCCGGCAGACAGCGAACGACAGGGGGCGAACGCATGAGCCAGGTGTTCGATCGGACGCAGGGGCCGACCCAGGTCCGCACGGCCGTCGAGTCGACGGTGCAGGAGCACGACGTCGACCCGTGGGCAGAGATCGAGGCTCGCGAAGGCGTCATCGCGGTCGGGCGGATGCGCTTGATGGGCGTCTACGACGACCGCCAGGAGAACCGGTTCATGCTGCGCACCCGGATCCCCGGCGGCCGGATCAGCGTCGAGCAAGTGGAGTGCGTGGCCGGTGTGATCCGCGACTTCGGCAACGGCTGGGACGGCCACACCGAGCCCGACCGGTTCGGCGAGATCACCACGCGCCAGGACATCCAGATCCACTGGATCCGTTTCGACGAGCTGCCCGAGGTGTGGCGCCGCTACGACGCCGTGGGGCTCACCAGCGCCCAGGCGTGCGGGGACTCGATGCGCAACCCGACCGCGTGTGCGGTCGACGGCGAGGACGCGCGCGGCTACCTGAGCGTCGCGCCGCTCCTGGAGGAGTTCCGGACGTTCGCGCTGCAGGAGGAGTCGCTGACCGCGTTCCTGCCGCGCAAGTGGAAGGTCGTGGTGACCGGGTGCCCCACGGACTGCGCCGCGGTGAAGCTGCACTGCCTGGCGTTCACACCCGCACGCGGGGCGGACGGCACGCTCGGGTTCAACGTCCACGCGGGCGGGGGACTTTCCGATTCGCCCAGGATCGCCGACGAGCTCGATCTGTTCGTGCGGCCCGACCAGGTCACCGACACGGTGCGGGCGACCCTGCAGGTCTACCGCGAGTTCGGCGAGTTCGACATGAAAGCCGTGAACCGGTTCCGGGTGCTGGTGCACCAGATGGGGCCGGAGCGGATCACCGAAGAGATCAGGGCCCGGATCGGGAGCGAGACCACGGGCGGCGGCGAGTCGCTCTGGACCGGCGAGGGCGAGGACCACCTCGGCGTACACGAGGCGACCGACGGCACGCACTACGTCGGCCTCTGCATCCCGATGGGCCGGCTCACCGACGACGAGTGGTTCGAGGTCGCACGCCTCGCCCGGACCTACGGTCACGGCGACGTCCGGATGAGCCAGCGGCAGAACCTGATGCTGACGGGCATCACCGACGTGGACGGCCTCCTGGCCGAGCCGTTCCTAGAGCGCTACCGCCCCGAGCCCGATCCCTTCGAGCGCGCGATCATCGCGTGCACCTCCTCGCCGTTCTGCAAGTTCGCGATCGACGACATGAAGACGAACGGCAAGGAGCTGGTGGCGCACCTGCAGGAGCAGCTGCCCGAGGAGGGCCGCGAACGTCTCCGAGGGCTGCGGATCCACATGAGCGGATGCAAGGCCGGGTGCGCGCAGATCCAGGCGGCGCACATCGGGTTCCGCGCCACCATGACGAAGGACGAAGAGGCCTTCGAGCAGGCGCTCGACGTGGCGCTCGGCGGCGACCTCGGTGCGTCGCGGATCGGGCAGTGGGTCCGCGGCGAGGAGCCCGTCGAAGAGGCGTGGGACTCCGTGACCGAAGTCCTGCGTGCCGTGTGCGCGGGCGAGCTGACCCTGGACGACCTGACCCCTGCCGGGGTGGGGCACTACTTCCAACAGAAGGGCGACTGATGGTCGATACCGCTGACCGGGTGGGTGGGGACACGCCGGAGGCGCCGTTGCGTGATCCGGCCCGCGACATCCGCGACGACATCATGGAGGCCTCGGGCGCGCCCGAGCTCTTCGACAAGATCTGGTTCCACAAGACCGCGTCCGCCGTGATCGACGCGGACAGGTGCGTCGGCTGCGGGGCGTGCATCGCGGCGTGCCCGTCGAAGTCGATCGGCATCGGCTCCGACGGCCTGCCCACCCTGGTCCGCATGTGCACGGGGTGCTCGGCGTGCTGGGACTACTGCCCCATGGCCGGGATGCGCGTGGAGAAGCTCAACCACCAGGACGAGCACGACCCCGTCGGTCCGGTGATGGAAGCCGTCTCCGCCCGGGCGGTGGCTCGGCCCGACGGCGCGCAGGACGGCGGCGCGGTGACAGCGCTGCTCGCCACCCTGATGGAGCGGGGCGTGATCGACGCGGTGATCCAGACGCAGAAGCTCGATGCGTTCGTGGGCACGCCCGTGCTCGCGACCACGCCCGAACAGGTGCGCACCGGCGCCGGCAGCGTGTACCACCAGTCCGAGACGCTCGCGATGATGAACGAGAAGGCACCGGCGGGCGTCCAGAGGATCGCGTTCGTGGGGACGCCGTGTCAGATCAGCGGCCTGCGCGCCATCCAGCGGTTCCCGTGGGAGAACCGCGAGACGCTCGCGACCAAGGTGACGCTCGCGATCGGGCTGTTCTGCACGCGGTCGTTCGACCCGAAGAAGCTGATCCCGATGATCGCCGGAGAGGGCGTGGACCTGGGTGAGGTGAAGAAGATCGACATCCGCGAGGGCAAGCTCATCGCGGCCGATGACCGGGGTAGGGCCCTGATGCAGAAACCCGTGAAGGACTTCCATCAGGCGTCGCTCCGCGGCTGCGACGAGTGCGCGGACTTCGCGGCGCTCGGCGCGGACATGGTGATCGGCAACATCGGCTCGGAGCCGGGGACCTCCACGGTCCTGCTGCGGACCGACGCCGGGATGGACGCGTGGGTGAAGGCGGCCGGCGCGTTCGAAGACGCGCCGATCGAGGACCTGTCGGCGGTGAAGCGGCTGGCGCTTCGGAACCTGGACCGCGCGAAGAAGAACCTGGAGCGCGAGTACGACCCGCAGGGTCCGCTCTGGATCAGCTACACGGAGCACCAGGAGATCCACCAGGGGACCGACCGCGAGCCCGAGCCGCCGCCCCCGTTCCGCTCGCATCACTACACGGTGGCGTGCTGATGGGCGCGTTCGGCTACCCGGTGATGCTCGAGCTCTCCGGCCGCCGCGTGGTCGTGATCGGGGCACTTCCCGTAGCCGAGGGCAAGGTGGAGGGTCTGCTGGCCGGTGGCGCCACCGACGTGGTGGTGGTGGCCGCGGGGCCGCCGGCCCCGCTCCGCGCGCTCGAGGGTGTGGCGGGTGTGCGGGTGGAGCGGCGCGGATGGCGTCCGGCAGACCTGGACGGAGCGGCGCTGGTGATCGCGCACGATGTGGATGCCGGCGAGCGCGACCGTCTGGCGCGGGAAGCGCGTGTGCGCGGTGTGCCGGTGAACGTGGTCGACGACGTCGCGAACTGCGACTGGGCGGCGCCTTCGATCGTGCGTCGTGGCGACCTGGTGCTGGCGATCGGGACCGGCGGCGCGTCGCCGGCGCTGTCGAAGAAGGTGCGCCGGCGCCTGGAGGGCGACTTCGGCCCGGAGTGGTCCGAGGTGCTGCGTGTGCTCCGCGAGGTCCGGGAGTCAACGATGCCCGCGCTCCCGGACTTCGCCGAGCGCGCGAGGCGTTGGGGCGCGGCGCTGGATCTCGGCGAGGCCGCGGCGCTCGTCCGCGAAGGGCGGGCAGAGGAGTTGCGGGAACGGCTGACGGAGCGGCTGCTGGGCAGGGTGGAGGCATCGTGAGCGGCCGCGTGGTGTTGGTGGGCGCGGGGCCGGGCGACCCCGACCTCATCACGCTGAAGGGCGTGAAGGCGCTGGCCGGAGCCGACGTCGTGGTCTACGACCGGCTGGTGGCGCCGGAGCTGCTCGACTTCTGTCCGCCACAGGCCGAGCGTGTCTACGCGGGCAAGGAGCCGGGCCGGGCGCAGATGTCGCAGGACGCGATCAACGAGGTGTTGGTGGGGAGGGCGCTGCAGGGCCTGACCGTGGTGCGGCTGAAGGGCGGCGATCCGTTCGTGTTCGGCCGCGGCGGCGAAGAGTTGCTGGCGTGCGCGGCGGCCGGCGTCGCCGTGGAGGTGGTGCCGGGCGTGACGAGCGCGATCGCGGCGCCGGCCGCCGCGGGGATCCCCGTCACCTACCGCGACGTGGCCCGCTCGTTCGCGGTGATCACGGCCTCCACCGCCCACGGCGACGGCACCCCGGATCTGGGGCCGGTCTCTGCGGCCGTGGACACCCTCGTGCTGTTGATGGCGGCCGGCCGACTCCGTGAGATCTGCGCCGAGCTGGTCGCTGCCGGGAGGCCGGCGGACGAGCCTGCGGCGCTGGTGATGTGGGCCACGACCCCCGAGGAACGAACCGTCGTGGGAACGCTCGGTGACCTGGCGACGCTGGCGGCAGCTGCGGGGATGGGGCCGCCCGCGACGCTCGTGGTCGGCGCGGTCGCTGCGTTGCCGAGCGCAGCTACACCCCATACGGTGGCACCCAAGGACCGGCAGGCTGAGACGCGTCTTTCGTGGGCTCGCTGATACACCAGACTGGGCCGGAGGTGACCTAGTTTCTATCCGAGACACCACCGACCTGATGGCAGTCGGTCAGTGTCCCTCTGCAGCCACGTCAACCCTCTTGCGCAATCACGCAAGCGGACCGTAGGATCGAGTCGTGCGGGTCCATCCCAGGGGCTGGTTCACCGGCAGCATTCCGCTTCTTTTCGCGGCGCTCATCGCGGGGGGATGCGCGAACGAGCCCCCAGATGGGTCCGACTTCCCCGTTCCCGCTGCGGTGCCCGATGCGGATGCTTCCCCGCTTCAAGGTGGAACCACAGAACAAGAGGACAGCGGCTGGTGGGTTTCTCCGTGGCCCTTGCCCGACCACGACTACGCGGCAGCCAAACGCCTGTCAGTCGGACCCTGCCCAAAGGGGGACTTCGTCCAGAAGACCGAGTGGGAGGATTCGTCGCTCTCGGTGGCCTCTTGGATCGAGCAGGATGCGATCGACCCAGACTCGCTGGCAGACTATCCGCCACCTCCCGCTGTGGATGAATGGGCGGTCAAAGTCGACAACCCGTCCGATCTTCCATTCTTCGACGCGTCCAGGCTTCCCTTACCCGACGGAGCATGGGTCGGTGTTCACTGCGCTGAAGTATCACCCGGCTCCTTCGGCTTGCTGGGCGACGACTACTTCATGGTCGGCGCCGCTGGGAGCTGACCTCTTGAAGCGACAGTGGCTTCTGCCTGTGCTGCTGGGCACGATGCTCACGATCATGGCAATGCTCACGATCATGGCGGGTGCGCGTACCGCAACGGCGACGCACGTCACATGCTGGGGCAGCTATGTCGACCATCAGTACCTGGGGGACGGTGGCGCGAACACGATTTCAGGTAGTGGGGGAGCGGATGTGATGTCGGGCCTGTCCGGATCCGACACCATCGACGGCAAGGACGGCGGCGACAACATCTGTGGTGACCCAGACGACGACACCCTCACAGGTGGCGATGGGGACGACAAGATCGACGGCGGCAACGGCGAAGACAACATCGTCGCGTCTGATGGCGAGGACATCGTCCACTCTCGCGCGGATCGTGATGATGTCCAGGGCGGTAATCAATTTGACCGAGTGGGAGGCGACAAGGGTGCCGACACTGTCCGAGGCGGGGCCGGTGACGATTGGGTCTCGGACGGAGACGGATCCGACGATCTCTACGGTGGAGCGGGAGCCGACGACTTCGCGCTGTGTTACCTCGATGGCGAAGTCGATAACCGGGTGGACTTCAACGCGAACGAGGGCGACGTCATGACAACCCTCTATCCCGGCACCCCAGTCTTCGACTCCTTCTGCGAAGGCGCCTAGCGCAGCACAAGCTTCGCAGCGCACGCTTCCCTCACTCGTGATCGTTCGAACCGAGCCGGATCGTCCCAGGGAGCGGACCGTGGCGAAGACCTCTTTCCCCAACGCCGCCGAGAACAGGACGTTCGCGTCGAGGAACGCGACCGGCGTCACGTTGCGGCGAGGAGTCCCCAGGCCTCGCGTGCGCGAGCAAGCTCCTCGGGCGTCATGCGAGCACTCTCTCGGATCCGGCGATCCGCTCATCGCTGTAGATCTCGACCGGCGACAGGACCGTGGGTGTGAGGACGACCGCCGCATCTCGGATCTCGACGGTCAGGACATCACCTACACCCAGGCCGAGGTCTCGGCGGATCTCAGCGGGGAGCGTGAGGGTGCCGCGCCCGGACAGCTGTGCGATCGATCGTCCCATCGCCGCATGAAGTCGGAATCACGGCATCTCTGCGATCCCGTCGACAGGCTCGACGTCGAGGATCACGAGGTCGCGCTCCACTCCATCGATCGCCACACCCGGGCCGATCGTGAGGCGCTCCAGGGTGGCGCCGCCGCGCTCCAGCCGCAGGAAGGCGGTGAAGGTTCCCCCTTCTCCCTCGTCGACGCGGAGGACACGGAAACCCCAGTAATACGTCCAGAGCGGTGACAACCCATACAGCTCTCGGTCGTCGTACTTCGCGGCGGCCGCCGACGAGATGAGCGTCTCCATCTGCTCCAGCGCCTCCTCGGGGACCTGATCGGCCTCGTACGGATAGTTCGATCGCGTCGCCCCGTACGCCGCTGCGACGTCCCAGGCTCGCCGAACCTCGGTGGGTGCGGGCGGGCGATAAGCCCACAACGTCTCATCGGACCGACCCTCCCACGCGTAGATCAGGAAAGCGTCCCCGGCGGCGATCACCGGCTGGTACTCGATCGGAGGAGCCGGCTCGCCTTCCCCGACCAAGATCCTCCAACGCTCAGCCCCTGATTCCAGCGCAACGAGGTCAGAGCAGGCGGACATCACGAGGGTCCCGTTCCTCACCGCGGGGCTCGTGAGGCCCCCTTCGCACTGATTCGCGGCGACATGCGGAAGCTCTCTCCAGATCGCCGCGGCCTCTTCGAACGCGACTACTCGGTTGTTGTAGTCCATCGCGACCAGCCTCGAGCCATCCCATACGATCTCCGTCGAGTTCGGCACGAGGCCCGTGTCCGGCAACGTCTGCCAGGCGTCCGTCGTCGGGTCGTACGCGACAGCGGTCGCGGTCACGTCGGGATAAATCCCTTGCACCGATGGAGTGCCGAGCGCCACGACCTGTCGTTCGGTCCACGCGAGGTCCGCACCCTGGAGCTGGACGGTGGGCTCGGAGAGAGCCCGCCATCTGTCGGACGAGGGATCGTACGCCGCCCCTGGACTCTCGTTCGCACGCCAGTCAGCCCACATGACGATCATCTCCGTACCCGTCCACACGGCCTGCGGGAACGTGTCCGACTTCACAGGGGCAGTGGCGATCGTCCGCCACGTATCGGATCCGGGGTCGTACGCAGCCCCATCGATGAGCCTCTCCGGGGGCCAGTCCTGCCCCGTCCAGCCGCCCCAGACGACGAACTCAGAACCCGTCCAGACGGAGGCGACGTACGAGCGAGGCGACAGCGGTGGATCGGCCACCCGACGCCACGTACGCGTGGCGACATCGAAAAGGTAGCCCTCGTCGCGATGGGGCTGTTCATCGTCGAGTTGCCCGCCCCAGATGAACAGCTGGCCGTCACCCCAGAGCGTCACCATCCCCTGACCCGAGATCGGCGGGTCGGGCAGCTGAGTGAACCCTTCCCGCAAACCCGCCCAGACGTCGGGGACGGGTTCAGGGGACGGCTCGTCGGTCGGCCGGTCGCGAAGAGCTCCTACCCCGAGCCCGACAGCGACCGCGAACACGAAGAACGCCACGAGGGCCGCGGCCACACGCGAGCGGGGAGGAATCCCCGCCGGGGCCGGTGCGGGCGAGGCCGCGCGGCGGACGATGTCGGCGCTGACGTCTGGCGGCTCCAGGGTGTCGAGCGAACGGAACGAGCGGTCCAGATCAGTCATCGTCGTCCTCCAGGAACGCCGCGAGGCGTTTCCGCCCACGGCTCAGGTGCACGCGCACGGTCGCGCGGCTCATGCCGAGCACCCGCGCGATCTCATCGGTCGGCTCGCCGACGTAGTGGCGGAGCACGAGGACAGCACGCTGCGTCGGGGAAAGCCGCCCCAGTGCGTCCACCAGCCGCGCCGGGTCGTCGGGCATCTCGTACGCGTGTTCGGGGATCCGGTCGGTGGTGGTGCCGCGGCGCTTCAGCTCACCTGCGGCGATCCGGAAGGACGATCGCCACACCCAGGCGCGAGGATCGCGGACCTCGGCGCCGCGACGCAGGCATTGCGCGAACGCCTCAGCCACGGCGTCACTCGCGATCTCGCGATCCCCGGCGTAGGCGAACAGGGCCCGCCAAAGCCTCGGGCCTTCCTCGGCGTAGAGCGAGCCGAGATCGGCCGGCAGTTCGTGTTCGGTCGACGTCGCGGGTCGCATCCCTCCACCCTGCTAGGGATCGTAAGGGCGCGCAACGTGTACCCCCCAAGTCAGCCAGCAGGTCGAACATCGACGATCACGAGCGGGTCGGGGCGGCCGTCAGCGGTCGTTCCGGGGCCGACCGTGAAGACGAGGGTCTCGGCAACCTCACCGTCGCGCCGCAGCTCGATCCGGACGTCATACACCCCTGGCGAAACCTCCACCGGGTCGCGAGAGTTCCACGATCGGAACGCCCACCCATCCAGCGATGGAACCCCGTCCGTCCCCCGCTTGCACCGGTCGATCACCTCGGCCGTGGCCACCGTCGGCAGGTAGACCTCCCAGCCTGGATACCAGTCGCTGAGGAACCCACCCACGAGGTTCTCCGCGTCCTGCAGTCCGGGCACGAACGAGGACGCCGGGGCCACCGCGGGCGGACGCCAGAGCCACAGGTGGATCGGCGCATCCGATGATCCGACGTGGGGAGCACCGTCCTGTCGAACCGTCTCGACCTGCTCGACCACGACGGCAGTACCGGCCGTCGCAGGGGCTCCGAAGGCATACTCGCGTGCGGCCCGGGGGATCGGGACGGGATCCAGTCGCACCCACGATGAGGTCTCGGCGAACCACGCGATCGGATCACCGCAGTCCCAGGTGAACAGCACCCCAGGGACGGTCACACCCTCCGCGTAGCACTCGCCCCCCTCGAGGTCGCCGTGAGCCAGCGAGCGCCACCGATCCTCGTCGGCCAGGTACTCGGCCGAGGCGGGCGAGTAGCCCTCAAACGCGACCAGCCGTCCGTCGCTGAACGCGGTTGCCGCCGTCTGTGACGAGACAGGTGGATCGGGGAGACGCCGCCACGCGTCCTCGCCGAGGTCATACGACATCGCGATCGAGGTCCGCGTCGACGCGTGGTTCCTGCGGTCGACCTCCGACCCGATGACGACCATGGTCTCGCCCGTCCAAACCGCGTCGCCCAGGTTCAGGCCGATCGGTAGATCCGGCAGCGTTCGCCACGTGCCGGCGTCGGGATCGAGCGCCGACCCCTGACGCGTGGTCGGATCGCCTGCGTCCCCGCCCCCGACGACGATCAGCTCCGTCCCCGTCCAGGCCCACGCGCCACCCCATCGCGGTTGATGCGGCGATCCGGGGAGTGAGCGCCACGAGCCGGTTCCTGGATCGAACGCGAGGGGTGCGAAGGCTCCCGATGATGCCTGGTTGAGGCCGAACACGAGCATCTCTTCTCCCGTCCACACGGCTTCGGCGTTCGCGCCTCCCGATGGGGCGGCAGGGAGCAGCCGCCAGGTCCTGGTCTCGGGGGAGAAGCTGAACCCGTCGGCGGCAGGGGGAGCGTCGTCCCCCCCCCGCGGGCTGCCGCCCCAGTACCAGAGCTCGGTGCCCGTCCAGACCACCCCGGCCCCGCTGCGCCACTCAGGCGGAGCCGGCAACTCGGTCCACCCTTCGGGCGCCCAGGCCCACGGATCGGACGCGGGCGCTGGCGGCGTCGGCCGATCGATCACGAACCACGCCATCGTCGCCGTCGCGAAGACGAGGAGCGCCACCGCGGCCGCGGTGAGGCGGTGCCTGTTTCGCGGCGGCTCCGGGATCGGCCTCGGCGGCTCGTCCAGTCGCCGGGCCACCTCGTGCCTGAGGTCCGAGGACTCGAGCCGGTCGAGTGCGGACAGGTTCATGTCGAGTCTCCTTCCCCCAACAAGCCGCGTAGCCGCTTCCTGCCTCGGCTCAGGTGTACGCGAACGGTCGCCGAACTCACGCCCAAGATGTCGGCGATCTCACCGGTCGCGTACCCCGCGTACCAATGCAGGATCGCTGCCGCACGCTGGTTGCCGGGCAGCGACGCGAGCGCGACGAGCACCGGCCCCACGTCCCCTGTGTCCGTAGGTTCTGGAACGTCGTCGATCGCCGACGTGCGCCGCCGAGCAGCGAGGTCACCGGCGGCGAGCCGGAAGGCGGCCTTCCACACCCACGCTCGCCGGTCCTTCACCGCGTCGCCGCGCCTCAAGCATTGGGCGAAGGCTTCCGCCACAGCGTCGTCGGTAACGGCTCGGTCTTGCGCGAACGCGAACACGGCCCGCCACAGCCGCGTCGATTCAGCCGCGAACACGTCGCCCAGGTCACGGACCGCTCGTTGCTCTGCCAACACATTCTCCGTCCATCAAGGGTCGCTGGACCCCCCAAGTGTGTACCTGGCGTCTCCCGCTCTTGTGCAAGAACGGTCTCGCGAGAAAGGGCTCCTCGAACTCCGAACGCGGGAACTCCGGCACCAGGGTCCGAACAGATCCAAGATCGCCGCCTCGAGCTTCACCGGCGGAACGTCAACCACTTGACGCCCTCCTGCACAGACCGCTCGCGCCCGTCGTCATGATCCTCACGATGAACACCTAGGTCGCAGTCGTGAGGATCATGACAAGGGTCCCCGCGCGGAAGACGCCCGCCGTGTCAACCTCCTGACGATCGCCTCGCTGCCCACTCGTCCTCGAGCACCGCGTACACGGCGAGGTCGTAGAACCCACCCGCGCCACGCCCGGCGCCGCGCGCCACCCCCTCGAGCGTGAACCCCAGCCGCTCGGGCACCGCACGGCTCCGGACGTTCTCCACCCCCGCCTGGATCACGACGCGATGCACGCCGCGCTCCCGGAACGCCACGTCTGTCAACGCCTCCACCGCGCGCGTCACGAGACCTCGCCCCTCGAACCCCGACCGGATCCAGTACCCGATCTCAGCCAAGACCCCGAACGGCCCGAACCTCAACCCGACGCCGCCCGCGTACACCCCATCGACCCAGAGCCCCGTACCGTCAAGGTTCTCCTCGTCGGCGATGACCCGCTCGAGCCACACTCGCTGGTCACCGATCGTCTGTGTCCCCTCGACCCACGGCATCCACACGCCGAGCCGGTCACGCTCCTCCTGCACCGCGCCCCAGAGCGCGTCCAGGTCGCCGATGACGTACCTGCGGAGCAGCGCCCCGACGCCAAGATCGATGGGGAGCGAGCTCACGACCCGGGCTGCTGCGCCGCCGCCTTCGTTCGCTCCTCTTCTTGGAGCACGCGGCGAAGCACCTTGCCGATCATGGTCTCGGGGAGCGCCTCGCGGAACTCGACCTCGTGCGGCACCCGGTACCCGGTGAGGCCGTACGCCGGGTCCTTGCACCAGGAAACCAAGTCCTCGGCCGGCACGGCCTGTCCTTCCTTCAGCACGACGAACGCCTTCACGCGCTCGCCCGTGCGGGCATCCGGCACCCCCACCACCGCGCACTTGGACACCGCCGGGTGTTGATACAGGACCTCTTCGACCTCGGTGGGATACACGTTGAACCCCGAGACGATGATCATGTCCTTGATGCGATCGACGATCCGGAAGTACCCGTCGGGATCCATCACCGCGACGTCGCCGGAGTGGAACCAGCCGTTGCGGATGGCGAGGGCGGTCTCCTCGGGCTTGTTCCAGTAGCCGAGCATCACCTGCGGCCCCTTGATGCACAGCTCGCCGGGTTCCCCGACCGCGACCTCGACGTCGGGGTCATCTAGCGACACCAGCTTGATGTCGGTGTCGGGTGCGGGCATCCCGATCGATCCGACGCGCCGCTCACCACTGAACGGGTTCGCCGTCGCGAGCGGCGCCGTCTCCGTGAGGCCGTACCCCTCCAAGAGGCTCGCGCCGCCGGTGATCCTGGCGAATTCCTCGGCCACCGCGCCCGGCAGTGGCGCGCCACCGCTCACGCACAGCTTGAGCGACTTCAGGTCGAAGTCCGGCGTCTTGGGGTTCTCGTTGAGCGCGATGTACATCCTCGGGACGCCGGCGAACAGGGATGCCTTCTCCTTGGAGATCGATTCGAGCACCATGTGGATGTCGCGCGGGTTCGGGACGGGGATCAGCTTCAAGCCCTTCAAGATCGCGAGGTTCGCGGCCACCATCCCGAACGAGTGGAAGAAGGGCAGCACGCCCAGGATCGCGTCCTCGCCGTTCACGAGCCCCGGGAGCCACGCGTCCGCCTGCCGGGCGTTCGCGGTGATGTTCATGTGCGAGAGCGAGGCGCCCTTGGACACCCCGGTCGTGCCGCCCGTGTAGATCAACCCCGCGACATCCCTTCGGGGGTCGACCGTGGCCACCGGCGGCACGGTCCCTGCCGCGGCCATCGCGCGGTGCCACCTCGTGACGGGCGCGTCCTTCGGCACCGGCGGCCACGGCTTGCCCGCGGCCTTCTGCTGCTTCTTGAACACCGCGATCGGTGCCAGCAGCTTCTTCGCGAGCGGCATGTAGTCGTTCAGGCGCATCACGACCACGTTCGGGATCTTCAGGTCCGCGAACACCTCGGCGTAGTCCGCGTACATCAGGTCGCAGACGATCACGACCTCAGCGCCGCAATCCTGCAACTGGTGCGTCATCTCGCGCTTCGTGTACACGGGGTTGCAGCCCGTGACCACGCCACCGATCCGCGCCGTGGCGTAGTACGCGATCGTGTAGTGCGGTGCGTTCGGCATGATCAACGCGACGCGGTCACCCTTCGTGACCCCCATGCCCGCGAGCATCGCCGAACAGCGCTCCACCTCGGCCAACAGACCGGCGTAGGAGAGATGCTTGCCGAACCACGCGATGGCCGGCCGATCGGGGAACCGGCGCGCCGAGGCCTCCAGCATCGCGAACACCGACTCCTCGGGGTAGGGCTCGAGCGTGCGAGGCACATCGGCCGGATAGCTGCCGAACCAGGGTCGATGGTCGGTCATGTGCCGCATCATAGGGCGATGGCGATCGCAGCGCGTACCGACACCCCACCGGCCGAGCGAGGCCTGTTCGGCAAGGGCATGAGCTTGGTCGTCGCCTACGTACGGATGCACCCACGGCCCTTCGTGATCTCGGTCATCGGTTCGTGGGTGTTCGCGTTCGCATCGGTGGCGATCACGGAGGCGTTGGGGCGAGCCACGGACGAGGTCCTGCGTCCGTCGTTCACGGGCCCGGTGCCCGCCCGCAGCGTGTGGCTCTCGGTCTTGGCCCTGATGACGTTCGGTGTGGGACGCGCGCTCGGGATCATGATCCGCCGGTACTACAGCGGGGTCGCCGGAGAGCGTGTGATGGCGACGCTCCGCAACCGCGTGGCCGACCGGTACCGGGACCTGCAGCTGCAGTACCACAAGGAGACGCCCACGGGCGAACTCCTGGCGCACATGGAAGCCGACGTGAAGGCGGCGGTCGACGTCTTCTGGCCCGTCCCGTTCGCTTCGGGCGTGATCGTGCTCACCCTCTTGGCGATGGGCTCGCTCCTTCGTGCGGACCTGTGGCTCGCGATCATCGGCATCGTGTTGTTCCCGACGCTCGCGCTGATGAACCGCTCCTTCGCGCGCAGGATGCTCGAGCCCGCCCGCCTGGCGCAGGAGGACATCGGCGAGGTATCCACGGTGGCGCACGAATCGATCGACGGCGCGCTGGTGGTCAAGACGCTCGGCCGTGAGGAGGCCGAGACGCAGCGGCTGCAGGTGAAGGCCGAGGCGCTTCGGCACCACCGCGTCCAGGGCGGCATCATCCGGGCGACGTTCGAGGCGGCGATGGATTCCCTCCCCGTGCTCGCCACCGCGGTACTGCTCGCCGTCGGCTCCTGGCGCATCTCCGAGGACGCCATCACCGTCGGTGACCTGGTGGGCTTCATCGCGCTGCTCGGCCTGCTCTCGTGGCCGATGCGGTTCATCGGGTGGATCCTGGCTGAGCTGCCACGCGCCGTCGTCGGCTACGCGCGGCTGGAGGAGGTCTTCGCCGAGCGCATCATCGTGGAGCCACCGGCGACGCCCGAGCCGCTGCCGGCAGGACCCCTCGGCATCGAGACCGAACACCTGCGTCACGTGTTCGACGGCGTGCCGGTCCTGGACGACGTGTCCTTCGTGATCGAGCCGATGGAGTCGGTGGCGATCGTCGGCCCGACAGGGGTGGGTAAGTCGACGCTCGCACAACTGCTCGTGCGCCTGTCCGACCCTGAGGAGGGGCGGATCCTGGTGGGAGGGGTGGACGTGCGCAGGGCTGACCCCGTGGCGCTGCGCCGTGACGTCTCGATCGTGTTCCAAGAGTCGTTCCTGTTCGCCACGACGGTGGGGGGCAACATCGCGCTGGACGCCGGTGTGGGTGAGGCCGACGTCGTGCGCGCCGCGCTGATCGCCGGGGCCGACCGTTTCATCCGCGAGCTGCCCCACGGCTACGACACCGTGGTCGGCGAGCGCGGACACACGCTCTCGGGCGGGCAACGCCAGCGGGTCGCGCTCGCGAGGGCGATCGTCCGTGAGCCGCGCGTGCTGATCATGGACGACGCGACCTCATCGGTGGACCCGACCGTGGAGGCCGACATCCTGGCCGCGCTCCGGCGCGAGCTGTCCACCACCCTGATCGTGGTGGCCTACCGGCTCTCGACGATCAGCCTGGCCGACCGCGTGATCTTCCTGGAGGGCGGCGTGGTCAAGGGGACGGGCACCCACGACGAGCTGCTCGCTCGCCAGCCGGGCTACGCCGCGATCATCCACGCGTACGAACGGGGCGAGCGCTGATGGCAACCCCTCCTGAGATGCTGCCGAACGACGACGACGTCATCGAGGTTCCTCCCGAGCTGCAGAGCGCGTGGGGGGTGCTCCGGCGCGGCATCGGCGAGAGCCCCGAGCTCCGCCGCGGGCTCTGGCTCACCGTGGTCGTGTCGCTCGGCGTGACCATCTCCTCGCTCGTCACCCCCTTGCTCGTGCAGCAGGTCTTCGACCACGGGTTCCGGCCCGCGTTCCGTCCGGGGTTCGTCTACAGCCTATGCGCGGCGGCGTTCGGGCTCGTGGTGCTCACGTTCGTCGCGGCGCGGACGGCTGGGCGGCGTTTGGTGACCGCCTCCGAGCTGGCGCTTCGGAACCTGCGCGTGCGGACGTTCCGCCACATCCACGCGCTGTCGATCGCCGAGCAATCCGAGGAGAAGCGCGGCGTGTTCGTGGCGCGGGTGACCGCGGACGTGGACGCGCTCCAGCAGTTCATGGAGTGGGGCGGGGTGGCGTGGATCATCTCGCTGACGCAAGCATTGGGGGGGCTCGCGCTGATGGCGCTGTTCTCGTGGCAGCTCGCGTTGGCGGTGTGCGCGATGCTCGTACCCCTGCTCCTGATCATCGGGTCGATGCAGGCTCGGTTGTCCGCCGCGTTCAACACGGCGCGTACCCGCGTGGGCGAGATGTTGTCGGAGGTGAGCGAGTCGGTGATGGGCGCGGCCGTCGTGCGCGCCTACGGCCTGGACGAGCAGACCCACCGCAAGGTGCAGGACGCGATCAGCGAGCGGTACAAGGCAGAGGTGGTGGCGCACTTCCGCGCCGCGACGCTGTGGCCCCTGTCGAGCGTCTTCTACGCCGTGGCGCTGTCGCTCGTCGTGGCGCTGGGGGCGTTCTTCGGATCGTCGTGGGGACTCACGTTCGGCAAGGTGACAGCCTTCCTGTTCCTGGCCGATGTCTTCCTGCACGTGTTCACGGACCTGCCCGAGATCTACAGCGAGACCCAGACGGCCATCGCAGGGTGGCGCAAGATCCTGGCGGTGCACGACTTGGCCGTGGAAGTGGTGGAGCCCACCGAAGGCGTAGCGCTGGAGCACGGTGCGCTCGAGGTGAAGGCGGAGGACGTTCGCTACCGGTACCGGACCGGTCCGGAGGTTCTGCACGGGATCTCGCTCGAGGTGCGCCCGGGGGCGCACGTGGCGATCGTGGGAGAAACCGGTTGCGGGAAGTCGACGTTCGTGAGGCTGCTGACGCGCCTGGCCGACCCCGTGAGTGGACGGGTGATCGTGGGCGGGGTGAACCTCAAGGACGTGGAGCCGGGGGTGCGACGACACGCCATCCGCATGGTGCCTCAAGACGGGTTCCTGTTCGACACGAGCGTGCGCGAGAACATCCGCTACGGGCGCGAGGGCGCGAGCGATCGTGACGTGGAGACCGCCGTGGAAGAGCTGGGTTTGGGCGACTGGATCGCCTCGATGCCAGACGGGCTGGACACGCAGGTCTCCGAGCGCGGCGAGGCGTTGTCGGTCGGCGAGCGGCAGCTGGTGGCGCTGGTGCGGGCGCAACTGGGGGACCCCGGCCTGCTCATCCTGGACGAGGCGACGAGCGCGGTCGACCCGGCCACGGAGCGGCGCATCACGGAGGCGCTCCGGCGGGTGAGCGCGGGGCGAACCACGGTGACGGTCGCGCACCGGTTGTCGACGGCCGAAGCCGCGGATCACGTGTTCGTGTTCGATGCGGGAGAGCTGGTGCAGGAGGGGTCGCACGCCGAACTGGTGGCGGCCGGTGACGGGGTCTACGGGAAGCTGTACGCGTCGTGGCTCGGCAACACCCAGTTGGATCGTCAGGCGACCTGACACGCCGCAGGTCAGCTCACGCCACGTCATCGTCACGATCCTCACGACGAACACCTAGGACGCAGTCGTGAGGATCGCGACGATCGATCCCGATGACGGCGCCCAACCGATGTCACGCTGCTGACGATCCGCCTCCGCCCCCCAACCCGGTAACCTCCGCCGCGCCGATGCCCGATGACCCCTTCGCAGCGCTCCCCACGCTCGCCACCGCAGCGTCGTTCCCCACGGAGGGCACCCTGCGCCTCCCCGGACCGTCCGGTCCTCTCACCGTCACCCGCGACCCCCACGGGACGCCGGCCATCGAGGCCACCTCTCTCGAGGACCTATGGTTCGCCCAGGGACTCGTGACCGCGGGCGAGCGCCTCTTCCAGATCGATATCACGCTCCGAGCCGCCACCGGCAGGCTCTGCGAGATCTTCGGCGAGAGCACCTACGAGCAGGACCGCTTCGCGCGCACCATCGGGCTGCCCCTGGCGGGCGAGCGCCTCGCCGGCTCGTGGACCGAGCGCGATCGCGCGATGCACGAGCGGTTCCGCGCAGGCGTCGCTGCGTGGGTCGCCGCTGCACCCGTCGCCCCGGTGGAGTACGCGATCCTCGGTCTGGAGGGTCCTTCGCTCCCGGAGGACCCGGCCGCCTGGGCCGCGTGCTTCGCCTACCTGGCGTGGGGCTTGTCGAACAACTACGAGCAGGAGCTCCTGCGGCTCCGGATCGGCGAACGCCTCGGTCCGGAGGAAGCGCGACGGCTGGTCCCCCCAACCGCCGGACGCAGCGCGCAAGGCTCGAACGCGTGGGTGGTCACCGGCACGCGGTCGGCGAGCGGTGCTCCGCTGCTGGCGAACGATCCCCACCTGTTGGCGCTGCAGCCCAGCCCGTGGATGCCGCTCGCGTTGCGAGCGCCCGGCTACGAGGCCCGCGGTGTCGCCTTCACGTTCTCGCCCGGGATCGTGCTCGGCGCGACGCCGCACCACGCCTGGGGAGCGACGAACGTCGCTGGCGACGTGCAGGACCTGTTCCTGGTGCAAGGATACGACGTCATCCAGACGCGCCGGGAGGCGGTCATCGTGCGGGGCGAGACGGAACCACGCGAGCACGCCGTGCGGATGACGCGGCACGGGCCGATCCTCGATCGCGTCCCGGTGGGTGCGCGCGCGGGCACGTGGGAGGACGTCGAGGCGACGCTCGCGCTCCGATGGACCGGTCAGGAACACGGCATCCGCCCCTCGCTCGCCGCCGAGGTCGCGGCCGCCGGTTCGTTCGACGCCTTCCGCCACGCCGTGCTGCAGGTGGGGTGCCCCGGGCAGAACTTCGTCTACGCCGACGTGGACGGGCACATCGGCTACCAGATGACCGGCGCCCACCCGATCCGGACGCGCGGCGACGGCACGGTGCCGCTCGACGATCACGGCTGGTCGGGGTGGGTTCCGGCGGAAGACCACCCGTGGCAGCTGGATCCGCCGGGAGGCGTCATCGTGACCGCGAACGACGCCCAGCACGCCGAGCGGACCCCGCATCTGATCACGAGGGACTTCCACGCACCGCACCGCGCCGAAAGGATCGCCGAGCTGCTGGCGGGAAGACGGACGCACGACATCGCCTCGTTCGCGGCCATCCAGCGCGACACCATCTCGCACACGGCGCGCGGCGCCGTCCCCGCGCTGCTGGCGCGTACCGCTGCGACCGCCGCGCGCCGCGAAGCCTTGGCGCTCCTGACGGCATGGGATCACGACCTCGCGGCGACATCGCAGGCTGCGGCGGTCTACGAGACGTGGATCCGCGCGATCGCGAGGCACCTGCTCGCCGAGCGTCTCGGCGAGCCTCTCTTCCGCGCCTACATCGCCTCGATCGAGACGTGGTCCTGCCGCGTGCTGCCCGCACTTCTCGCGGAACCCTCGGACCTGCTGAACGACCACCTGCTGGGCGCGGCCCTCGATGACGCGATCGCCGCGCTCGGCACACCTATCCCCGCGTGGGGAGACCTCCACCGGCTCACGCTCACGCATCCACTCGCCGCGATCCCCGGGCTGGAGCAACTCTTCACCGCCGTCGACATCCCGGTCGGTGGTGACGAGCAGACCGTGGCCCAAGCCGGGATCGACGAGACCGCCGGCACCGGCGCCGCGGTCATCGCCTCGTGGCGAGCCGTCTGGGACCTCGCAGGGACCCACACGGCGTCGCTGCCGGCGGGCGTGAGCGGCAACCCCGCCTCCCCGCACTGGAACGATCAGGCAGCCGCGTACGCGTCCGGGGCCGCCCACGCGACCAGCCCGTCCTCCGCCCGCCTCATCATCCAGCCCGCCTAGAGCCGGTACCATCGCCGGCATGCCGAAGTCCAAGGGCCGCGCGGCGCGCCGGAGCGTCCGCTACCAACTCGCCCCCACCGCGCCGAAGCGCTCGAAGCCGAGCCCGAAGTGGTACGGGCCGCTGATGCTCGGCATCATGCTGATCGGCGTGGGTCTCATCGTGTGGAACTACACCCGGGATCTGCAGGCGAGCAACACCGTGCTGCTGGGCGGCCTCGGGTTGATCGGGGTCGGGTTCTTCGGGGTCACGTTCTGGAAGTGACGGGTGTGGACCACCTGTGGATAACCGGGTGGATCCGAACGTGCCAAACGTGGAAAACTCAGGTGGATAACGGGCCTCAGGCCTGAGCCGGACGTCTCACGACCTGCATCTTCTCCCCGCAGTGCCTCGGGATCTGCAACTCGCCCAACCGGGACACCCGGTACTCGGTCCCGCACTCACCGCAGACCAGGAAAACGTCCAGATCCTCCACGTCCTCGGGCTCGGACGGCGGTCCATCCTCATCCAGGCTCCCCGGGGCGTTCCCGCCCAGGCTCCGGAAGGTGGCGATGCCGATCTTCCACACCGCATACCCCACGAGGGGAGCGGTGAGCCAGGCGAGCCAGGACGGCATCTTCCCAGCCTACGAGCAAGCATTGCCCCCACCGGCATGCAGACCTATGATCCGGCCGCCGACATCACGAGGAGCCGATCGTGTCCGAGTACGTCAGCCGGTTGATGGCCCAGGTCACGGCCAAGAACCCCGGCGAACCAGAGTTCCACCAAGCGGTCAACGAGGTCGCCGAGTCCGTCGAACTCGCGCTCGCCCGCAACCCCCGCTACGTCGACGCCCGCGTCTTCGAGCGGATCATCGAGCCCGAGCGCGTCATCATGTTCCGCGTCCCGTGGGTGGACGACGCCGGCGAGGTCCAGGTCAACCGGGGCATCCGAGTCGAGATGTGCAGCGCGATCGGTCCCTACAAGGGCGGTCTCCGCTTCCACCCCACCGTGTACCTCGGGATGCTCAAGTTCCTCGCCTTCGAACAGATCTTCAAGAACGCGCTCACCACCCTGCCGCTGGGCGCGGGCAAAGGCGGCGCCGACTTCGACCCCAAAGGCAAGAGCGAAGGCGAGGTGATGCGCTTCTGCCAATCGTTCATGACCGAACTGCAGCGCCACATCGGACAGTTCACCGACGTCCCGGCCGGCGACATGGGCGTGGGCGGCCGAGAGATCGGCTACCTGTTCGGTCAGTACAAACGGATCCGCAACGAGTTCACGGGGGTCCTCACCGGCAAGGGTCTGGGCTGGGGGGGCTCGCTGATCCGGCCCGAGGCCACAGGCTACGGCGAGGTCTACTTCGCCGAGGAGATGCTGGCGACACGCGGCGAAGGGCTCGAAGGGATGACGTGCCTCGTGAGCGGCTCGGGCAACGTCGCGCAGTACACCGTCGAGAAACTGCTGGATCTGGGCGCGAAGCCGGTGACGGTGAGCGACTCGGGCGGCTTCATCTACGACAAGGACGGGATCGACCGCGAGAAGCTCGCGTGGGTGATGGACCTGAAGAACGTGCGTCGCGGCCGCATCATGGAGTACGCGGAGCGGTTCCCCGGGTCGGTCTTCACCCCGGTCGATCCACGCTCCTCATCCAACCCCCTCTGGGCGATCGAGGCGAAGTGCGCCTTCCCGAGCGCCACGCAGAACGAGATCAACGCCGAGGACGCCGGGAACCTGCTCGACGCCGGCGTGTACGTGATCAGCGAGGGCGCGAACATGCCGACCGTGCCCGAGGGCATCCAGCGATTCGTGCAGGCGGGGATCCTCTACGGACCCGGGAAGGCGGCCAACGCCGGTGGGGTCGCCGTGAGCGGTCTGGAGATGTCGCAGAACTCCGAGCGTCGCGCCTGGACGCGCGAGACCGTGGACGAGCGCCTGCACACGATCATGCGCGCGATCCACGAGGACTGCCGCGCCACCGCCGAGGAGTACGACGTGCCGGGCAACTACGTGCACGGCGCGAACATCGCGGGGTTCCGCAAGGTGGCCGACGCGATGCTCGACCAGGGCGTCGTGTAGCCGGGCGTTTCAGATCACCCGGAGACCGGGCACCTTCGCCTGCATGAACGCGTTGATCGCGGCCTGCTGACGGACCTCTTCGTCGGTGACCAGAGCGCCGTGGCCCGTGGTGTAGCGATAGACCTCGTGCTCGGCACCGCGCGAGGCCAACCGGTCCACGTAGGCGAGCGCCTGTGCCGGCGGACACCGCGAGTCGTTCTCGCCGATCAGGAAGAGCACGGGCGCGCCGACGCCCTCGACGTACGTGATGGGGTTCCCGCGCCGGAAGCGCTCGGGCTGTTCCTGGGGCGTGCCGCCGAACAGGGTCCGGTCCATCGCCTGCAGCGACGGGGCTTCCTCTGCGTAGGCCATCTCGTAGTCCCCGACCGGCACGCCGGCGACACCGGCGGTCCACAGATCGGGGTTGCGGCCGAGCTGCATCAGCGTGATGTAGCCGCCCCAGGACCACCCCGCGATCACGGTCCGGGCGGTGTCGACGTCCGGGCGCTTCAGCAGATCGCGCAGACCCGCCGTGACATCGTCGACGTCGGCGAACCCGACGTCGCCCGTGAGCGCGTCGCGCCAGGCCCGTCCGTAGCCGGTGGAACCGCGATAGTTCGGCATGCCGACCAGGAACCCCATGTCGACATACGCCTGCACCTCCGCCATGTAGCGGTCCTCGTACAACCAATGGGGGCCGCCATGCACGAAGACCATGACCGGGTGCGGACCCTCACCCTCGGGTTCGACGATCCAGCCGTGCACGGTCTGGCCGTGGTCGTTCTCGTAGCGCCACGCATGGAAGGGCCGTCCGGGCGGCGCCTCGGGGAGGGTGAGGACCTCGCGTCCCGTGTCGTCGAGGATCCGGACCCGGCGCTCGCCGCCGGTGTGCTGGAACCAGACGACCCCGTCCGGACGCACGCGGGCGTCGTCGATGGAGCCAACCGGCGTGTCGATGGCCGACAGCGCACCGGAGGTGACGTCGTAGCGATGGAGCGAATGACGGCCTTCGAACAGACGCAGGAGCAGGAGCGCCGAAGCGTCCGGCCACCAGTCCGCGGCCACGAGGTCCCCCGGCAGCCCCGGGGCCAGGTCGACCCAGGATCTCCCGGCGAGATCCCAGATCGCCACGGCGAGGCGGTCCTCGGCCTCGTGGGCCACGGCGATCCGGAGGTCGCCGGGGATCGGCGACCACGCGCACGCGTGGACCGCCGACGTGCCGTCGCCGCGTTCGGCCACCACATCGCCCGTGCGTGCATCCACGATCCGCACGGACGCATGCGTCAGGTCACCGTGTTCGGCGTGCTGCAACGCCAGCAAGGAGCCGTCCGCCGAGAGGCCCGCGACGTCAGAGGATGGCGCTGTTTCCGAGCCGGCGATGGCGAGCCACTCGCTGCTGCGGGCGATCTCCCTCGCATCCCCCCCGTCGATCGCCACGGACACCGCGAACCCATCGGCGTCGCTGATGCCGACGGCCACCACACCGGGAGACTGGGCGAGCCCTTCGGCCCAGCCTTCCGCCACACCGCGAACGAACGGCTCGGACCCGCCCCCTTCCCACGGCTGCACCAACCAGCGACCCGTCTCATCGCCGGTGTCCTCCTGCCAGAAGACCACCTCGGCGCCATCGGCCGAGGCGTACCCGGACGTGACACCGACCGGGTGATCGGACACCTGCCGCGTCGCGCCCGTGGCCACGTCCAGGGTGTGGACCTGCCAGATCCCGCTCACGTTCGTCTCGTAGACCGCCCGATCGGGCGCATGTCGGGACCAATGCGGAAGGGTCAGCCGGGGGGCACGGATGCGGCGTTCCCAGAGGGGTGCGTCGGGCATCCGCGCATGCTAGCCGGTGGCGGCGTCGGCGATCGCGCGCCAGATCCGCTCGGGGGTGCACGGCAGATCCACGTGACGCACGCCCAGATGGGCCAGCGCGTCCACGACCGCGTTCTGGATCGCGGGCGTCGAGCCGATCGAACCCGCCTCGCCGATCCCCTTCACGCCGAGCACGTTGACGTCGGTCGGGGTCTGGGTGTTGGAGGTCTCGAACGACGGCAGGTCGGCGGCGCTCGGCATCGGGTAGGTGGCGAGCGTGCCCGTGATCGGGTTGCCGGCCTCGTCGTAGACGAACTCCTCGAACAGCGCCTGCGCCGCGCCCTGGGCGATGCCCCCGTGCTGCTGGCCGCGGACGAGCGCCGGGTTCACGATCCGCCCGCAATCATCCACGGCGACCAGGCGCACCAGACGGACGTCCCCCGTCTCGGTGTCCACCTCCACCACCGCGACGTGGGTCCCGAACGGGAAGGTCTCACCGGGATCGCGGATGGTGGCCTCCGCCACGAGCGGTCCGCCGTTGGCCAGCACGAGCGCTGGCCACGTCACCGATCGGTCCGGCGCACCGGCCACCCGGAACCCGCCGTCCACCGGCCCTTCCAGATCCTCTGCGTCCACCTCGAGCACCGCTGCGGCCAGACGCCGGCCCGCCTCGATGAGCTCCAGCGTGCGCTGAGCGACGTTGGACCCCCCGGCCTGCAGTGACCTCGACCCCCACGTTCCCTCGCCGCGCGCCACCAGTGCCGTGTCGGAATGGACCACGCGGATGCGCTCGAACGGCAGCGCCAACATCGCACCCGCCACCTGAGCGAGCGAGGTCTCGTGCCCCTGGCCGTGCGGCGAGATGCCCGTCGTGACCGTCACCTCCCCTTCGGGCTCGATCAGCACCCGCGCCGAGTCCTTCGAGGGGAACCCGGTGATCTCCACGTAGGCGGCGAGGCCGACGCCCAGCACCACGTGATCGCCACGCTCACGGCGCGTGGCCTGCTCGGCCCGCAGTTCCTCGTACCCGGCGGCGGCCAGCGCAGCATCCAGGGCCGCCGGGTACGCACCCGTGTCATACGTCATGCCCGTGGCGGTGCGGAACGGGAACGCATCGGGCTGGATCAGGTTCTGCCGCCGGAGCGCGACGGGATCCAGGTCCAGTTCGTGTGCCAGCAGGTCCATCGTCCGCTCGACGAGCGCCGTCGCCTCGGGACGCCCTGCCCCGCGATAGGCCATCACAGGTGTCGTGTTCGTCACGACCGCCCACCCGCGGAACGAAACGGCCGGCCATCGATACACGCCCGGCAGCATCTCCCCCGTGGTGACCGGGAGGAAGGCACCCACCGGGTAGGCGCCCATGTCGGCCACGATCTCCGCGCGGAGCCCCACGAGCGATCCGTCGCGGCGGGCGCCGGCCTGCACATGCTGGACCTGCGCGCGGCCGTGGTTCAGACCGAGCATCGACTCGCTGCGGGTCTCCTGCCAGTGGACCGGGCGGCCGAGCATCTGCGCGATCCGCGCGCACACGACGTACTCGGGGTAGACCAAGAGCTTCGCCCCGAACCCACCGCCGACATCGGGCGCGATGACGCGGACATCGGCCCGCGGCACGTCGAGGACCTCGGCCAGATCACCGCGCACGTCGAACGGCACCTGGGACGACACCCAGACCGTGAACCCGCCCCCGGCCTCCGGCACGATGGTGATCCCGTTCGGCTCCATCGGCACCGGAGCCAGGCGTTGCTGCACGAACCGGCCGCGGATCACCACGTCGGCTCCCGCCAAGACATCGTCGTCCCAGGCGTGCGAGAACGTGTGCGAGACGTTCGTGCCCTCGGCCTCGAACAGCACCGCCGACCCCGGGGTCATCGCGGCCTCGGCGTCCAGGACCAGGGGCAGGGGATCCGCGTCGGCCCAGACCACCTCGGCGGCGGGGGGGGGCGGGGCGGGCGGGGGCGCCCCCCCCCCCCCC
>JBKJXU010000045.1:0-2967 GCA_046716145.1 Actinomycetota bacterium
TCGACGCTGGTGTCGCGGTCACGTTCGTGAACGAGGACAACTTCGCGCACAACGTGTCCGGCACCGGGTGGGGCCACTACGACGATCTGCTGCAGGGTGACCGCTTCGTCCAGACCTTCGCCGACGACGGCGTCTACCCCTTCGCGTGCACCCTGCACCCTGGGATGAACGGCGCGATCTTCGTCGGCGACACCGACGCGCCGGCGACGGCGATGACGACCCTCTCCGCCGCGGCGACACCCGACGATCCGGACGCGGGGTTCGGGTGGGTCCTCCCGGGCGCGATCGGGTTCGTGGTGGGTGGCGCGGTCGCCGCATCGATCCGTCGGCACCAGACCGCGGCGCCGGTGACGGCCTGAGCCCGTTGGGCTAGGCCGGGACGGCGATCCCGGCCTGCTGCAGCGCCAGCTCGAAATCGTGCCTGCTGGAGACGGCCTGCATCGCGTCCTCGACGCTCACCGTGCCCTCCTGGATGAGCTTCAGCAGCCACTGGTCGAAGGTGACCATGCCGTAGTAGCCGCCATCGGCGATCACATCTTTGATCTCGTGGGTCTTGTCGGGATCGGAGATCCTCTCGGCCACGCGGCCGTTGTTGACCAGGATCTCGAGCGCGGGCGTCCGGCCCCCGTCGATCGTCGGGACGAGCCGCTGGCAGATGATGCCCCGCAGCGTCCCGGCCAGAGCCAGGCGCACCTGCTTCTGCTGATACGGCGGGAAGAAGTCGATCACGCGGTTGATCGTCTCGGTCGCGTCCTGGGTGTGCAGCGTGGACATCACCAGGTGACCGGTCTCCGCCGCGGCGATCGCCGCGCGGACGGTCTCGGTGTCACGCATCTCACCGATCAAGATGACGTCGGGATCCTGCCGCAGAGCAGCGCGCAGTGCGGAGAGGAAGTCGCCCGTGTCGTTGCCGATCTCCCGTTGGTTGATCGAGGCCATGTGATCCTTGTGCAGCACCTCGATCGGGTCCTCGATCGTCACGATGTGGACCGGCTTGGTCTTGTTCACGTAGTCGATCATGGCGGCGAGGGTCGTGGTCTTGCCCGACCCGGTCGGTCCGGTCACCAGGATCAGGCCGCGATGCTCATCGGCGATCGTGCGGACCGCATCCGGCAAGCCCACCTCTTCGAAGGACGGACCACCGAAGCGGAGCTTCCGAAGGACCATCGACGTGGAGCCACGCTGGCGGAACACGTTCGCGCGGAACCGGCCGACGTTCGTGACCGAGTACGCGAAGTCGACCTCGCCCTTCTCCGCGAAGGTGGCCTTGCGGTCGGCCGGGACGATGCCCTCCGCGATCGCCTGCGTCTCGATCGCGGTGAGGGCGTCGCGTTCCAGTCGCTGCAGTCCTTGGGGGAGGCGGAGCATCGGCGCGGAGCCGACCTTCACGTGCAGGTCAGAACCCTGACCGTTGATCAGCTCTTCCAGCCAGGAGTTGAATTCGGGCACGATCTGTTCGTCCAACGTCGGCTCCCACCTCGCCCGCACTCGCCGTCGGACAGATGGGATGCCACCCGCCCGTGTCTATGGTCCCATCGGCCGATGGGTGCCCCGACTCAAGCTTCAGCCGGCGCGAGCCGTGAGCTTGCAGACGCCCCGGTCCACGAGCGGCTCGAACGAGGTCATCTCGAGCGCCGGCCGGGAAGCTCCCAGGACCCCCTCCAGGAGGCCGACGTGGACCGCGCACACGAGATCGCGGTGCTCATCCAGCAGGTCGCGGAAGGGGCAATCGCGCAGGGTGATGTCCACGGTCTTCGCGCTCCGGCGCCGGAAGCGTGGGGTGAACCCCGCCTCGTCCAGGGCCTCCTGCAGGGCGGCCAGGTTCACCCCGCCCGAGCGGCGTGCCCCCGGACGCGGCGCCGACCGCCCGACCAGGTACGCACCCCACTCGCGGGCCAGGTCGTGGGCCTGGCCTCGCTGTCTCGACGTGGTGAGCAGTCCCGCCAGGATGTCGGCGAGCAGGCGATGATCGCGGCCCTCGCGACCCTGACGATCGACCGACGCGTACAGCGTCTGCGGGCGGCCCACGTTGGCCGCCTTGCGGACCTCCGAACGGACGAGACCGGCGTCCTGGAGGCGGCGCAGATGCGGGCGCAGCGTGTTGGGATGCAGCGAGAGGCGCGTAGCAAGCTCGCGGATCGGGACTTCACGGCCCGATAAGCGCAGGTAGCGGTAGAGCCGGTAGCGCGTGCCGTCGGCGAGCGCCTTGTGGACCTCCAGGGGTAGCGGTTCGGGCATCGGGCCTCCGTCGCGACCGTCGTAGACTGGGGTTTGCACGGCCTGCGCCGTGTTTACCCACCGAAGCCTAGCCGAGGGAGCCCCGAGCCATGGTGACCGAACAGCAGGTCCGCGAGGCCTTGCGATCCGTGAACGACCCCGAGATCGGCCGTCCGATCGAGGACATCGGGATGCTGAAGACCATCGAGGTCGAGGCCGGCCTGGTCCGGGTCCACGTGCTGCTGACGATCGAAGGGTGCCCGCTCCGCGACCGGATCACGAGCGAGGTCACCGCCGCGGTCCAGCCGTTGGCCGGCGTCGAACGGGTCGAGGTCACGCTCACGCCGATGAGCGAGGAGCAACGGGCGGCCCTCGTGGGGAACCTCCGCGGCGGGGGTGAAGCGACGAAGATCGCGTTCGGGCCGCAGACCTCGATCGTGGCGGTCGCCTCCGGGAAGGGTGGGGTGGGCAAGTCGAGCGTGACGGTCAACCTCGCGTGCTCGCTCGTCGCCGACGGCGCGACGGTCGGCATCCTCGACGCCGACGTGTGGGGCTTCTCCATCCCGCGGATGCTCGGTGCGACCGGCAAGCCGGTCGGGTTCAACGACATGATCATGCCGCTGGAGGCCTATGGCGTGAAGGTCATCTCGATGGGGCATTTCGTCCCGGAGGAGACCCCGGTCATCTGGCGTGGACCGATGCTGCATAAGGCGATCGAGCAGTTCCTCGGCGATGTCTACTGGGGGGACC
>JBKJXU010000046.1:0-2526 GCA_046716145.1 Actinomycetota bacterium
CAGCAAGGAGCGCGACGACGCGCTCGACATCGCGCCGCACGAGCGGCTCGCCGCAGGTGAGGCGGATCTTCTGAACTCAGAGCGAGACGAAAATGCGGGAGAGGTGGGCGATCTCCTCGAAGGTCAGGAGTTCGTCACGTTCGAGGAACTGGAAGTCTCGCCCGAAGACCTCCTTCGGCATGCAGTAAACGCAGCGGAAATTGCAGCGATCGGTGACTGAGATCCGGAGGTCCCGGAGAGGGCGCGTGAACGAGTCTGTGGTTCCCACTATTCAGACGGTCGGCCAGGCGGCCACCACGGGGTGATCCACGGTCGCCGGGCCTGCTTGCGCCGCACCCCCTGGGGACCCGAGTCCCGTCACGTCGTCGTTGAAGAACTCCGCGTTTACGGGAGTGAACTGCCTCCACTCGCCGGGCACGTCGTCTTCGTAGAAGATCGCGGTGACCGGGCACACAGGCTCGCACGCGGCGCAGTCCACGCACTCGTCGGGCTGGATGTACAGCATGCGCGGGCCTTCGTAGATGCAGTCGACGGGACATTCGTCAACGCAGGCCAAGTCCTTCACGTCGATGCAGGGTTCGCAGATCGTGTACGTCATGTCTCACGCTTCCATTTAGCAGGTCTACACCGTGCAAACCAGTATAATACCCAAGCCAAGGAGGGGACGATAGTGCTGAGGGGGGAAGTGGTTCGATGAGCGGCACGACGGTGTTCGGCGTCGCCTCCCTCTCATTCATGATGGTGATGTACGTCCTAGAGCACCGCGATCCCCGCTACATTCCGGGCTTCGCCCTCTCCAATACCGGGCTGGAAGAGGAGCATCTCCTCGAAGTGTTCGACGGACTCGATGCTTAGTTCGATGGCGATCGCCCCGCCCGCGAGCATCCCCGCTTGCAGCTTCGTCCCGGATCCCCTGCCCTCCGTCGTTTCCTTGCCGTACCCAAGACAGAACTCCGGCGGTTCGCGGAACAGGAGGAGACGCTGGGCCTCGCGCCAGTGAGACGATCCTTCGTCCAGTCCACCTTTGATCATCAACTGCAGGACGTGGTTGAAGAAAGCGATCAGGCGGTCGTGAGCTGCTCCCCAGGTCCCGCCGTCCTCAGCCCAAATCAGAAAGGAGTCGACGAAGGAGAAGTGTTCATGTCCATCGCGACTTCGAAGAGTGAGCGGTCGCCCGTTCGGGCGCATGCCTGGTACGCGGCGCAGCGTTCGCCCTCTTGGCGTCCGGATGTCGCAATGGAGGCATCCGTCGAGGAACGCCACCCGGTGGTGCGCCGTTCTGTTGTGCTGACGCTTAGGCGAGCCGGTGCCTCACGTTCGAAGGCTGCCCTTATGATGGAGATGGCGAAGGACACCTACGTTCAGTACGCGGCGCGGTGGGCTAGCGTCGCATAGCGGGGTCGCTGAGACCGGTGCGGGCGCGTAACCAGCCTGGTAACCGAGTCCAGGACGCTCAGCTACCTGGTCACCTTTATCCCCTGCATGTTCCTGGTTGACAGGTGCCCGCACGTGGAATGCCGATATCTATGGATGAGGGAGCGGCGTCAGGGTGATGCCGGGAGGTCCTCAAGGAGGTGCTTATGACAGTCCAAGCGAAGGTCGCACCGAAGGCCCCGCCGGGAGAACCGCCCGAGCCGATCGTCGAGATCGACGACGTAGTGCGTCTGATCCTGGAAGGCGCAGCGGGGTGCCGCATCTGGGTGACGAAGGAGCAGAAGAGAGCGGCCGAGCTATTGGCGAAGATCCTCGATTCCGAGGCGGTCGACAAGATTTGCGATCTGCCCGCCGGACAGGTCCGGACGTGGTTTCACGAGGACGAACGCTTCCGGTCTAAGGTGATCGAGTCTCGTGCGAGCTACGAGACATCCAAGGACCCCGTTAGCGACCTGTCGGCCGCGCTCAGCGAACGTCAGCGGCGGGCAGCCGAGATGCTCGCCACGGGGCGACGAACGACCGTCGAGGTACCCCGGGAACTGGAGATCACCGACCGCACGATCCGGAACTGGAAGAAGACGCCGACGTTCCAGATCCACCTCCAAGCGCTAAGGGACGGCGAAGCGTGGCGGAGGGACCGGGCCCGGAACGAGAGCGAGGAACTCCTGCGCGAGCGGCTCGGTGCCGTGACCCTCTCGGCGGTGAACTCTGCAGAAAGCGAGCTCCAAGCGGGGCAACGGCAAGGCGGCGGTCGAGCTCCTGAAGGTCGTCCACAGCATCACGCGATAGCGGAAGTTCCGGCAGGAACCGGAAGGAACCGGAAACGAGCGGCCCAGACCGCCTCCGATTCCCGACGCGACAGGTCGTGGGCACCTTTCGTGGCTATCCCGTTACCAACTCAGGGGATTCCGTTACCGGGATGTGTAGCCGGTATCGCTGACCTGGGCGTTCGGCGATTTCTACCGCCCCGACCTGGCCCGGGCCGGTAGAGAACCTGGCAGAGATCGCCACCGAGGTCACCACCAGCGCGTCGAAGTGTAGCGAGTGGAGGTGGGTCCGGGCTCGGTAACGCCATCTTGTCTTGCGGCATGC
>JBKJXU010000047.1:0-2975 GCA_046716145.1 Actinomycetota bacterium
GGGCCGGGCGGGGAACTCAGGCCCCCTCAGCGCGCCCGCTTGTAGAACGGAAGCCGGACGACCTCTGCGGCGACACGCTGATCGCGGATGCCGACCTCGACCATCGTACCCGGCTCCGCGTCCGACGGCGCCACATAGGCCATCGCGATGGGCGCCCCGATCGTCGGCGAATGGGTCCCGCTGGTGACCACCCCCGTCCGCCGCTCGCCGACGAACACGGGGTAACCGTGGCGGGCGATGCCGCGGCCGGTCATGCGCAACCCCACGAGCCGCTTGTCGGGCCCGTCGCGGGCGACCCGCTCGAGCGCGGCGCGGCCCACGAAGTCGTCGGACTTCTCGAACTTCACCACGCGCCCGAGGTTCGCCTCGAATGGATTCGTGTCGCGGTCCAGGTCGTTGCCGTACAGCGGCATGCCCGCTTCGAGGCGCAGCGTGTCGCGCGCACCCAGGCAGATCGGCGCGACACCCACGGCCCGGCCGGCCTCGCTGAGCGCATCCCAGAGGGCTTCGGCGTGCGCGGTGTCCACGAACAACTCGAACCCGTCCTCGCCCGTGTACCCCGTCCGGGCGACCAGCGCCGGGATCCCCGCGAAGCGCCCGTCGGCGATGCCGTAATAGCGGATGCCTTCGAGCGCGATGTCGCTGAGCGGCTGCAGGACCGCCTGCGCCCGCGGGCCCTGGATCGCGACCAGCGCGGTCGCGAGCGACCGATCGTCGAGGACCGCCTTCTTGCCGCTGATCCGCTCGGCCAGGGTGTCGCTCACAACCTGCGCGTTCGAGGCGTTCGCGACGACCAGGTACGAGTCCTCGCCCAGCCGGTAGACGATGAGGTCATCGATGATCCCGCCGTCGGGCTCGACGATCATCGAGTACTGCGCGCGCCCGATCGTGAGCGACGGCGGGTTGGTGACGAGGGCCTCGGCGAGAGCCCGGCCGGCCTCGGGCCCGTCGACGAAGAGCTCGCCCATGTGCGAAAGGTCGAACAGGCCGGCGCGCTCGCGGACCGCGCGGTGCTCGTCGAGGATGCCCGTGTACTGGACCGGCATCATCCAGCCGCCGAACTCGATCATCTTCGCGCCGAGGGCACGGTGCCGGGCGGCCAGCGGCGTTTCGTGGATCGCCTCGGACGCGTCCTCGCCGCCCGCCGTCACCGGGCGGGTTCGACGGCAGGCGCGGTCGATTGGCTCCCCGACGACGCGCCCGCGGCGACCGCTTCGGGCTGGACGCCGATGCGCTCCGCGGCGCGCGTCACGAGTGCCCGCTCGGTTTCGAAGGTCAGGATGACGGGCGCGTCCGCGACGTCCAGCCAGCGCACGCTCTCGAACTCGTGGTCGTGGCGGGCCAGGTCGCCCCCGACGGGCTCCATGAGGAAGTAGTGCACGGTCTTGTGGATGCGCGTGCCACGCTGCACGAACCAGTACTCGATCGAGTCGAGGGGCGACGTGATCCGGACCTGCAGCCCGGTCTCCTCCGCGACTTCCCGGAGTGCCGTCTGCGCGATGGTCTCGACGCCCTGCGGGGTGCCCTTTGGCAGGGTCCAGGTCAGTCCGTCTGGCTCACGCCGCCAGCTGCCGACCACCAGCTGGGGAACCCCATCCTCGTATCGGATGACGACGCCACCGGCGGACGTTGCGGTGGCGTTCCTCAGCCGCGCCACGGCGCCGAGGCGGCGCTCGCGCGAAGTGCGCGACCGGCGCCGTTTCGTGCCCAGCGCATGGTCGCGACGGGATGCAGCCGTCCGGCGACCGGCACCTGCGCGCGGGCCGGCTTGACCGACCGCCACCGGGCGCGCAGTTGCACAAGCGGGCTCAGCTCCAGGTGGCGAACGATCGTCGAGCGGCGGGACGCCGGCTGGAAGGTCCCGGCGGCGCGGAGGCCGAGATGTCGCTCGCGAGCGCGTGACGAGGGGCGGACGAAACGCGCTGCGGGGCGCGCCGCGTACTTCGCGGCAATGCTGTGCTGCATCCGGTAATCCTACTGCCTCAATCGGCCATTGCAAGCGAGTCGGCCAGGCGGCGGGCCGCCTCCGGTGCCAGCGCGCCCCGTGCCACCGCAAGCGCCAGCTCGCGACGACCCGCTGCGCGGTACAGGTCGAGCACATCGGGCGCGTGCGCCCGCAACGCCGCGAGGTGCGCGTCAAGCGTGCCGGAGTCACCACGCGTGAACGGCCCGGTGAGCGCGTTCCGCACACCAAGGGCTTCGGCGTTGGCCAGCGTCTGGCGCACGAGCGGCAGGTAGACCGCGAGCGCTCCGGCTTCGTCGAGACCGGCAACGGCGCCGAGGCGCGCGATCGCGTCCAGCAGCGCCACGACCCCGCCCGCCGCCAGCACCGCCGCCGCGTGGTACGCGGGCTTGGAGCCGGGCGCGAGCCGGACGGGCACGCCGCCCAGCGCCTCGGCCATTCCAGCCAGCATGCCCACGAGGTCGTCGTCGCCCTCCAGCGCGATCGTTGCGCCACGCAGGGCCGAAACGGCGCGCTCCGTATCGGCGAAGGCGACCAGCGGGTGGAACGTGCCGATCTGCGTCCCCGCGGCCATCGCCGGCAGCAGCAGCTCGGGCCCCAACAGCCCGCTGGTGTGGATCAGCGCCTGGCCGCTGTAGAGGCGCAGCGCCCCGGCCAGCGGGGCGATCGCGTCGTCGGGAACCGTGAGGATGATGAGCTCCGCCTCGTCGAGTAGCGCTTCGGCCTCGGCGAACGCGCGCACGCCCGGCACGGCGACCATGAACCGTGCGCGCCGGTCCGGGTTGCGGCTCGCGACGGCGATGACCGGCCAACCCGCGCGCTGGAGCGCCACGCCCAACGCCGTGCCGACCGCGCCCGCACCCACAATCCCGATGAATGGCGGCTCGCCCGGCTCGCTCTGGTGGTGGGGATGGCGATGCGGCGCGTCATCGGCCTCGAGCCGTGCGGCGATGTCGGCCGGAAGGAGATCCGCGGCGTCGCGCGCGGGCGCGGCTTTCGGCGGCTCCGGATC
>JBKJXU010000048.1:0-5818 GCA_046716145.1 Actinomycetota bacterium
CCCGGTGTACCGCCCGGAAGGACCAAGGGGGCCCGCGGAGCGGGCCCCCCTGCTAGGCCGAGCGGCGTTCGCTCTCGTCTTCCAGTTCCTCGGCCGAGGTGAACCGGGCCCCGAAGGTGCCCGGGACCGAGGGCTCGTGGTGCTCGCGCCCCTCGGGCTCAACCTGTGGCGTCTCGTCAACCGGCTCCGGCTCCGTGGCGGTCGCGGCCGGACCGCCACCGGGGCGATCCAGTTGCCGCAGCGGCAGCAGCCAGATGGCGGCCAGCAACGCCGCGACCGCCCCGATCCGGTACGCGCCCTGCGGCGAGACCACCGAGAGCACCGGGCCCGCCAGCAAGTAGCCGACGGCCAGCCCGATCGACAGGACGGCCTCGAACGCCGCGTTCGTCCGGCTGCGTACCGCATCGGGGGCGCGCTCCTGCATGATCGTGTTCTCCGACACGATCGTGATGCCGTCGCAGGCTCCGAAGAAGAACAGCGACACCAGCACGAGCCAGAACACGGGCGCGATCCCCACCCCGAAGGCGAAGACGGCGATGCCGAAAGCTCCGCCGGCCATGAACGCGCCCTCGCGGCCCGCGGGGATCCACCGGCCCGAGGCCGAGCCGAGCGTCGAGCCCAATCCCCACGCGGTGATCAGCAATCCGTAGCCGAGCGAGGCCTCCCCGAACGACTCCGCGAGCGCCGCATCGGCCACCATCCCCACGCTGAGACCCAGCACGAAGACGAACCACGCCACCGACATCCGCCGCAGGACCCAGTCCCCCCACAGGAACCGCAGGCCCGCGCTGATACCGCCGTGCTCGGCATCGTCCTCGGCGCTCCGCGGTTGCTGGAACTCACCGTGCACAGAGAGCGTGAGGACGATCGAGAGCACGAACGTCGCGGCGTTGAGTCCGAACACGGCGCCCGGGCCGATCGCCTCCCACAGCAAGCCACCGATCACCGGTCCGATCGCGATCCCGGAGTGCACGCCGATCGTCACCAGGCTGTTCGCCCAGTTCAGATCGTCGGCCGAGTCGATCAGGTTCGGGATGGCCGCGCGCGACGACGAGAAGAACGGTTGCTCCGCGATCGCCGCCCCGAACGCCAGCGCGATCAGCAGGCCGGTGGCCTGCCCGCCTGCGACCAGCGCCATCGCGAGGAACATCACGGCCCCGGCGGCCTCGGACCACACCATCACCCAGCGCCGGTCGTAGCGGTCGCCAAGCACCCCGGCGAACGGACCGAAGATGCCCGCCACCCCGAAGGTCAGGAGCAGCGAGAGCGCCTGCATCGTAGGCGAATGCGTCCGATCCCACACCGTGAAGTTGAGCGCGGTGAACGCCGCGGCGCCACCGGTCACGGAGATGAGGCGACCGACCGCGAGACGTCGGATGCGGGATCTGGCGAGTGATCTCATGGAGCGGCTCCTAGGAGGGAGTGGTGCGCGTGAGGGAAGCGGTCAGCGGGGCCGGCGCCTCAACAGGCGCCGAGCGATCCCGTGATCGGTTCCATCCGCTCCATGACCACGGGACGGTAGCACGGCGGCGGAGGGGGGGTCGAGCACATCCGCAGGATCGGCCGTTGCGATCGTGTGTCAGGCCGGCAACGTGACCGCGCGCACGCGCCGCGCGTCGATCCTCGTCCCGATCTCGTCCAGGATCGCGGCGGGCACATCGGAGTCGACGGTGAGGACGATGAGCGCTTCCTGGCCCTGGCCGCGGCGCCCCACGTCCATCGTGGCGATGTTGATGCCCGCGTCGCCCATGATCGTGCCGACCGCGCCGATGATCCCCGGGCGGTCCTCGTAGTTGAGGAAGACCATGCGCTCGGCAGGCGCGAGCTCCACGTCGAAATCGTCGAGCTTCGTGATGCGCTCGGCATCGCGGGCCACGATCGTCCCCTCGAGGGTCACGCTCGCTTCCTCGGTCTCTGCGCGGAGCGAGACGAGCGAGACGTAATCCTGGCTGACCGTCGAGCGCATCTCGCTCACCGTGAGACCGCGGTCGCGCGCCAGCATCGGCGCGTTCACGAACGACACCGGTTCGTTCACGGTGCGGCCCAAGATCCCCTTCAAGATCGCGAGCGTCAGGACGCGCGTATCGTGCTCGGCGATCCGCCCCAGGTAGGAGGCGACGACGCTGCGCACGCCGCCGTCGGCCAGTCCCGCGGCGAGCGAGCCCATCTGCTCGGCCAGCGGCACGAACGGCCGCACCACCTCGGTGACCTCCGCGCCCGCGGACACGTTCACGGCGTAGGGCACGAATTCTCCGCGGAGCGCCAGGCGCACCATCTCCGCCACCGTGACCCCCGCCTTGTCCTGTGCCTCGCGCGTGGCGGCGCCCAGGTGCGGCGTGACGACCACGCCGGGCAGTCCGTACAGGGGCGAGTCGGTGGTGGGCTCGATCGCGAACACGTCGAGCGCGGCACCGCCCAGGTGCCCGTCCTCGAGCGATTTCGCCAAGGCATCCTCGTCCACGATGCCACCGCGCGCGGTGTTCACCAGGCGCGCGCCCGCCTTCATCATCCGCAGTTCCTTCGCGCCGATCAGGCCCTCGGTCTCCGGCCCGCGCGGCAGATGGATGCTGACGAAATCGGACTGCACCAGCAGCGCTTCCAGGGTCGGCATCACCTCGAGGCACATCTCTTTGGCACGCTCGGTGCTGACGTAGGGGTCGAACGCGATCACGCGCATCCCGAACCCGCCTGCGCGCGAGGCCACGAGCGAGCCCACCCGCCCGAGGCCTATCAAGCCGAGGGTCTTGCCGGCCAGTTCCACGCCCTCCCAGGCCTTGCGCTCCCAGCGTCCTGCCAGCAACCCCGCGTGGGCCTGCGGCACGTTGCGAGCCTGCGCCAGCAGCAGGGCCATCGTGTGCTCGGCGGCGCTGATCACGTTGGACTGCGGCGCGTTCACCACCATCACGCCGCGGCGAGTGGCGGCCTCCACGTCCACGTTGTCCAGGCCGATCCCGGCGCGCGCCACCACCTTCAGGTTGGTCGCCGCCTCCAGCACGGCGGCGTCGACCTGCGTGGCACTGCGGATGATGAGCGCGTCGTACGGGGCGATCTCGGCGGCCAGGTCCCCATCCGCCAGGTCGGTCCGGACATCGACCTGCGCGTCCTTGCGCAGAAGGTCGAGCCCCTGCTCGGAGAGTTCCTCGGTGATCAGGACCCTCACGCGCGCGCCTCCATGAACACCTGCTCGGCGGCGGCGACCCCGGCGCCCAGCTTCACCGGATGCCCGAGCGAGTCGAGCGTCATCTCCAACGCCGCGAGCCCGCGCAGGATGTCCAACTCGCTGAAGTAGCCGAAGTGACCGAACCGGAAGACCTTGCCCTTCAGCGGGCCCTGCCCCGGCGCCAGCACGCACCCGTGATCGGCACGGATCGTGTCGCAGATCCGGTCGGCGTCGGCGGCCTCCGGAGCCCGGATCGCGGTCACGGTCCAGTTGTCCTCCAGACCCTCGCCGAACAGGTCGAGGCCGAGCGCCTTCGCGCCCTCCTTCACCGCGCGCGAGAGCATCCGGTGGCGCTGCAGAGCCACGTCCACGCCGTCTGTGAAGTACAGCTCCAAGGCGGCGCGCAGCCCCTCCATCACGCTGATCGCCGGCGTCCACGGGTTCTCGGGCTCGGGCAGCGCCGCGAACCGCCGGTACTCGCGCCAGTCGAAGTAGAACCGCGGGAGCGCGGCCGTCTCGGAGGCTTCGCGGGCACGGTCGCTCACCGCCACGAACGCGATCCCCGGCGAGGCGCTGAGCGCCTTCTGCGAGCCGCCGACCGCCACGTCGATGCCCCAGTCATCGAACGCGAACGGCACCGCGCCCAGGCTGGAGACGACATCGACGATCACCATCGCTCCGGCCTCCTTCGCCACGCGGGCGAGCGCCTCGATCGGCTGGATCACCCCGGTGGAGGTCTCCGACTGCGTGAGCAGGACGGCCTTCGTGCCCGGGTGCTCGGCCAGGGCCGCGGCGACCTTCGCCGGGTCCAGACGGGTCCCCCACTCCTCCTCGGTCGTGTGCACCGTGAGGCCGTAGGCCTGGGCCAGGCGCTGCCAGCGCTGGGAGAAGAACCCCGCGAGCGGCACGAAGACCTCGTCCCCGGGCGAGAGGCAGTTCTGGATCGCGGACTCGAGCCCGCCGGTGCCGCTGGAGGTCATGATCAAGATCTCGGCGGTCTCGGTGCGGTAGAGCTGGCGCAGGCGGCCGGTGACGTCGCGCATCAGCTGCCCGAAGCCGGGGCCACGGTGGTAGACGAGGGGCTTGGCCTGGGCCAACAGCACCTCGGGCGGGATCGGGGTGGGGCCCGGCGCCAGGATGATCTCGGGCCTGTCCACGGCGTATCAGCTCCTCTTCGGTCGCCTCGGCTGCTGAGGAGGCCAGGCTACCAAGGCCACCCGCGCCGACCGTGGAGCCTCAGACACGAGGGGTACGGACGTGCCGGCTCCTGCGGTACTCCTCGACCCAGTCCTTACTGCTCCGCCACCGACCGTCGTCGTCGCGTTGGGCGCGCAACCGACCCCGCTCGGCGGCAGCCCTGAGCGCACGGACCGTCAGGTCGGCGTCGGCCAGTGACTGGATCGGAACGAGCCGCGCAGGACCTGCGACGGCCGGGACGACGAAGCGAAGGAGCATGTCCAACAAGGCTCGAGCGATCAGCTCGGCGAGCGGCCCGGGGTCGCCCCGATCAGCTCGGCGCACGTAGTCAAGGTAGCGGGAGCGGTCGCGTTTGCGGATGATCGCGGGCGGGAAGCCTCTTCGCAGCAGCACGAGGTTCATCACGAGGCGTCCTGCTCGTCCGTTCCCGTCCAGGAACGGATGGATACGCTCGAAGTCCGCGTGGATCATGGCGACACGCACCGGCACCTCCAGGTCGTCGCGCGTGAGGTGGTTCGCCTCCTCGACCCAATCGGTCATCCGCGGCTGCACATCGGTCCAGTCCGGAGGCCGCATCCCCCCGAGAAAGGCCCTGATGTCGTGTCGCCGGAACGAGCCGGGCGCCTCTGCCGGTTCGGCCGACGGGTGCGGCGCGACACCCCAGACCTGCGCCATAGCGAGCTCATGGATGGTACGGACGTCACGCAACGTGATCAGCGATCGGGACGGGCCTCCCGGCTCGAGCCCTCGCGCGTACACCCACCGGGCGGCTTCCCCGTACCCGCGGACCTCCATGTACTCCGCCAGTTCCTTCTCCCCGACGACCCTGCCCTCCGCGAGGAGCGATGCAACCTCTCGAAGGATCAGCGTGTTCCCCTCGATCGCGGTCGAGTGATGCGCCTCCTGGAGCCAGATGTCACCCCAGATCTCCTCGGCATCATCAGGAGAAGGCAGCCCAACGAGCCGGTCGCGGACCTCCTGGATCTGGTCCGCGAGCTGGCGGTAGAGCGCCGCTCGGCTGGGTCGTCCACCCTTCGGCACCACGGGGTAGAGGATACCCGAAGTTGTGTTGTGCACGTAAAATCGATGTCTACGACACAACTAGCCATGCCAGAGATGGGAGCCTCAGAACCGGAGCGCGTGGGTCACGTCCTCCTGGAAGGGCTTGAGGACCGCGGCGTCGTGCTCCGCGCCGGGCCGAGCCCGCCGGAACCATCCGAACCCGTTGCGCCGGCCGACCGACCGGGCGAGCGACTCGCGCCGAGCTTCGGCGATCCGCCGCTGCAGGTTCAGGTCTCACACCACGTGCGTGACGTAAAAGTTCTGCACGAACCAAGGGTACGCGCGATCGGTACTTCTGCTGCCGAGATGGGACGAGGGCCGACAGCCGCCGAGAGGCCGACAGATCTACCTCGGCGGCTCGGGAGTTCGCTCATCTCGGCCCGCCGACCGGAGCCCCAC
>JBKJXU010000049.1:0-28092 GCA_046716145.1 Actinomycetota bacterium
CGTGTGGCTCGGACGCCTGCTCGGACGGTGGTGGCTCGCGTGGCCGGTGGGGATCGTGCTCGTCGCGTTGACAGCGCTCCCGACGCTCCGTGCGTGGGATGGGGAAACGCCGTTCATCGGACCGGGCGAACTCCGCTCAGCGACGATCGCCGGCCGGATCGCCGCGACGACCCCCGATGGGACGCCGATCGTGTTCGTGGTGCACGGCGAAACGTCGGACTCGCTGTTCCTCGCCTCGCACGCCCTCAACGTGGCGCGGGCGACCGCGCCGAGCGGCCGCGTCCATGACGTGTCGGTGTTCGTGGGGACGGTGGCGGACCTGCGCGCCCGGCGACCGACGCTCGGCGGGAGCCGTCTCGGGGACCTCGCGTCGGTCACGTCGCTGCAGGACATCCCGGCATCCCCCGAGCCCGCGATCTTCGTCATCCCGGACTTCAACCGGGATCGGGGCGCGCTCACGTCGGCGGGGCTCACCCGGTGGGATCCGCTCGTGGCGAGCTCCCTGCCGGATGCCCGGCCGCTGCCGGCCGCCGAGGATGAGCTCGCGCCCGCCTCGCCCAGGGCCATGGCGAGCGCGGCGATCCGCGTCACGCTCCTGTTGATCGTCGTGGGGTTCGGTTGGGCACGGTGGTCGGCCGGAGACCTCGCCGGCGCGCTCGCGGTGGCGCCGGCCTTCGGCATCGCGACGCTCGCCATCACGACGGTCGCCCTCGAGCGGATGGGACTCGGCCTCGGGGCGGGGACGGGGACTTCCGCTTCAGCCCTCGCCGGTGCCGGCGGCTACCTGCTCGCGTGGCTCCGGCGGCGCACCGCCCACGCCCGCTGAGGTGGCCTCATCGTCGTGCAACGGCAGACCCACCTCCAGCCGCGTGCGGAGGTCACGAACGGCGCGCACCAGGAGCACGATCATCACCGGCGTCACGACCCAGCGGCCAAGGAAGGTATCGACCCCGAAGGCCACCGAGAAGCGCAGCGGCTCGGTGGACCACAACGTCACGGCGAGCAACGAGGCCGTGGTGATCAACAAGGTGCGGGCGGGCCGCGGGAGCACCCACACGAGCGGCAGTGACCAGACCACGTACCACGGGAGCAACACCGGACCGAGCAGCGTCAGCAGGACCAGCGCCCACCCCCACGCGGCGGCCAGGCCGTCGGGGGTGAGCGCGGCGCCACGCCGGGCGACCCCTCGTCCGAGCCACACGAGCGAGGTGAGGAGGATCGCCGCGAACACCAGCCGGGGCACGAACGCCACCACGTCGAACGTGAGGTACTCGAGGACGCGCGAGAACGCCGTCGAGGGCGCCAGCCACCCCTCATGGGTAGCCAGACGCGCCATCCCCAGGCTCGGATCGCGCCACTGCAGGTAGGGGATGGACATGACGGCACCGATCCCGGCCGCGATCGCCACCAGCACCCCCAGGACGCGGGCCCGCTCGGAACGAGGCCGGCGCGCCACGCACCACACGATGAGCAGCGCCAACGGCAGGACGCCGGTGACCTTGATGAGCGCGCCGAGGGTGAGCACGGCGACCGCCCATCGCTCGCGTCCGCGGAGCACGAGTGCGAGGCCCCCCACGATCGCCAGCGCGACGAACAGATCGTTGTGCCCGCTCGCCACGGAATGGAACAGCACCACCGGGTTCGCGCCGAACGCGGCCAGAGCGAACGCCGCGCGTTCGGGACGTCTCCTCCGCACGACCGAGACGATGACCGCGCACGTCGCGAGCGAGGCTGCGATCGCGAGGTAGCGATAGGCCGCGACCTGATCGCCGGGGCGTTGCAGCAGCCGCGCAAGGCCGGTGGACAGGCCCGTCCACACCGGACCGTAGACCGCCGGCGTGTCGACCCACTTCGGTCCGACGTAGTCCCAGAGCGGGTCCACGGAGTGATCGAGCGGCGTCTCGAGGTAGGGGTTCCCCCCGTAGATGCCCGCGATCCGCCCGTAGTAGGAATAGGAGTACACGTCACGCGAGAACAACAGCGGGACGAACAGCAGCACCAGGTGCCCCAGCACGACCACCACCGCGATCTGCCGAACGCCCACGTGGCCACGGAACGCCTCGCGCAGCAGGAGCAGGAACGCACCGGTCGCCGCGAAGGCGATCAACGTGCTCACGGTGATGAGAGCCGCGCCTCGAAGATCCGCGAGTCCGATCGCGACGGCGAGCTCACGCAGCGGTCCGGTGGGGCGTCCGCTGGGCGTGAGGACGGGTTGGTAGGGCGAGCCCGGCGTCGCGCCCATGACGGCCATCGCGCCCAGTCCACCGATGGCTCCGGCGACCACGACGGCGGGGCGAGCGCGCAAGGAACTCGTCGCACGGGTCACGATCAGGCACGGTAGCACCGAGCCTTCGCCGGGCGGCGTGGCGTGGCAGGATGCCGCCGTGCGCCGCGGCTCGAAGTACGCCCTCGGTATCCCGATGGTCCTCATCGGGTTCTTCGTGACGCTCGGCGGCGCGGCGGCGATGGCCGTCTTCGGGTTGGACGGGACCTTCCGGCTCGAGAGCGGCGTGCACTCCTCCGGTCACGCGCTCGTGTTCGATGCGCTCTCCCTGCGGGGTCTTCGACCGAGCGGCGCGTGGAAGGCGGACGTGCGCATCGAGGTGCTCCTGAGCGAAGGCGGGCCCGCGTTCGTCGGGGTCGCGCCGCGCGAGGACGCGGCCGCCTATCTCGCCGATGCCGTCGTCGATCGGGTCGTCCAACTCCGCCCCGTCGGCGGCCTGCAGACCGAGCGCGCCGAAGGGCCGTCGATCCGGCGCGAGCCCGGACCCCCCGGGGAACAGACGTTCTGGGTCGCGAGCGCCGAGGGCAGCCCCGCGACCCTCGCGTGGACGGCCACTTCAGGGGACTGGTCCATCGTGGTCATGCGCATGGACGGGCGACAGCGGATCCATGGCGACGGCGTGCTCAGCCTCACGATCGACGCGATCGGTCCGCTCTCGGTCGCCCTGCTCGTCGCCGGCACGCTCCTGCTCGGCGGCGGGAGCGCCCTGGTCATCTCCGGTGCGAAGACCCCGCGTACGAACACCGGGCGACGATCGCCCGCGGCACCGCCATCCGACGGCCCGCCTGCACGGCCCGACGCTGCCTAGCCGGGAGACTCGACCGCGACGTCGGCCACCGAGGCCTCCCGGCGAGCGGCGTGCACGATCACCGCGGCCGTGCACGCGATCACCACGGCACCACCGACGGCCACGATCGGCGAGATGGGCTCGTGAAGGAACGCGAACGCCAAGAGCGTCGCGATCACCGGGGTCGCCTGCGTGATCAGAGCCGAGCGCCAGGACTCGACGTGCGCATGCGACCAGATCACGAGCGAATGACCCACGAAACCCGGCAACGCGGCGACGGTCACGACCGCGAAGACGTCGCGCGCGCTCGGGACCGCCGGGACCCCGCCGAAGATCAACGCCACCGGGGTGATGAACGCGGCGCCCGCCAGCATCACGCAGGCGAAGTACTCGATGGGTCCGGTCTGCGCGCGCGCGCGACGGGAGAAGAACCAGTACGACGACCACGACACGATGTTGATCACGGCGAGCACGTCGCCCCCCAGACTCGCGCCCGCGTCGTTCGACGTCCCGATCGCGACGGCGAGCACACCGACGAATGCGACCCCTGCCAGGACGGCGTCGCGCCGAGGGACCTTCTCGTGCAGCAGCCTCGCGGACGCGATCGCGATGACGACGGGCGCGAGCGAGCCGATCACCGCGACGTTCGCGATGCTCGTTCGCTTGACGGCGGAGAAGTGAAGCGCGATGTCCGTGGCGAACAGCACCCCACCGAGGGCGCATGCGCGGAACGTGGCCCACGGGAGCCGGCGGCGGGTGATGAGCAACGCGAGGCACGAGATGACCGCACCGGACCACAGCCGGAACATCGCGAAGTGCAAACCGGTGATCGAGGACCACTTCACGATCACCGATCCCGTCGCCCACACGCACGTCGCCGCGGCGACCGCCAGCGTCCCCAGGGTGCGGTTCGAGGAGCGGGCGAGGACACCGGGCATGGGCATGCGGCCCATCCTCCCAGGCGCTAGGCTCGAGGCGTGCGTGAACTCCGGGGTACGGCGCTCGCCATCGCCGCCGTGATCATCGCGTTCACCGCGATGCTGGCGTCGTTGATCGTGGTGCTGGGCTGGACGAGCCTGTCGGTCTACGGGCTCGTGAAGATGATCGGCGGCGGCTCGGATGAACCGAACGCCGCGGGGATCCTCATCGCCATGGTCATGATCGTCACGACCCTCGTCGCCGCGCTGGCCGGCACGATCAAGCTGATCGGCGAAGCGATGGAGCCGCCGAAGCGGCGAGAGCCCGACGGCTTCGACGCCTCGGCGTTCTAGCCGGCCCTGCCCCACCACCGGTCGTCGCGACGCTGCACCACGACCGCCATCGCGAAGCACGCCGAGAGCGGCTCTGCCGCCAGGACCTCGTCCACCGGCCCGGCGGCCACGACGGCACCCTCGCGCAGCAACGCCGCGTGGCTCACCGTGACCGGGATCTCCTCGAGGTGATGCGTCGTCACGATCGAAGCCGCGAGCCCCGGGCGCAGGCTCGCCCCCCGCATCGCCTGCAGCAGCCGTTCGCGTGCCGGGAGGTCCAGCCCCGCCGCGGGCTCATCGAACAGCAGCAGCTCGGGATCGCCCACGAGCGCGCGGGCGATGAGCACCCGCGCACGCTCCCCCAGGGACAGCGTCCCGATCCGCCGCCCGGTGAGCCCGGCGCATCCCACCTGCTCGAGCGCGGCCTCGGCTGCCTCGCGGTCGGCCTCGCCGAGATCCTGGCACCAGGTCTCGAGCGCGGAGACCCGCCCCGCGAGCACGGCATCCATCACCGTCATGCCGGGGCGGAGCCGGTCCGCGACGTGGTGGCTCACGTGGCCGATCCGGCGCCGCAGCGCACGCACGTCGGTGCGGCCCAGCCTGGCCCCCAGGACGGCGACGCGCCCCTGCGAGGGCTGCCGCCAGGCGCCGATCAGCGACAGCAACGTGGTCTTGCCGCCGCCGTTGGGTCCGAGGATCGCCCAGTGCTCGCCGCGCTCGACCCGCAGGTCGACCGGACCGAGGATCGTGCGTCCGTGCAGCCGGACCTCGGCCCGCTCCAAGAGCACCGCGGCGTCGCTCACCGGACCGTCGCGCCGAACGGCGACTCGAGCAGCTCGCTCACCCGCCCGTCGTCATCGAAGAACAGGAAGCGGTCGAGCAGCCGCATCAGCCAGCGGTCGTGGGTGACCGTCACCACGGTCCCTTCGTAGCGCGCGAGCGCGTCCTCCAACGCATCGGCGGAGGCCACGTCGAGGTTGTCCGTCGGCTCGTCCAGCAACAGCATCGTCGGCGAATCGATCTCCATCAGCAGGATCTGCAGGCGCGCCTGTTGACCGCCCGACAAGAGCGAGAACGGCAACCGCGGGACATGGTCGAGCTCGTACCGGCGAAGCAGGGACATCGCCTTCGTGCGGTCCAGGCCCTTCTTGGTGATCACGTCGAGGATCTCGTGCTCACCGATGTCGGGCCGCTCGTGCATCTGGGCGAACATCGCGGGCTCCACCCGAGCGCCGAGCATCCACTCCCCCTCGTGCGCGATGTCTTCGCCCGCCAACAGGCGGAGGAAGTGCGACTTGCCGGTCCCGTTCGGGCCGATGACACCGACGCGCTCGCCGAACCAGATCTCGGCATCGAACGGTTCCACGATGTTCGCGATCGACAGCCCGCGTGCTCGGAACGCGATCTTGCCCGTCCGCCCCCCGGCCACGCGCATCCGGACGTCTTGGACCTCGGCCTTCTGCGGCGGGCGCTCGCGTTCGACGAACCGCTCGAGGCGGTGTTCGGCCGATCGAGCCTTGGATGCCCAGCCGTCGTTGTAGGCGGACTTGCGCTTCATCTCCTTCACCATGTCACTCAGACGTTTGCGTTCCTCCTCGTAGCGGCGATGCCGCTCGTCCAAACGCTCGACGCGCGCGTCGCGCGCATCCGTGTAGGTCGCGAACCGCCCCGGGTGGGTCCACGCCGCGCGTCCCTCCAAGGTGACGATCTCGGTGGCCGCACGGTCCAAGACCGTCCGGTCGTGCGAGACGAACAGGATCGTCCGCGGATCCGCGGTGACGGTGGCCTCCAGCCACTCCTTCCCCTCGATGTCGAGGGTGTTGTCGGGCTCGTCGAGCAGCACGACGTCGAACGGTCCGCCCAAGACGGCCTCGAGCGCCAGCCGTTTGCGCTCGCCTCCGGACAGCGTCTCGATGAGCCGGTCGGTGCTTTCGGGATAGCCGCCACCGAATGCGACGTGCGCCGCCTTGTCCCACCGAACCTCCGCGAGGTAGCCGCCAGCGGTCTCCCACCCCGTGAGCGCGTCCGCGTAGCGAAGTTGCGCTCGCTCGTCGGGATCCGCGGCAAGCCTCGCCTCAGCCTCGGTCACCCGCGCGGCCGCGTCACGAACGGCAGGCTCGGCATAGGCGAGCAGGAGTTCGCGCACGGTGGTGGGCCGCGCATCCGACCCGATGAACTGCCGCATGAACCCCACACGACCGTCGACGCGGATCGAACCCGACGACGGTTTCTCCTCCCCGGCCAGGAGTCGGAGCAGGGTCGATTTCCCGATGCCGTTGGCACCCACGAGCCCCGCGTGCGCACCGTCGGACACGCGGAAGGAGACGCCCTCGAAGAGGGTCCACCCCCCGGGGAGCGCGTAGGACACGTCGGCCAGTTCCACCGCACCCATCGCGGCGACGCTACCAGCGCGAACGCGCCCAGCCGTTCGAATTGTGGTGTTCCCGTGGCGGCCAGCCGCGCGGGGGCGATCCGGGCTTCGCTCCGCGAGCCCCCCTGCGCTAGATTCCGATCCACATGCAGGTCGTCCACTCGCGGCCCCAGCCGCTCGCCCGTTCTGCTCGGCGTGCCATCTGGGCTTCGGCCGGGAGCATGGGGTTCGTCGCGATCGTCGCCGCGACGCCTCGGTCGCCGTTCCCCGCGATCCTGCCGCGCGGCTACGAGCCCACCGGCCCGCTCCGCTGGCTCGCCGATCTGCTCTTCCTGCAGAGCCTCGGCGAGACGGGACTGATGCTGCTCGGGCTCCTCGCGATGGTGAGTACCGGGGTCGCGTTCCTGTTGGTCCTGCGCGAGGCCTGGCACGGCAGACTCCCCATGCGCGCCGTCGCGATCGTCGCGATCGCGTTCCACGTGATCGTGCTCACGCTGCCGCTGCTTTTCTCGCGCGATGTCTATTCCTACGCGTACTACGGCCGCATCGTGAGCACGTACAACGCCAACCCGTACATCGCGACGCCGGACGATTTCCCACTCAACTCGCTGTTCGGTTACACCTGGCCGGGGTGGCGGGCCACGCCGTCGGTCTACGGCCCGCTGTTCACCTGGCTCTCGGCGGCGCTCACGACCGTGACGAAGAGCGTGCCGAGCCTCATCACCGTCTTCCAACTCGTGGCCGCGGCCGCGAGCCTCGGCACCATGGCCATCGTCGCGCGAACCGTGCGGCGCGTCCGGCCCGAGCGTGCCGTGTTCGCCGCGGCGATCATCGGCCTGAACCCCGTCGTCGTGTTCCACGTCGTCGGCGGTGGGCACAACGACATCTTCTTGGCGTTGTTCCTGGCGACGGCCGTGATGGCGTTGTTCGCCGGACGAGACGTGTGGGCTGCGGTCGCCCTGGGGCTCGCGATGTCGGTGAAGGCCAGTGCGTTCGTCCCCCTGGTGCTGCTGGTCATCGCCATCGTCGCGAAGGCGCCACCCGAACGCCGGACGCGAACCGCCCTCACGGTGGGCGGCCTGGCATCGGCCACGTGGCTGGTGCTCGCGATCCCGTTCCTGCAGGCGAAGAACTGGAGCCTGGGGCTCATCGACGTGGCGGACAACGATTCATGGATGGCCTCGGGCCAGATCGTGGTGCGTGCCTTCTCGTTCGTGGGAGGGCTGATCGGCGGCGATCCGGTCGCCGATCCGATGGAGGTGCTCGCACGCCTCATCCTGTTCGCGACCGCGGCCATGATCATCGCGGTGCTCGGACGCCGGATCTGGCGAGACCCCGACGCCCGCCGGCCCGAGGCGCTCATCGCGGCGTGGGGGTGGGGGTTCCTCGCGGTCTTGCTGCTCTCCCCCGTCATGTACTCCTGGTACCTGATGTGGGTGCTGCCGATCGCGTGGGTGCTGCCACGGGTTCCCCGCCGCTCCTTGGTCATCATGTCGGCGGTGCTCGTCGCTTCGCAGTTGGTGACCGAGTCGGCCAACATCCCGGGCGACCTCTCGGAGGTGAACCTCGCCTTCGGTCACCCCGTGACGATCGTCGTGGCCATCTGGGTGGGTCGCGAGTTCCTCCGCTACGTCCGGGCCCAACGCCCCTGGGACGCCGAGCGAGACGGTCCGGTCTTCGGCGACTCCTTCGAGGACGGCTCGCAGAGGATCATCCAACTTCCGACCTGACCTTGGGTCACTCCACCGGGCCCTTCACCGGTTCCCGCCCCGGCCTGCACGCCTATCCTCGATCGAAGGGCTCGAAGCACCCTCAGCCTGACCTTCGGTCACCCATCGAGATGACCGAGCCGAGCACGATGACCGCACCCAGGGGGACGAACCGGTGGCCGGCGTGGCAACGACGATCTTGCGCTCGGGTGCCGGCACCGGCGTGGCGATCGGCGATGCGCACCCCTTCGCGATCATCGGTGAGCGCATCAACCCGACCGGCCGCACGACCCTGGCCGCAGAACTCAAAAGGGGCGTGTACGACACCGTCCGCTCCGACGCGGTGGCACAGGTCCGCGCGGGTGCGAAGGTCCTGGACCTCAACGCCGGCATCCCCGGCTTCGACGAGGTCGCGATGCTCTGCGAGATGGTCACCATCGTGAACGGTCTCGTCGACGTGCCGATCTGCATCGACTCCTCCACCCCCGAGGCGCTGGAGGCCGCCGTCCCGCTCGCCGGTGGCAAGGTCCTCATCAACTCGGTGACCGCCGAACAGCATTCGATCGACCGGCTCTTGCCGCTGGTGGCCGCCCACGGCGCCGCGGTCATCGGCATGGCCAACGACGAGACCGGCATCTCGATGGATCCCGACGAGCGTTTCGCCGCAGCGGCCAAGATCGTGGAGAACGCGGAGCGGCACGGCATCGCGCGCGAGGACGTGATCATCGACCCGCTGGCGATGCCGATCGGAGCCGCCACCGACGCCGCGACCGCGATGGTCCGCACGATGCAGCGCATCCGCGACGAACTCGGCGTCAACCTTTCTTGCGGCGCGTCGAACATCTCGTTCGGGATGCCCGACCGCCACGGCATCGACGCCACGTTCCTCACGCTCATGATCGGCGCGGGCATGAACGCGGCCATCACCAACCCGCTGCATCGCCCGGTGCGCAAGGCGATCTTGGCGGCGGACCTGCTCCTGGGTCACGACGAGTACGGCTCGGCGTGGATCGCGGATCACCGCGCGGAGCTGGCGGAGGCCTGAGGAACGTGAGCGGCAGCGCCAAGGTCGAGGTCACCTACCTGCCGAGCGAGAAGACGGTCCGCGTGCCGGAGGGCACGACGCTGTTCAACGCCGCGCACTGGGCAGGCCTGCCGATCGAGTCCACCTGCGGTGGGCGAGGGACCTGCGGGAAATGCAGCGTCAAGGTCTTGCACGGCGAGGCAGAGCTCAGCCTGGCCGACTACCGGCACCTCGCGGGCAAACTCGAGGACGGGTGGCGACTGTCATGCCAGTGCCCCATCACCGGCGCCATGACGGTGGAGGTCCCGCGCCTGATGAAGATGCCGAAGGCGGCGACGATGGGCGTCAACCGTTTCGTGTTGCTCGAGCCCAACGTCGTGAAACTCTTCCTCGAACTGCCGCCGCCATCGCTGCAGGACCACCGATCGCACCTCGCGCGCGTCCTGGACGAGATCGACGCGAAGGGGTACACGGGCAACTACGACTGGGAGGTCCTCCCTCGGATCGCGCGGGCCTTCGCCGAGACCACGAACGTGACGGCGACCCTGGTCGGGGAATACCTCGTGGACTGTGAGGCGGGCGACACCACCGACCGGATGTTCGGGGTCTCGTTCGATATCGGCACGACCACATGCGTCTGCACCCTCGTCGACCTGCGGAACGGGGCGACCGCCGCGGTGGCCAGCACCATCAACCGCCAGGCCTCCTACGGCGCGGACGTGATCGCCCGGATGGCCAAGGCGATGCACGGCCAGGAGCACATCGACCAACTCCAGGTCGCGGTGATCGGAACCGTCAACGAACTGCTGCACCGGGTACAGGAGGAGGCGGGCGTCCCGCCGGCCGAGATCTACGAGGCGGTGGTGGCCGGCAACGCCACGATGCTGCACCTGCTCACCGGCGTGAGCCCCGAGTCGATCGCGCTCGCGCCCTACGTGGCCGCGTTCCTGGAGCCCCAGGATCTGCGCGCCGACAGGATCGGGTTCGACATGCATCCGCTGGGATGGGTGGCGCTGTATCCGTCGATCGGCGCCTACGTCGGGGCCGACATCGTGGCCGACATCGTCGCCACCGGCCTGGTCCGCGATCCCGAGACCCGGCTGCTGGTCGACGTCGGCACGAACGGCGAGATCGCCTGCGGCAACGCCGAACGGAGCGTCGCGACCGCGGCGCCCGCCGGCCCGGCGTTCGAGGGCGGCGAGATCCTCTGCGGGATGCGCGCCACCGAGGGCGCGATCGAGGGGGTCGTGCTCACCGAGGGCCGCATCGAGCTGCAGGTGATCGGGGGGCCGGACGTGGAGGCCCGCGGCATCTGCGGCTCCGGTCTGATCGACATCGTGGCGCAGTTGCGGCTGACCGGCCTGCTGGATGAGGGCGGCAAGATGCTCGGCCGCGAAGAGGCCGCGGCTGAGAGCCACCCGCTGGCCGAGCACCTGGTGATGCACGGCGACGTCAAAGCGTTCCGGTTGCACGGCGAGGTCGTCCTCACCCAGCCCGACGTGCGTGCGCTGCAGTTCGCCAAGGGCGCGATCGCAACCGGCATCGAGACCGCGATGCGGGCGCTCGGACTGCAGGCCGAGGACCTCGACGAGGTGATGCTTGCCGGTTCGTTCGGCTCCTACATCGATCCCCGCAGCGCGCAGGTCGTCGGGCTCGTGCCAGCGGTGCCCGTCCAGAAGATCAAGGCGGTGGGCAACACGGCGAGCGAAGGCGCGAAGATGGCGCTGATGTCGTTCCGCGAACGCGAGGTCGCGTGGGAGATCCCCTCGATCGTGGAGTACATCGAGCTGTCCGGGGTCGAGGACTTCAACGACCGGTTCATCGGCAACCTCGGGATGCCGCCGCTCGATTCGCTGCCCGCGGACGAGGAGCCCGTCGCCGCGGAGGGAGCCGCGGGATGACCCGCACCGGCGCCCGGACCGCCTTCATCGCGTGTGGCGCCGTCGCGCTCGACACCGCCACCATCATCGAGCGCAACGGCTGGGACGCCGACGTCCACGGCATCTCGAGCGACCTGCACATGACGCCGCAGAACATCGGTCCCGCGGTCGAGGAGAAACTGCAGCGACTCATCCCCGACTACGACCGCGTCATCGTCGTCTACGGCGACTGCGGCACCGGCGGGCGTCTGGACACGGTCTTAGCGAAGTACCCGGCGGTACGTCCGGCGGGCGTGCACTGTTTCGAGTGGTACAGCGGCGACCTCTACGAGCGCTACCACGAGACGACCGGGACGTATTTCCTCACCGACTGGCTCGTGACCAACTGGGACCGCGCGGTCATCAAGGGACTGGGGATCGACCGCTTCCCCTGGATGAAAGACGAATACTTCCGCAACCTCTCGCGGGTCGTGTTCGTGCGTCAGCACCCCGACCCCGAGCGCGAGGCGAAGGCCCGCGAGATCGCCGCGTTCATGGGCAAGCCGCTCACGATCGAAGACCTCGGCATCGAGCCGCTCGAACGGCTGCTCGTGCCCTTGATGGAGGAGGACACCGATGCTGTTCGACCGTGATGAGGCCCCGCGGGTCATGACGCACGATCAGGAGGACCTGATCCACGCCCAGGGCATGCGGATCCTCGAGGAGATCGGCCTGGACGTCTTGCACGAGGGCATGCGTGCGCGCCTGGCCGAGGCGGGGCAGCAGGTCGACGGCGACCGGGTCCGTTTCGACCCCGCATGGGTGATGGAGCAGGTGGCGCTGGCGCCCTCGACCTTCACCCTGCACGCCCGCAACGCCGCGAACTCCGTGGAGGTCGGCGGCGGGACGCCGCTGCTGATGGGCGTCGGCGGCCCGCCATTCTACTCCGACCTGGACGAGGGACGGCGTGGCGGCACGCTCGAGGGCCACGACACCATGATCAAGCTCACGCAGGCCGCGGCGCCGCTCAACTGCGCGCAGACCGGCGCGTGCGAGCCCGTGAAGATGGACGTGCACACCCGGCACCTGGACATGGAGTACTCGACCATCCGGTGGTCGGACCTGCCGTACACCACCTACGGCACGAGCGGCCCGAAGGCGCGCGACGGCATCGAGATGGCCCGGATCGTGCACGGCGGCGACCTCGCCGGCCGGACCGCGCTGATGGGCGTCGTGAACTCGGTGAGCCCGTTGATCTGGGACTTCCGCATGGTGGACGCGGTCATCGCGTGGGCCGAGTCGAACCAGGCCACCATCGTCACGCCGTTCCTGCTCGGTGGCGCGACCGCGTCGGTGAGCGTGGCGGGTGGTCTCGCCCAGCAGGTGGCCGAGGCGCTCTCGGGCGTCGCGCTCGCACAGCTGGTGCGCCCCGGCGCGCCGTGCCTGTACGGCTCGTTCTTCCAGGCCACCGACATGCGCACCGGCGCGCCGGCGTTCGGCACACCCGAGTCGATCTTCGGGATCTTCGGCGGCGCGCAGCTCGCGCGCCGCTACGGGTTGCCGTTCCGCGGCGGCGGCGCATTGACCGGCGCCAACGTCGTGGACGCCCAGGCGGGTGCCGAGGCGGCGTTCATGCTGTGGGCCACGATGCTCGCGCGGACCGACGTGGTGCTGCACGCCGCCGGATGGCTCGAAGGCGGTCTCGTGGCGTCGTGCGAGAAGTTCGCGCTCGACGTGGAGTTGCTGGAGCAGTTCACCATCCAGATGCGCGGGATCGGGACCTCCGAGGAGGAGATGGCCTACGACATGCTGGCCGAGGCAGGGCCGGGCGGGCTCATCCTCGCCTCGGAGCACACCAGCCTGCACTTCAAGGAGTGGCTCTACATGTCGCCCTTGTTCACCACGCAGGACTTCACGACGTGGAACGCGTCCGGCGCCGAGGACACGGCCAGCCGCGCGAACCGGCTCTGGAAGAAGCTGCTCGACTCCTACGAGGATCCGGGCATCGATCCGGACGTGGACGCCGAACTGATCGCGTTCATGGACCGGCGCAAGGCCGAACCGCCACCCGAAGAGGACTGAGCCCACATGCGCAAGCCGACCTCGGTGCAGGAGTACCTCTCCTGGCAGGACGACCGGCAGCGGGCGGCCCTCGACCGGCTGCGGGAGGTGATCCGCGCGGCGGTGCCACAGGCGACGGAGGGGATCAGCTACTCGATGCCCGCTTTCAAGCTCGATGGCAAAGGGGTCGTCTGCTACGCGGCGTTCAAGGACCACTACAGCATGTTCCCGATGAGCAGCCGGGCCATCGCCGATCACGCCGATGAGCTCGGCGCCCGGGTCACCGGCAAGGGCACGATCCAGTTCTCCTACGACGAGCGCCTGCCCGTCGGGCTCGTGAAGAAGGTCGTCAAGACCCGGCTGGCGGAGGTCCGAGCCGGCCGACATCGCTGACTCGAGGTGCCAGGGAAGCTACGCGCCGCTTCCGACGCCGCTGGAGGTTCGCGCGGCGCCGCCTTCGGTGAGCGCGAGCTGGCCGCAGGCAGCGTCGATGCTCCGGCCGCGCGTGTCGCGCACCGTGACGTTGACCTTCGCGCGCTGCAGCACCTCCACGAACCGGCGGATCCGAGCGGGCGAGGACCCCACGACCGGGTAGCCGGGCGTCGGGTTGAGGGGGATGAGGTTCACGTGCGCACCCAGGCGCCGGGCGATCGGCGCCAGGAGCCCCGCCTGGTCCTCGGTGTCGTTCACCCGGTCGATCATGGCCCACTCGATGGAGGGACGGCGGTGCGTAGCGGCACGCCACGCTGCCATCGCCTCTTCGAGCGCCGCGAGCGGGTAGAGGTCGTTCGGCGGCACGAGCGTCGACCGGAGTTCGTCGCTGGCGGCATGGAACGAGACCGCGAGCCCCACCTGTGGGTGTGCGGTCGTGAGGTGGTGGATACCCGGCACCAGCCCAACCGTCGAGACCGTGATGTGACGCGCGCCGAGACCGAACGTCCCCGGGTCGGTGAGCCGCGCGACCGACGCGAAGACGTGCCGCTCGTTCGCGAGCGGCTCCCCCATCCCCATGAACACCACGTTGGTGAGACGCTGCGGCGTGCGCGCGGGCAGGCGCGCCGCTTCGCGGCGCGCCCACACCGCCTGCGCCGCGATCTCGCCCGCCGTCAGGTTGTTCTGCAGGCCCATCTGGCCGGTCGCGCAGAACGTGCACCCCATCGCGCACCCCGACTGCGACGACACGCACACGGTGACCCGGTCGCGGTAGCCCATGAGCACGGTCTCGATCACGTGCTCGCCACCTAGGCGAAGCAACGCCTTGCGTGTCGAACCACGGTCAGCAGTTCGTTCATCGAGCACTTCCACTCCGATGGCCAGTTCGGCAGCGAGCCGCTCCCGAAGCGCTGGCGAGATGTCCGACATCTGGTCGTAGGTGGCAGCCCTCTTCCACAACTGCGTCCAGAGCTGCCTCGCCCGGAAGACCGGCTCCCCCCACGCGACGACACGGTCGGCGAGCTGCTCGCGGGTGAGGTCGTAGACGGTCGGCACGAGGCCTTAACGTAGTCGGAACCCCGGAACACGGCGTGGTCGAGTCCTTGGTCAAGGACCCCGACATCACCGCGGTCACCTGCGCTATGTGACCTACTTGAGGACGCGATAGAGGTGCCAGGTATCGGGGACGCCCTTCAGCTCGTGCTCGCCGACATCCTCGTACGTCAGGCCCGAGCCAGCGGTCAGGTCTTTGACCGTCGACGTGACGAGGACCTCCGAGGCGCTGGCTTGAGCGGCGACCCGCGCACAGATCGTGACACCGATGCCGCCGATCTCGCCATCGATCAGCTCCACCTCGCCCGTATGCACCCCGGCGCGGATCGGGAGATCGGCAGCTTCGGCTTCGTTCGCGATCTCGATCGCACAACGAACGGCGGCGGCTGGTCCATCGAACGTCGCGAAGAAACCGTCGCCGGCGGTGCTGATCTCACGACCGCCGTGACGGGAAAACGCCTGCCGGGCGGCCCCTCGATGGTCCTCGAGAGCTCGCCTCCAGACGGCGTCGCCGAGCTCGGCGGAGCGCTCCGTGGAGCCGACGATGTCGGTGAACAACACCGTGGCTAGGCGCCGGGCGGCTGGAGGGGTATCGCGCGAGCCCGTCACGAACCCCCGGATCTCGGCCAGCACGGGTTCGGACTCGCCGAACCACGGCAAGACGTCAGCGCCGGGGAGCTCCACGAGCCTGGCGCCCGGGATCCGCTCGGCGACGAGCCGGGTGCTCCGTGGATCGGCGTAGCCGGAGGCATCCGATCTCACGAGCACCAACGTCGGGACATGGATGGAGGGAAGGAGGTCGAGGACGTCGACCCCGTTCCACATGACCTGATCCCAGTACCACGCCTCGGGGGTCCCGGAGAGCGCCGACAACGCCTCGAGGGACGACACCACCTGCCGGTCCCCGGCGCGAGACGGGATCATCTTCCGGGCGTACCGCTCCGCCCACGCGTGCAGATCGGTCGCCTTACGGATCACGCCGAGCTCATGTTGCAGAGCGTCTTCGGATCGCTCCCACGGGAGCTCGTCCGAGCGTCGCCAGCTGGGCGCCGGGCCGTACAGGATCAGTCCGTCGAATCGGTCGGGGTGGGTTGCGGCCGCCAACAGGGCGACGAACGCGGTCTCGAACCCGGCGAGGAGTACGGGGTCCTGGACGTACGCATCCTCCATGACCGCAAGGAGGTCCTCCACGAGGTCTTCCAGGGTCGGAGACACGCCGGGAGGGAGCCGGTCGGAGCAACCCATCCCTCGCCGATCGGTCAGGATGAGCCGGGAGAACGACGCCAGGTGTTCAAGGAACCGTGCGTTCTCCGGCATGAGCCAATGACCGACCACGGTGGGCGTCTCGAACTGGAGGTACACCAGGTCCCGCGCTCCTTCGCCAACCACCTGGTAGGCGAGCAGGAAGTCGTCGCTCTTCGCGTACCGCACACCGGGGATGACAGTCATGAGCCCACGTCCGCTGCCTTCGCAGAAAGGGTCTCGGGAACGTCCACGCTCGAATCCTTTCCCGGATGGCACCGCGCCGCAACCGAGCGCGCCCGCGCATACATGGAGCGAAAGAGGCGGATCGAAGGTCGTCAGACAATCTATCCGAGGGGGAGGAGGCCGTACCCCACCTGATCGAGCCCACGGGTTGCAACGCCCTCACCGCCGGTCAGGGTGCTGGCAGAGGTGGGCCAAAGACAAGGGACAGCACGGACCGTTCGCGTAGGCATGGGCCAAACGGCAGTTGGTGACTTCTCGTCACGGGGATCCAGAACTGTGCTCCTATCATCGGTTCTCATGAGTCCTGTCGGGCGGGTGGTCCAGGGTCTTTATCTCATCGTCGTGGGCATCGCCTTCAGTGTGCGCGGCGTGATCGCGCTTCAAGATCCGGACTTCTGGGAGCCGGTCACCGACCTCGACTACGCGGCCATCTGGACACACAGTCTGGCCCTCCTGCTTGTCGCCCCTGCCCTCGTCATCCTGGTCCCGCCTGGCCCGGGCCGGGTCGGCGGCGACTACCGTCGCGTGGGTGATAGCTTGGGCGGCGGTCTTGACGGCGGTCGCCAACGCGATCGAGGACGGGTTCGATCTGGAAGGGTTTGGGACGCTCTACGTCCTCGCGATCCTGCCCTTCTTGTTCGGCCAGATCCTGCTCGCCTTCCTGCTCTTCAGGAGCGACCACAAGGCCTTCGGGCTCGTCCCGCTGCTCACGATCCTGGGTCTGTTCGCCTACGACGCGGGTGGCGGCATCGTCATCGGCGCGACGTGGGTCGTCTTCGGCATCCTGGTGCTGGTCGGACGAGCGGCCCGGGCGTCGATCGCGGAGGGTTCGACGGTCGGCCCGCCGACGCCCGGCTGACCGCCCCGAGCAGCGATCCGATCGGCGGCAGATCTCAGCACGTTGAGGACCGCCAGCGTAATCCGTGCCAGGCGCACGAAGACCCGGTCGCCCATCGTGCGAAGACCCACACACCACCTGGCGCTTGGAGGCGGCCGGGTCATGCGCGTACTCTGGGGGCGATGGCGACCTACGAGCACCTGTGTCTGGCCTGCGAGCACGCGTTCGACGTGCGCCGACCGATGGTGGAGAGCCAAGTGCTGACCGCGATCGCCTGCCCATCGTGCGGCAGCGACCGAGTGCGGCGGCGGTTCACCTTCTCGACCGCAGTGGGCACCTCGAGCACCGCACGGCCCACCCAGCCCAGCGCCGGAGGCTGCTGCGGCGGGAGCTGCGGCTGCGGCTCCTGAGTTCCTCACGAAGCTGAGATGACGCTCGTCATCGCCGCCGCGGTGACCGCGTTCGCCGCGTCGATCGGTCAGTCGGTGACCGGGTTCGGCTTCGCCCTGCTCATGCTGCCGGTCCTCACCGTGGTCGCCGGGCCGCAGGTGGCCGTGGCCACGATGACCGCGATCGGAGTGCCGCTGGTCGTCTTCAACGCGTGGCGATGGCGGCATGCGATCGAGCGCCGCACGGCCGCCTGGCTGATCCTCACCGCGCTCGTGGGCGTCCCATCCGGTGTGGTGGTCCTTCGCGCGGCCGACGAACGCGTGCTGACGGTGATCGTGGGCGTGCTGGTGCTCGTGTTCACGGTTGCGATCTGGCGAGGCATCGAGGTGCCAGCCGGACGCCGGACCCTCGCGAGTGCGGGCGTCCTCTCGGGTGCGCTCGCCACCAGCGTGGGGACGAACGGACCGCCGCTCGTGGTGGCGTTGCACGCCGCGGGACTCGAACCAGCCGCGTTCCGCGCGACCCTGCAGACCGTGTTCGCGCTCGAGGGATCGATCGCGCTGCTGACGTTCTGGCAGGGCGGCCTGCTCACGGCCGACATCGGATGGGCGTCTGCGCTCGGGATCCCCGCGGCGGTGGGAGGCGCGCTCCTGGGCGACCGGTTGGCAGCCCGGGTCGACCGGGAGCGGTTCCGGACGTTGGTGCTCATGACGCTTGCGCTATCCGGGGTGCTCGCGGTGGTGAGCGCCGGCACGCGCTGAGGCCGCTCATCGGGTGTGGCCGGTACCCTTGCGAGTCATGCGCGTCGCGTTCGTATCGACCTACCCCCCGCGCCGGTGCGGGGTCGCCACCTTCACCTCGGACCTGATGGGCGCGGTGCGCAAGGTCGACCCCAAGAGCCTGCTGCGGGTCGCGGCGATCGACGAACGCAACACCGTGCGCGCTTACGGGTCGATGGTCCGCTGGCGGATCCGCCAGGGAAGCCCAGCCGCCTACGTCGCCGCAGCGCAGGAGATCGATCGCTCCAACGCCGACGTCGTGTGCGTCCAGCACGAATTCGGCCTCTACGGCCTCTGGAAGGGTGGCGGCTGGACGCAGGAGCACTGGATCGAGGGGACCTACGAGGATCACCTCACCCCGTTCCTCCAAGAGCTGAAGAAGCCCGCCCTCGTGAACCTGCACACGGTGTTGCCCGAGCCGAGCCCCGCGGTGCGGACCGCCATGCGCGATATCGCCGACGCGGCCCATGGGCTCGTCGTGATGGCCGAGACTGCCGTCACGATCTTGCACGACACCTACGGCGTGACCACGCCCCCGACGGTGATCCCCCACGGGATGCCGCACATCGAGCCGCAAGGTCGGCGGCGGCTCAAGGCCAAACTCGGGCTCGACGGCCGACAGATCGTCTCGACGTTCGGGCTCGTCGGCCCGGGCAAGGGACTCGAGTACGTGGTCGAGGCGATGCCGGCGATCGTCGCGCGCCACCCCGATGCCCTGTACCTGGTGGCCGGCCAGACCCACCCGGAGCTCCTGAAAGAGCGCGGAGAGGAGTACCGGAACCGGCTGACCGCGAAGGTCGAGGAACTCGGGCTCGAGGAGCACGTGCTGTTCGTGAACCAGTACCTGGAGCAACGAGACATCATCGAGTACCTGCTCGCCTCCGACGTCTACGTGACGCCCTACCTGGATCCGCACCAGATCACGAGCGGGACCCTGAGCTACGCGCTCGGGGCCGGCAAGGCCGTCGTCTCCACGCCCTACCTGCATGCGAAGGAGGCGCTCGCCGATGACCGGGGCATCTTGGTGGATTTCCGCTCCGCGGAGCAGATGGCCGAGTCGATCAACGCGATCCTGGATGACCCGGCGTTGAAGTCGCGTTTGGAGACCAACGCGTACGCCTACGCGAACGAGGCGACCTGGCCGAAGTCCGCTGCGCGGTTCATGGACCTGATGGGTGAGCTCGTGAAGGAGCACGCCCCGCACAAGACGCCGAAGCGCCGCGACCAAGGGGCCGTGCCGATCGCCACACGCCTCGACGCGAACCCGCTGATCACGCCCGAGGACGTGGAGCCCTCGCAGCCCGGCTTCGAGGTGGTCTCGACCATCAACCCTGGTGTCGCCACGGTCGGGGACGAGACCGTGCTGCTGGTCCGGGTGGCCGAGCGGCCGCGTCAGGACGCCGAGTTGCACGCCGACGCGCGGATGGTGGACCTCTCGGGCCCCGAGCCGCGTCTCACGGCGTTGCCGGGCGGGCTCGGGCCCGGTCAACTGATCGGGATGGCATACCTGGACACGGATCACGTGCCGCCGAAGGTGGTCATCGGCTATGTGCCCAAGGACCTGCCGGGCCTGGACCTGTCGGATCCGCGCACGATCCGCTACCGCAGCTCGGCCGGCGGGTTCGCCCCCGGGGAGGAGGAGTTCAGGGACTACCTGTCGAACATCTCCCACCTGCGGGTCGCGCGGAGTCAGGACGGCGTGGCCTTCGCGTTCGACCCCGAGCCCGCGCTCGTCCCCTCGAGCACGCTCGAGGAGTACGGCGTGGAGGACCCTCGGATCACGCTCATCGACGGCGTCTACCAGATGACCTACGTGGCCGTGAGCCGGCTCGGTATCGTGACGTGCCGCGCGAGCACCACGGACTTCCGCACGTTCGAGCGACACGGGGCGATGCTGCATCCCGACCAGAAGGACGTCGTGCTGTTCCCGGCGAAGGTCGACGGGCGCTACATGGCCCTGACCCGGCCGATGCCCGGCTCCTTCGGCCGCGTGCTCGGGATCTGGATGGCCCGAAGTGACGATCTGGTGCACTGGGGAGACCACCAACCCGTGATGCTGCCTCGCGTCGGGAAGTGGGACGAGATGCGCGTGGGGGCCAGCCTCGTCCCGATCGCGACCGAAGCCGGCTGGCTCGTCGTCTACCACGGGGCCGACAGGACGAACCGATACGGGACCGGCGCGGTCCTGCTGGATGCAGAGGACCCCTCGATCGTGCGCGCCCGGACGCAGCGCCCGATCCTCACGCCGGATGCGCCGTATGAGAAGGACGGCTTCCTGCACGACGTGGTGTTCGCTTCCGGCCACGTCGATCTCGGTGAGGGCCGCATCCGGATCTACTACGGAGCGGCCGACACCTCGATCGCCGCAGCCGACTTCGCGATCGACGACATCGTGGGCGCCTTGGCCCCCGCGTAGACTGCGCAGCCGTGCTGGCCCACCTCGCAGGACTCACCCGAGGCGTGCCTGCCGCAGGGGCCGGCGCACTCGCGGTCGCGGTCTACGCCGATGCGCTCGATGAGACGGTCGCGGCCAACGAGTCCGGGTACGAGGGCGTCGCGTGCATCGATGACGCAGCACGCCTGCTCGACGTGTTGTGCAGCGTGTGGGCGAGCACACACCTGCCGTGGGTCCGCCGGTGGGCCGACGGGCTCCTGGAGTTCGTCCTGTGGATGCAGGAGCCCGACGGTCGCTGGCTCAACTTCGTCGAGGATTGGGGCGGAACGAAGAACCGCCACGGGATCACGTCGGTCGCCGGGGCGAACTTCTGGCACGCGCGAGCCCTCCTGGGTGTGTCGCACCATCGGATCACGTTCGGGGACGACCGAGCCGACGAGGCGATGCGTCGTGGCTTGGATCACGCCCTGACCGAACCGGCACCGCCCGACGTGCGGGTGCTGCACATGCTGGCCGCCGGCCGACTGATCGCCGATGCCAACCGTGAGGATCTCCGGCCGGCGCTGGCACGCTGGGCCCACGCACTCGCGGATTGCCGCAGCGGCGACGTGCTCGCTAACTCCGCCTACGAGACCGGCGAGCCGCACCTGTGGGCACACATCCAGGAAGGGGTCCTGGCGTGGGCATCCACGCTGCTGGACGAGCCCGCCCTGCTCGATGTCGCGGTCCGCAGCGCGGAGGTGCTCATCGTGCCGGCCGTCGCCGGGGGTTTCGACCGCGAGGGCATGAGTCCGTACGACGTGTCGTCATGCATCTACTCCCTCGATCGGCTGTTCGAGGCGACGTCGGATCCGCGGTGGTCCGGACTGGCTGCCGATGCCCGGGCGTGGTTCGACGGGCGGAACCCGGCCGCCCAACCGGTGGTGGACCCGGTGACGGGCCGGGTCGCCGACGGCATCGACGGAGGCCGAGTCTCGGCCAACGGTGGCGCGGAGGCGAACATCGTGGCCGCAGAAGCACTGCTTCAGCGGGCGGTGGACCAGGCCCGATCGATGCCCGAGCCGGCCCTCGGCCGCTAGGCCCGCCCGGACGCGATCCGCTCGGCCAGATCGACCATCCCCTGGGTGCTCGGGTAGGAGAACCGCGCGTCCCAGGCGACCGGCCACGTCGAGAACTTCGCCACTACGACCTCCGCGGGGACGTGGATCAGGATCGTCTGCCCGTTGATCCCCGAGCCCATGTACACCGGCTTGGACGGGTCGATCACCCACCATTTGTTGCGGTAGTAAGCGCCGGGAGCGTAGGCGTCGTCATCGTGCGGGATCCCGAACGCCTCCACCTGATCGTCGTCGGGCGTGAGCGTGTCGCGGACCCAGGACCGCGGCACCACCCCGCGGCCGCCGCGGCGCATGAGTTCGCCGAACCGTGCCAGATCGCGCAGCGTGCAGCTGATGCCGCCGTCGGCCATCGCATGCCCGTGGGCGTCCACGGTCACCTCTGCGTCGAACTCCGCGCCCATCGGCCGCCACACGAGCGAGGAGATGAGGTCGGCGAATCGCCCGCCACCCGCTCGCTCCAGCACCCACCCCAAGACGTCGGTCAGGACCGAGCGGTAGTCGAACGGCCCTCCGTGCGAGCCCTGGTTCCGCAGCGTCGGGTAGTAGTCGGTCATCGATGCGGGAAGCTTCCTCGCGGTCCGGGGGCGCCACAGATAGATCTGCTCGTAGACGCGGACGTCGGCCTTCAGGTCGTCGTAGTCCTCGTTGAACCGCGTGCCCGCGCGCATGTCGAGCAGGTGACGAACCGTGCAGCCGTCGAACGAGGTGCCCGCCAGTTCCGGGATATGGGTGCTCACGAGGTCGTCGGGATCGAGGGCGCCGCTCCCCACCAAGACACCGATGGCGGTCGACGTGATCGACTTCGACACGGACATCAGCAGATGCGCCGTCGAGGGCGTCATCCCGTTCGCGTAGTGCTCCGTGACGATCTGGCCCCGGTGCAGCACGAGGAAGCCGTCCGTGTAGGTCTCCTCGAGCAAACGTGCGAGCGAGAGCGAACGCCCCGAGGCACGCAGACGCGTGCGCATCAGGTCACGTTCGTCGCGCGGGAGGGCTCGAGGCCGGCCGTCGCCCCGTGCGATCCGAGCGGTCGGGATGAGATCACGGACGTGCTGGAACCCCCAGCGGTTGAACGGCGGATCCTGCCAGTTCGCGAGCGAGACCTGGCGCTCGGGCAGCGGAGGATCGCCGACCATGAGGCCCAGGTCGGCCGCCGTCGGGATCCGTCGCGTGCTGGGCATGGGCGCGAATCATAGTGCGCTCGCCGGTGGCTCCGGAGGTACGCTCGACCACATGGACGGACGACGGCACATCACCATGACCTCCGACGGCGCGGGCGCCGTCGTCGCCACCAACCGCCACGGCGCGACCATCGCGATCGACCCGAGCGGCGAGACGGGCTTCACACCGGTGGAGTTGCTCCTGGCCGCGCTCGGCTCATGCGGCGCCGTCGACGTGGCCCTGCTGATGCGCAAACAGCGCGACCCCGTCGGTTCGATGCGGATCGAGGTCGAGGGCGAGAAGGACGACGCGCGGATGACGTGGCTCCGCGTCCGCTACCACCTCGAGGGTGAGCACGACCCCGCGAAGGTCGACCGCGCGATCACGAAGACCTCGGAGGACCTGTGCTCAGTTTCGAGGACGATCCGTATGAGCGCGCCCGTCGAGCACGCGGCGGCGAGGGTGGACGGATGAGCGGATCGCTGCTCGCGGACGCATTCGCCCATCACGTATGGGCGACGCTACGGTTGATCGATGTCTGCATCAAGCTCTCCCCGGAGCAACGAGCCACCCCTGTGCCGGGAACCTACGGCTCGATCGACGACACGATGCGCCACCTGGTGGGCGGCGACTCCTGGTACCTGTTCGACATCACCGGTGATCGCGACCGCCGTATCGAAGAAGCCCGGTTGGACTTCAGCGAGCTCCGCGCCGCGATGGAGGCGGACGGGACCGCGTGGACCCGGCTCCTGTCCCAGGGCCCCGACCCCGACGCCATGATCCGCGAGGTCGACGAAACCGACGGGTTCATGCGCGACGCGCCCTACGGCATCCGTCTGGCGCAGGCGCTGCACCACGGCACCGATCATCGGAGCCAGATCTGCACCGCGCTCACGTCGCTCGGCATCGAGCCGCCGAGCATCGACGTCTGGGACTTCGGGCTCGCCGCGGGTCGCAGCGTCGACCTCCCACCGATGACCGATGGCGGGACCGATGGATGAGACTCTGCCCACGTTCCTCAGTACCGACGTACGAAGCCGATCAGGGAAGTGCATGCACCGGGTGCAGCCGCGCACGGTCGTTGACGACGATCAGGGTGACCGGGTGAGTCAAGTGGACCCACGCGATGAGCTGCTGGCCATCGAGCGCGCACGGTGGCCTGTGTTGGTCGAGCTGCTGGATGAGGTACCCGCAAGCCGGCGTGAGGAACCGTCCCTCAACGAGGAGGGATGGTCGGTTCGCGATGCCGTCTGGCATCTCGCGTGTTGGAACGAGGTCGTGGCGACGCAACTGGAGTCGATGCACGCCGGGACGTTCGATGGGGGATTCGATTGGCAGCAGGAGGAGAACAACGCCAGGTTCCTCGTCTCTGGGCGTTCGATCTCATACGAGAACGCGCGGGCATCCTTGGAGGATGCTCGAACGAGGGTTGTCCGCGCGATGCACGATCTTCCCGAGGTCACGCCCCGTGCGCTGGAACTCTTCGCCGAGCCCGCCCATCAGCACCTCGATGATCATCTGCCCGAGCTTCGGCGCTTCCTTCGGCCGAGCGACGGAACTCCGAACGAGCCATCGAGATGACCCATCGTTTGCTCCTGGATGTCTCGAGCCTCGCCTATCGCGCCTACTTCGCGTTGCGTGACGGGCCGTTCACTCCTGAAGGTGTCCACGTGGGGGCGGTCCACGGGTACCTCGACATGGTCACGCGCCTCATCGCCTCCCGGCATCCCGACGAGGTCGTGCACGTCTACGACCACGACTGGCGCCCGGTGGAGCGCACCAAGATCTACCCCGCGTACAAGGGCAACCGGCCGCCGGAGCCCGAGGGTCTTCCCGAGCAGTTCCTGATGATCCGCCGTGTGCTGGATGCCACAGAGATGGTTCAGGCGCAGACCGAAGGCTGGGAGGCTGAAGACGCGATCGGCGCGTTCTGCCTGGACGCCGAAGAGGACGATCGCCTGGAGATCGTCTCGGGCGACCGGGACCTGATCCAACTGGTGCGCGACCCGGTCGTGACGCTGCTGTTCACGGTGCGTGGCGTCACCGATCTCACGACGTTCGATGAGGCAGGCGTGTTCGCGAAGTACGGAGTCACGGCCGCGCAGTACGGCGACTTCGCGATCCTGCGAGGCGACCCGAGCGACGGACTGCCCGGCGTGCGTGGGGTCGGCCAGAAGACGGCGCAGGCCCTGGTGAGCGCCTTCGGTTCGCTCGACGCCGTGCTCGACGCCGCCGAGGCGGGTGACAGCACGATCAAGCCGGCCGTCCGGGCGCGGCTGCTCGAAGCGCGCGGCTACCTGGACGACATGCGCCGCCTCGTCCCCGTGAACGCCGACGCTCCGCTCTCGCTGTGGGCGGGCGAACGTGACGACGCCGAACTCGCGCGCTTGGGAACCGAACTCAGCATCAAAGGACCGCTCCAGCGTCTCGTGGCCGCGCTCGAGGCTGCAGCGCATCACACCTGAGCCCAGAACCCCCTTTGACCAGGCTTTTCCCCGGGCTAACGTTCGGGGGCCGTTCGGCCGATGGAATCCCTCGTAGGCTGGTGTAGCGTCGCCGTCCGACGGTGCCCGTGCGGGGGCCAGGTGACGGCCGTACGAGATGGAGGTTCGTTGTGGTTAGGACCGCGTCCGCGGAAGGCACCGCGATGCCGTTCGGCTCTGATGACGCGTACGAGCGTCTGCTCCGCCGATTCCGCGCTACCTATCCCACGTTCCGTATCTCCGACGACGTCATCCGCCGCTATCACCTGGCGATCGGCACCCGTGGTTTCGTGATCTTGTGCGGGGCCAGCGGCACCGGCAAGACCTGGCTCGCCCAGGCCTACGCCGAGTCCCTGAGCGCCCGCACGAAACTCGTCGCCGTCGACCCGTCGTGGTCCTCGAACGAGGATCTTCTCGGCTACCTCTCCCCGCTCGATGGCTTCTTCCACGGCACCCCGTTCTCGGAGTTCGTGAAGGACGCCGCGCGGGAGTGGGAGGCCGCGAACCGTGAGATCCGCCAGCCACGCCTGTTCCACGTGATCTTGGACGAGATGAACTTGGCACGGGTGGAGCACTACTTCAGCCGGTTCCTCTCGGCCATGGAGGTCCGCACCCGCGACGGGCAGGCGCAGCTGGACCTGGCGCCCGGGCACCACGTGGAGCTCACCCCGAACCTTCGGTTCACCGGCACGGTGAACGTCGACGAGACGACCCATGGGTTCGCGGACAAGGTGTTCGACCGCGCCCAGGTGCTCGAACTGCCGCTGCCGCGCGAAGAAGTCATCGCGCACATGGGACAGGCGCCGCACGCCCAACTGGTGCTCGCCATCTGGGACGCGCTCCGGCCCGTGGCGCCCTTCGGGTTCCGTGTGCTGGACGAGATCTCCACCTACCTCATCGCGGCTGCCGAGATCGGCACGGACTGGAAGACGGCGCTGGACGAGCAGCTCGTCCAGAAGATCCTGCCGCGGATGCGATCGGACGCGAGCGCCGGGCCCGCCATCGACACGTTCCTCGAGGTGCTCGGTGCCGACTTCCCGCTCGCCACCGCGAAGGCGGCCAAGATGCGCGCCGATCTCGAGGCCCATGGATACCTCGAGTTCTTCTGATCCGGCCCCCACGATGGACCGGCTCCGCGCCGCGGTGCGGGGCGACGGCCGACACCCCGGTCTGCTGATGGTGCTGCCGATGCTGCAGACGCGTCACCGGCGCGAACTGCGGCGGGAGGAGCGCTGGTCGAAGCAGGAGCTCGTGCGCCATCCGGAACCACGCCAGTTGATCCGGGCGATGCGCAAGCCCGGGAACCTCACGGAGCACGGCTTGCCCATCTACACGCTGGACGAACACCGCTACAGCACCGCCGACATCCGCGAGAACCGACTCGTCCTGGAGGCCGTGCAGGCCACGCGGGACGGCCTGCAGGCCCACGCCGACGCCGGTGATACCGAGGCCGGAGCACTCCTGCGCGCCCTGGAGCGCGCGGCCGGGCAGGCGCCGTTCCTCGTCGATGTCGGCCGGGTCGACCCCAGACAGCGAGGCATGACGACGACCCTGCTGCAGGACCCGCTCTACCGGTCGGTGATGGCACTACGCGTCGGCGGCGACGCGGCCACCCACGGGGTGGGCGCCGCCTAGTACTCCGAGCGACCCGCGAGCAGCACCATCAAGCCCGCTGCCACCGCGAACAGCGCGCCCAGCACGATGAACAACGGACCTGTCCCACCGATCGCGAGGTCGGTCGACAACTGCTCGCCCAGACCCTCGTAGACCGCTTGGAGCTCGGCACCCGTGGCGGCCGAGAACGACGATGCGCCGGTGGTCTGCGCGATCTGCTGCAGGAGCCCCGCGTTCGCTCCTCCCTCGGCTCCCCCCGTGTCTAGGCCGAGGACGACCGTGAACACCGGGATGCCGAGCGATGCCGCACGCTCGGCGGCAGCCTCGGGCGTGACCTGGCTCCCCGTGTCGAGGCCGTCCGAAAGCAGGATGGCGGCGGCCGGGCGATCGCCGTTGGCGACCCGATCCGCCTCGATCGCATCCAGCGTGAGGCTCATGCCGTCGCCGATCACCGTCCCCCGCCCTCGCGGCAAGGCGTCGAGCGCCGTGGTGATGAGCGTGCGATCGTCGGTGGGCGGGACCACGATCGTCGGCTCACCGGCGAAGGTCACGAGTCCCACCGGGAAGCCCTCGGGGATCGCATCCATGAACTGTTCTACGGCGCCCTTGGCGGCCGACAAGCGGTCGGGAGCGACGTCCGCGCGGTCCATCGACGCGGACACATCGAGCGTGAGCATCACCGTACCTTGGGTAGCCTCCCGCTCGATCCTGAACTGCAAGAGCGCCAGGACGACGCAGGCGACGGCCCCCACCAGGAGCCCCGCCGGCAGGCGCGATCGCCATGAGGGAACGGCCCGGCCGTAGGTCTTCGCCCGCCGCCCGACCACCCCGAGGATCGCGTAGACGGCACCGACGAGCGCGCCCACCAGGATGAGTCCGAGCAGCAGCGGTGATCCCATCGCTACAAGGTATCGGAGGTGTGGGGGGGGGGGGGGGCGGCGCCCCCCCCCCCCCCCCACCGCGGGGGGGGGGGGGGGCCCCCCCCCCCCCCCCCCC
>JBKJXU010000050.1:0-6878 GCA_046716145.1 Actinomycetota bacterium
GTCGAACCTGTGGTCGAGGCCGCTGAACCAGAGCCCGAGCCGGAGACAGCGCCTGAGCCTGTGGCCGAGGCCGCTGAGGCTGAGCCTGAGCCTGAGGCGGCAGAACCTGAGCCCGAGGCCGAAGCCGACGAAGAGGTCTCGCTCGCAGCCATCCTGGAAGATCTGAAGCGGCGCGAGGGCCACAACGCGTGATCCGCGGGCCTGGCCTTCGGGTCCGGCCGCGAGCGTCACCTTCGCCATGCATCTCATCGGCCTCACCGGGGGGATAGGCTCCGGCAAATCGACGGTCGCCGAGTTCCTGCGCGCGCGCGGCGCGGTCATCCTGGACGCGGACGCCTTCGCCCGCGAGGCCGTGGCGCCAGGCACCGAGGCGCTCGACCGGGTCCTCGAGAGGTTCGGGCCTCAGATCGTCGACGCGGATGGCGCGCTCGACCGCCGCGGGCTCGCCGCCATCGTGTTCGCAGATCCGCAGGCGCTCGGGGACCTCGAGGCAATCGTGCATCCGGAGGTCCGTCGCGCGATCGATCAAGGCATCCAAGCGAACATCGACTCGGATCGGATCGTGGTGTTGGTGAACCCGCTCCTCATCGAGATGGGCACGCATCGCGACTGCGACACGGTGGTCGTCGTGTCGGTCGGCGAGAAGACCCAGATCGAGCGGGCGAAGGGCAGGGGTCTTTCCGAGGACGACGTGCGAGCACGCATCGCTGCGCAGCTCCCCCTGGAGGAGCGCGCGGCGCAGGCCGACGTCCTCCTCGACAACGAGGGCTCGCTCCAGGAGCTGGAAAGCCAGGTCGACCGGCTGTGGCAGCGCCTGGTCTCGTCCTGAGCGTGTCCCGCTATCCTTCGCCCGTGCGGTTCCGCGCCATCTTGTTCGACGCCGGTGAGACGCTCGTGCACCCGTCGCCGTCGTTCCCCGAGCTCTTCTCGCGCGTGCTCACGGAGGAGGGACACGAACGCACCGGTGGTGACGTCATCGAGGCCTCGAAGGCCGTGTTCCATCGGTTCTCCGAGGCCGCCCGCGATGGGGAGCTGTGGACGACCTCGCCGGAGCGCTCCGCCCGTTTCTGGAAGGGCGTGTACGAGCGGATGCTGGAGGTGCTCGACCTGCAGGGGGCGAACGGTCTGCGCGACCGTCTCTACGCGACGTTCACCGACCTTTCCAACTACGCCCTGTTCGACGACGTGGAGCCGATGCTCGCGGCGCTGGCTGGCCCCGACATCGCCCTCGGCATCGTGTCGAACTTCGAGGCGTGGCTCGAGGATCTGCTCGGGCACCTGGGGGTGCGCGACCGGTTCCCCGTACGCGCGATCAGCGGCATCGAGGGCGTCGAGAAGCCCGACCCTGTCATCTTCGAGCGTGCGCTCGCGCGCATCGGGGTGCCCGCCGATCGATCGGTCTACGTCGGTGACAACCCGGAGTTCGACGTGGATCCCGCTCGTGCCCTCGGCATGACCGCGGTGTTGATCGACCGACGCGGCCGTTTCCCTGATCATGAGGGCATCCGCATCGAGGACCTCCGCGATCTGGGTCGCGTGCTGGAGTCCGCATGAGTGAGCAGGTGCGCTTCTCCGTCGAGGACGCGAACGCCGCCGTGCCACATCTGCGCGAACTGCTTCCGCGCGTGCGCGAGGCACGGCAGGGTCTGATCGCGAGCAGCCGGCGCATCAGCGAGGACGTGGCAGGAGATGGCGGCGGCGTCGCCGGGTCGGACTGGTTCCGCCATCAGCGGGTCCTCAAGGAAGCCGTGGAGGACCTCGCGCGGCGCGGGATCCTCCTGCGCGATCCGGAGAGTGGTCTCGTCGATTTCCCGTCCGAGCGAGACGGGCGCACCGTGTACCTCTGCTGGCGTCTGGATGACCCAGCCGGTGTCGAGTACTTCCACGACGAGAGCGCCGGCTACCGGGGGCGCAAGCCGCTGTGACCTCGCCGTGCGTGGTGGTGGCCGGCGCATCGGCCGCCGAGGCACCGCCGGGGATCGAGCACGCGGGGCCGCGGACGGACATCCGCTACGCGCCCGACGCCGCTGCCCTCGCGGCGGAACTGGCAGGGGCCGACATCCTGTTCTGGTGGCGCGCCGAACGCGCCTGGCTCGAAGCCGCCTGGCCCGCTGCTGCCGACCTTCGGTGGATCCAGGCCGCCAGCGACGGGGTGGACGGAGTGCTGTTCCCCGCGCTCGTGCAGAGCGATGTCACGGTCACCAACGCTCGCGGGGTGTTCGACGCGCCCATCGCGGAGTGGGCGATCGGGGCGATCCTGGCGTTCGCGACCGGGCTCCGCCGATCCATCGTCGACACCGAGCACGGGCGCTGGGAGGACGGGCGCACCCGTGACCGGGTGGCCGGGTCGCGGCTCGTCGTGGTAGGCCCCGGACCGATCGGCCGCGCGGCGGCGCGGCGCGCGCGGGACCTGGGCATGGCCGTGACGGCGGTCGGGCGCGCGCCGCGGGACGACGCCGAGTTCGGGCGCATCGAAGGGCCCGAGGGTCTGCACGCGGTGCTGGCCGGCGCCGATCACGTCCTCGATGCGCTGCCGCTCGCACCGGGCACCGAGCGGCTGTTCGACGCCGCCGCGTTCGCCGCGATGAAGCCCGGCGCCGTGTTCTACAACGTGGGGCGCGGTGGCACCGTGGACGAGGAAGCCTTGCTCGCCGCTGTGAACGGTGGTCATCTCGGAGGGGCGGCGCTCGACGTCTTCGATCGCGAGCCGCTGCCGGCGGACTCGCCGTGGTGGTCGGCCCCCAACGTGATCGTGTCGCCGCATGTGTGCGGTGACGTCGCGGACTGGGAGGAGCAGGTGGTCGCCGTGTTCGTCGACAACCTCGGCCGGTATGTCCGGGGCGAGCCGTTGCACAACCTCGTGGACGTGGCCGCCGGGTTCGGCCGGGGATAGGCTCGGGACACATGGGGGGAGACACCGTCATCAGCGTCCGCGGCCTGCGGAAGGCCTACGGCGACGTCGAGGCGGTCAAGGGGATCGACCTGACGGTCGCGCGCGGCGAGGTCTTCGCGCTGCTCGGGCCCAACGGCGCAGGCAAGACGACCACCGTCGAGATCATGGAGGGGTACCGCGACCGTTCCGCCGGTGAGGTGGATGTCTTGGGGTACGATCCGGCGAAGGCGGGGTCGGACTACCGTCGTCACGTCGGGATCGTGTTGCAGTCCACCGGGGTCGACCCGTTCCTCACGGTGCGTGAGACCGTGGACCTCTACGCCGGCTACTACCCGAAACCTCGTGACATCGATGAGGTCATCGACCTGGTCGGTCTGGGAGAGAAGCGCGACTCCCGTGTCAACAAGCTCTCGGGTGGTCAGCAACGGAGGCTCGACGTGGCGGTGGCGCTCGCGGGTGACCCCGAACTGCTCTTCCTGGACGAGCCGACGACGGGGTTCGATCCCAACGCCCGTCGCAACGCCTGGGAGATCATGAAGAACCTGACCGCGCTCGGGAAGACGGTCTTCCTCACGACGCACTTCATGGACGAGGCGCAGGTGCTGGCGCATCGCGTCGCCGTGATCGCGAGGGGCGAGATCGTCGCCGAAGGCACGCCCGACACGATCGCGGGCCGCGACCGGATGCAGACGCGCGTCCGGTTCCGCGTGCCGTCCGGAGCGCCCGAGCCGCCCTCGTGGGGTCAGACATCCCAGCCTGACGGATCGTTGGCGCTGAGCACGTCGGATGCGACGCGGACGGCGAACGACATCACCGGGTGGGCGCTCGCGAAGGGGCTGACGCTCGACGTCTTCGAGGTGACCCAGCCGACCTTGGAGGACGTGTACCTGGATCTGACCGGGGGAGAGGAGGGCACCGAGTGAGAGCGGTCCTGCGGCAACTCCGCTTCACCAACAAGGCGTTCTGGCGGAACCCCGCGTCTGCCTTCTTCACGTTCGCGTTCCCGCTGATGTTCCTCGTGATCTTCACGTCGCTCCTGGGCGGGGGCGAGGTGCCGTTGCAGGGCACGGACCTTTCGCAGTCCACCTACTTCGTCGGGGTGATGTCGGCGTTCGGTGTTATCAGCGCCTGCTACACGAACATCGCCATCACGACGGTGTTCAGCCGCGATTCGGGGGTCTTGAAGCGCCTACGCGGGACGCCGCTCCCATCGTGGGCCTACCTCACCTCGAGGGTGGCGCACGGCATGATCGTCGGCGCCATCCTGGTCGTGGTGATGATGCTGTTCGGTGCCATCGTCTACGGCGTCACGCTGCCGACCGGTGGCTCGCTCGTCGCGTTCATCGTCGCGTTCCTGGTCGGCTCGCTGGCCCTGGCGGCCCTGGCGCTGGCGCTCACCGGGCTCGTGCCCAACGCCGATGCGGCCCCGCCCATCGTGAACGCGAGCATCCTGCCGCTGCTGTTCATCTCCGGGGTGTTCATCCCGATGGGCGACAACGCGCCGACGTGGATGACGACCGTCGCCGACATCTTCCCGATCAAGCACCTCGTGGACGCGATGCTGAACTCCTTCCTGGGCGGCTACACCCTGCCCGGGAGCGGCATCCACCCCTTCGCCATGGAATGGTCCGACATCGCGGTGGTGGCGGCGTGGGGGATCGCCGGTCTGGTCATCGCCATCCGCACGTTCTCGTGGGAGCCCCGCAGGTAGAGGCGATCTGCTAGGCTCCGCGCGTCGGCCGCAGGTAGTTCTTTCTCGAGGGGGTTCGCTGATGCGCAAAGTGTTCCTGGGTCTGGTGCTTCTCAGCATGCTCGCAACGGGATGTGCGGCGGCATCATCGAGCGAACCGGGCGGTGGATCGTCGGGCACCAGTGCCTCGCCCGCCTCCTGCGCAGTCGAGGACCTCCACCTCCTGACCCCGGGCACGTTGGCCGTCGGGACGGACAACCCGTCCTTCCCGCCGTGGATCATCAAGAACACGCCCGAGAACGGCAAGGGGTACGAAGGCGCACTCGCCTACGAGATCGCCGATCGGATGGGCTTCGATGCCTCGCAGGTGAAGTGGGTCGTCGTTCCTTTCAACAGCTCCTACGCCCCTGGGACCAAGGACTTCGATTTCGATATCAACAACATCGCGATCACCGAGGAGCGCGACCAAGCGGTGGACTTCAGCGACGGGTACTACGAGCTACCGCAGGGGCTCATGGTCCTCGAGGGATCGCCGCTGCAGGATGCCACCACCATCGCCGAGCTCAAGGACGGCATCTACGGGGCGCAGACCGGTACGACGAGCCTGCAGTTCATCAGCACCGTCCTGCAGCCGACGACCCCGGCGTCGGTCTACGAAACGACCAACGATGCGAAGGCTGCGCTGCGAAACGGTGACGTCGATGGTCTCGTTCTCGACCTTCCCACCGCCTACTACGAGGCGAACTTCAATACGCCCCAGGGGTACCTGGTCGGACAGTTCGCCCCCGTCGAGGAGTTGGGGCTGTTGTTCGAAGAGGGCAACCCGCTCGTCACCTGCGTCAACGAGGCTCTCGCCGCGATCGCCGCCGACGGGACGTTGCAGGAGTTGCAGGACCGCTGGCTGTCGGACTACCAGGCGGTTCCGGTCATCACGTAGCGCCGGCCGGCCTCGATGACGGGACCTGGGCGGGCGGTGCAACCCGAGCAGCGCGGCTCCAAGCTCCTCGGTAACCGCCCGTTCCTGGTCTCGACGGCCAGCACCATCGTCTTCTTCGGTGTCCTCACCGCGATCGTCGTGCTGTCGCCTGGGTTCGCCGCCGTGCGCGAGAGCTTCCTCAACTGGGATGCCATGCGCGAGGCCTTCCGCGGCGTGCCCGAGGAAGGGCTCCCGTCGGTATGGACCGCGTTCGCCCTGAACGTGAAGATCTTCATGATAGCGGAGGTCCTCATCCTCATCCTCGGCCTCGTGATCGCGGTGATCCGCCAGATCCCCGGTCCGGCGTTCTTCCCGCTGCGGCTCGTCGCGATCGTCTACACGGATCTGTTCCGCGGGACACCGCTGCTCCTGGTCATCTACGTCTTCGGCTTCGGGATCAAGGCGCTTCGGATCCCGGGGCTCTCCGACCAGGACCCCATCGTCTACGGCACCGCCGGCCTGGTGCTGTCCTATGCGGCGTACGTGTCCGAGGTCTATCGGGCGGGCATCGAGTCGATCCATCCCAGCCAGATGGCGGCCGCCCGCTCCCTCGGGCTGAACCGCGCGCAGTCGCTCAAGAGCGTCGTCCTGCCTCAAGCGGTGCGCCGCGTCATCCCGCCGCTGCTCAACGATTTCGTGAGCCTGCAGAAGGACACGGCGCTGCTCTCCGTCCTCGGGGTCGTCGAGGCCGCCCGGGCCGCCCAGATCTACTCCTCGTACCGCTTCAACTACTCGAGCCTCACCGTCGCAGCGATCCTCTTCATCCTGGTGACGATCCCGTTGGCGAGGTTCACCGACCACCTGCTGGCGCGCGATCGTCGCCGACGTGCCGCCACGGGGGCCCCATGACCAGCCAGATGCTCCGCGTGCAAGGTGTGGCGAAATCGTTCGGGTCCAACACGGTCCTAGCGGGCATCGACCTCGAGGTCGCGGCGCACGAGGTCGTGTGTCTGATCGGGGCCTCCGGGTCGGGGAAGTCGACGCTGCTGCGCTGCATCAACCTCCTCGATCCGGTCGACGCCGGCCATATCTGGATCGGGGAGGACGAAGTGACCGCCGTAGGGGTGGATCAGAACGTAGTCCGCCGCAGGATCGGGATCGTCTTCCAATCGTTCAACCTCTTCCCGCATATGAACGTGCGACGCAACGTGACCTTGGCGCCCCGCAAGGTGTTGGGGCTGAACGACGCGGACGCCCGGGCGCGGGCCGACGAGTTGCTCGCGCGCTTCGGACTGGCCGATAAGGCCGAAGAGTTCCCCGACCGGCTTTCGGGGGGCCAGCAGCAGCGGGTCGCGATCGTGCGTGCGCTGGCGATGCAG
>JBKJXU010000051.1:0-6317 GCA_046716145.1 Actinomycetota bacterium
CCCCCACCGCCCCTGCACCCCCCCGGGGCCGGGCGCCCCGGGCCCCCCCCACGACCGCACCGTGGTCAGCGCCACCGGTCCACCGGGCTCGACCGCCGGCACGAATACCTCCGCGCGTTCCAGATGTTCATCGGCCACGAGCAGGGACCACCGCACGCCACGTCCGCGGTTGTGCAGGGTGACCTCGATGAGGGCCTCCTCCCCCTGCACCGCCTCGACGGGGGCATGCAACGAGACCTCCACACCACGGAGCGCTGCCATGGGCAGGATGAACCCGGCGGCCAGCGCGCCGAGCAGGAACGCCGCGAGCACGAAGAGCATCCCGGCCTGCACGTTCGTGCCGATCAGGAAGAGAACGACAGCGCCGATCAGCAGGCTTCCCGCCCGCTTGCGCAGCCGCACCGGACCTCACCCCTCCAGGGTCGTGTGCAGCGGGATCGGGACCTCGGTCAGGATCCGGCGGACCACGTCGCGTGCGGTGCCCATCCCCCCACGCCCGTGCCGGAGGATCAGCCGGTGCGCCAAGACGGCGACGGCGAGCGCCTTCACGTCGTCGGGGAGCACGTGGTCGCGTTCGTTCGTCATCGCGCGCGCCTGTGCTGCGCGCACGAGCCACACGCTCGCTCGCGGCGACGCGCCGAGCGCCACTTCCGCCGCGCCGCGGCTGGCGTTGACCAACGCGACGGCATAGATGAGCACGGCATCATCGACGAACACCTCACGGACGGCGCGCTGGCACGACGCGATCTCCTGGGGGCCGCTCACCTGCTCGAGGTCCTCGAGCGGATGGGTGGACAGCTGCCGGCGGACCAGATCGGTGGACCCGCCGGCATCCGGGTAGCCGATCGAGATCGCCAGCGCGAACCGGTCGAGTTGGCCCTCCGGGAGCGGATAGGTGCCGTGTTGCTCCACCGGGTTCTCCGTCGCGATCACGACGTAGGGCTTCGGCAGGGGGTGCGTGACGCCTTCGATCGTCACCTGGCGCTCCTCCATCGGTTCCAGGAGGGCGGACTGGGTCCGTGGCGTCGTCCGGTTGATCTCGTCCACCAGCACGACGTTGGCGAACACAGGGCCGGGCACGAAGCGGAACTCGCCGCGGACCTGTTCGTAGACGCTGATCCCGGTCAGATCCGACGGCAGCAGGTCCGGCGTCGCCTGGATGCGCGAGAAGTCACCGCCGATCGATACCGCCAATGCTCGGGCCAGCGTCGTCTTGCCCACACCGGGCACACCTTCGAGCAACAGGTTGCCGTCGGCGAACAGGCACAGGACCGCCATCTCCACGGCATCGTCGTTGCCGGCGATGACGAGGCGGACGTTGTCGACGACGCGACGGAACGCCGCCGTCGCCTCACCCACGGGCTGCGGCTCGATCACGCTTGAGGCTTCGACGCGGCCGACTCGGTGCTTGAGGCGCCTACCCAGGCTTGCGCACGCGCAACGAGTACATCAGCGGGAACCGCTCGCGGTAGCCGGCAGGGAACCCGTAGCGCCCGCCGCCGATGGGCTCCAGGAACGGCGCCGGCCAGTCCAGGACGGGCTTCTCATCGAGCAGTTCGATCCGGAGCCCTGCGTCGGCCAGCAGCGTGACGATCTCGCCGAGCGAGTGCAGCCACGAATGCTCTACCTCGGCATCGACATCGGCGGTGAGGTCTGCGTAGGACCCCTCGACGGGGAACGAGAGCGTGCCGTCGCCCCAGTAGTCGAACCCGAAGTGGACATCGTTGGGGGTCTGCTGCTCGTCGGCGATCGCCCACATGATCGGGTGAGCCTCGTGGATGTAGAAGACCCCTCCCGGCGAAAGGAACGAGGCGACGGCTTCGGCCCACGGCCGAAGGTCCGGGAGCCAGCACAGCGCCCCGCGGCCCGTATAGACGACGTCGAACGTCTCACCCGCGAGTGGGCCGGGCAGGTCGTAGATGTTGGCCGTGACGAACCGCGAGCGGTCCGCGAGGCCGGTCTCGGCCGCCAGCTCGTTCGCGAACGCGATCGCCGGCTCGCTGAAGTCGACACCGGTCACGTGCGCGGCACCCAGCCGAGCCCACGACAACGTGTCGAGCCCGAAGTGGCACTGCAGGTGCAGCAGGGTCTTACCCGCCACGTCGCCGACCTCTTCGCGTTCCCACGGCTCGATCCGGACGTCGTGAGGATCGTCACGGAACCGCTGCACGTTGTAGAACTCCCCCGTCGTGTGGATCGCGGTCCACGCGTCCCACAGACGCCTGTTGTCGGCGAACTCCTGCTCCAGGCCGGTCATGCGTCGTCGTCCGGCAACGTGTCGGCGTCGACCAGCGACACGAGCACGGGCACGGCGTCGCGGACGGCCTCGCTCGCCTGATCGACCATGGTTGCCAAGCCGAGGAACGACGCCCCCCGAGCCTCGACGAGTTCGCGGACCGCCAGTGCCTGTGCGCCAACCTCGATCCAGTCATCGACCATGGCGACCCGGTCGCCGTCGCCCATCGAGCGCACGAGCATCCGCAGTTCGGTCCGGTTGCCTCGATAGTCCGGTGCCGTGGTGACGGTGTGCTTCTCGCCGGGGAACATGGCGCCGGGCTTGCGCACCGCGACGAACCCCACGCCGAGCTGCGCCGCCACTGCACCTCCGAGCAGGAACCCCCGGGACTCGACCGCCACGATCGACCTCGGCTCGAGCGGTTCGAGACCGCCTGCCAACGCATCCACCACGGCCCCGAACAGCGCGGCATCCTCGAAGACAGCCCACACATCCATGTGGCCCCCGATGGAGCGGATCGCTCCACGGAGCCGTACCTCGAGCGCCGGGGTGCTCACGACGGGCGCTTCTTCGCGCCGAGGGCGCTGATCGCCTCCATCACGGTTCGATGTGCCAAGATCGCGGTGATCTCGGCGTGGTCGTAGGGAGGGGAGACCTCGACGACATCCATGCCCACGAGGTCAACCTGGCTGACGATCTGGCGGACAGCACGCAGGAGCTCACGCCCGAGCATGCCACCGGCCTCCGGGGTCCCCGTGGCCGGTGCCATCCCCGGGTCCACGACATCGATGTCGACGGACAGGTAGATGCAGTCCGGACCGTCGAGCGCCTCAACGATCGCGTCCGCGATCACCGCCTCGCTCCCGCGTTCCTCGATCTCGGTCATCGCGTGCCAGCGCATCCCCTGCTCGCGCATCCACGCGAACGTCCCGCGGTCGGGCCAGTAGCCACGGAGCCCCACCTGGATGAAGTTCGCTCCGGCCACCCATCCTTCCTCGATCAACCGGCGCATGGGCTGGCCGTGCGCGTGCAGGTTCCCCCACTGATCGGCGCCGGTATCGGCGTGCGCATCGAAGTGGATGACCCCGACCTTGCGCGGCCACACGTGACGAGCTACCGCGGCGGCGCTCGGGTACGTGATCGAATGGTCGCCGCCGAGCACGATCGGGATCGGCCCGGCACTCGCGACGCGGAAGACCTTCTCGTGGATCACGCGGAGCGCCCGGTCGAACCGGGTCGGCACGATCGGCGCGTCGCCCGCGTCGACCACCGTGAGCTTCGCGTAGGGCTCGGCCTGGAGCTGGATCGACCACGCGTCGGTGGAACTCCAGGCGGTCGGCGCCATCCGGATCGCCCGCGGCCCGAACCGGGCCCCCGGGCGCGAGGACACCCCTTCATCGAACGGGGCACCGACGATGGCCACGTCGGCTCCCGCGGCGCGGAGCGCATCGTCGTCGCGGGCCCACGGCAACTTCTCGAACGAGCCATGCCAATCCGAGTAGTACGGGAGGTCCTCGCTCGCGAACTCGGTGTACTCGTCCTCACCCCGGAGTTCGGAGCCTTCGATGCGGAAGTCGGGGGTGTCGGTCATAGCCCGGAGCATCGCATATGGCCGGGTAGGCTCGATGACCGTGTCGCCCACGAAGCTGCTCCGCCGCTCGCTGATGCTCCTCGGCGCCCTCGCGCCATGGGCATGGTTCCTGGTGCGCGACGCGAGACCGGCGCTGAACGCCGTCGCGGTGGTGCTCCCCGCCCTGGGGCTCGGGACCGGCGTGGCCCTGCTGGTCATCGCCGGTCTCACCCGGCGGTTGCTCCCCGCCGTGATGGCGCTCTCCCTCGCGTGCATGACCGCCGCGGCGATCCTCGGACCCCGCCGCGCGCACGAGGCGACCGCGCCCGCCGTCCCGATCACGATCGCCTTCGCCAACGTGTATGACGAGAACCATCAGCCCGAGGAGGCGGTGGACGATCTGCTCGACCGCGGCACCGACGTCGTCGTCGCCGTCGAAGCCACCGAGCCGTTCCGCGACGCGATCCAGATCGCGGACACGACACATCGGTTCCAGGTGGACGACGGGCAGCTCCTCCTGCACGCGATCTGGCCGGTTGAACTCCTGGACCCGCCCGACGCGCTCCCCGAAGGCCGGGCGATGCTGGTGCGCGTACTCCCTCCCCAGGTCTCCCCCGTGTCGGTCCTGGTGCTGCATGCGCCGAACCCGTCGTCGGCGACCACGTTCGCGGCCCAGACGCGCCAGGTCGAACAGATCGAGGAGGTCGCACTCGAACTCGCTGAGCAAGGCCCGGTCGTGATCGTGGGTGACTTCAACCTGTCCGACCGGACGTCGGGCTATCGGCGCATGGATGCGAGCTTCCGCGATGTGATGCGCGCGGGGACGACGGCCCACAACACCTACGCGGGCGGCGTCTGGCGTCTCGCCATGCTGCGGATCGATCACCTGTTCGTCGGCCGCTCGTGGTGCGCCTCCGATCCGGACGTCTTCGACGTCGGGGGAAGCGACCACCGCGGGCTGCAGGCCGTCATCGGCCCCTGCGCCTGAGCCCACCCGCCTCCGGGTGATCCGATCGCGGGTCCCGTGCGAAGCAACACCGGACCCGCGGGGAGAAAGGGTGGGGAACCCGTGCGAGCCGCCACAGGGGCAGCCGGTCCGGACCAGACGACACCGAAGGAGGGAACCCTTGTCACGGACCAAGCACACGATGCGGAAGATCGCGGTGCTCGCCTCGACCGCCGCTGTAGGCGTCGGGCTCTTCGCCGGCCTCGGGCCGGTACCGGGTGGAGCATCCAGCCACCGCGAGGCGCCACTGATCTCGAACGACCCGCAGGCCGACAGCACCGACCTGTACGCGTTCGTGAGTCCCGATCAACCGAGCAAGACCACCATCATCAGCAACTGGATCCCGTTCGAGGAGCCTGCCGGTGGACCGAACTTCTACCCGTTCGGTGAGGGCGTCCGCTACGACGTCCGCATCGACAACGACGGCGACGCGAAGGCGGATCTCATCTACCGGTGGCTGTTCTCCAACCACTACCGCAACCCGGACACGTTCCTGTACAACACCGGGCAGGTCACCTCGCTGGACGACCCTGATCTGAACTTCTATCAGACCTACGATGTCGTCCGGATCAAGCGCGACCCGTACCGGGTCACGACGGTCGTCGACGACGCGATCGCCGTGCCAAGCCATGTAGGCCCCGCCTCGATGCCGGACTACGACGACCTGCGAGACGAGGGGATCTACGCGACCGGCTCCAGCAACTACTTCGCCGGGCAGGCCGACGATCCGTTCTTCCTGGACCTGCGGGTCTTCGACCTCCTGTACGGGGGCGACCTCTCCGAGGTCGGCGACGACACGCTCGAGGGCTTCAACGTGAACGCGGTTGCGATGCAGGTGCCGAACAACAAGCTGGCAGACGGCGGCGACGCCACGGCCAACCCGATCGTCGGCATCTGGACCACGACGGCACGCGAGATCCCCGGCGGTGGCTGGAAGCAGGTTTCCCGTCTGGGCATGCCGCTCGTCAACGAGGTGGTCATCCCCGTGTCGAAGAAGGACGCGTGGAACGCCTCGAGGCCGGCGGACGACGGGCAGTTCCTGTCCTACGTCACCGACCCCGAGCTCGCCCGCCTGATCGAGGCGGTCTACGCCATCCCCGCTCCGGCGACACCTCGCGACGACCTGGTCGCGGTGTTCCTCACGGGGGTCGACGGCCTGAACCAGCCGGCGGGTGTGACGCCCAGCGAGCAGCTGCGGCTCAACATGTCGATCGCCCCGTGCACCGACGCGTGTTCGACGCTCGGTGTCATCGCCGGCGACGTCGCCGGCTTCCCCAACGGCCGCCGTCTGGACGATGACGTGATCGACATCGCCCTGCAGGTGGTCGAGGGGATCCTGGTCGGACAGGACACCGGCCTGGGTGACAACGTCGATGCGAACGACGAGTTGTTCGACGGCACGTTCCCTTACCTGGCGCTCCCGCACTCCGGCGGGAGCACCTCGCCTCACTAGTTGGGAACCCTGGGGGGGGGGGGGGGGGGGGGGGGGGGGGGGGGCGCCCCCC
>JBKJXU010000052.1:0-4030 GCA_046716145.1 Actinomycetota bacterium
TCACCGGGCTGATGATCACCTACCTCGCGAGCCCGGTCGCGCTCATGATCCTGTACGGGTTCAACGACCTGCGGGGCGAACGCCAGACGGCGCAGTTCACCTGCTGCACCGTGCGGTGGTGGCGGGAGATCGTGTCGAACCCCTCGCTCAACAGCGCCCTGAAGACGTCGGTCTGGATCGCCTTGACGGCGGCGTTCGTCGCCACCATCCTCGGCGCGTTGATCGGTCTCGCGCTGGGGCGCTACTCGTTCCGGGGCCGCGGGGGCTTCAACTTCGTCATCTTCCTGGCGATCGCGGTTCCCGAGATCGTCCTAGGCTCCTCGCTCCTGGCGATGTTCATCCAGATCAGCGAGTCGATCCCGGGGTCCAAGGACGTCCTCAACCTCGGCTACGCCACGATCTGGCTCTCTCACGTGGGTTTCGCGGTCGCCTTCGTCGCGATCACGGTCCGTGCTCGCGTCCAGGGACTCGATGATGCGCTGGAGAGCGCCGCGCAGGATCTGTACGCCACGCCGATACAGGCGTTCTTCAAGGTCACCCTGCCGCTGATCATCCCCGGCATCGTCGCCGGCTACATGCTCGCCTTCGTCCTGTCCCTGGACGACTTCGTCATCACGAACTTCGTGGGCGGCGCCAAGAACACGTTCCCCACCTGGGTGTACGGATCGGCCAAGCTGGGCGTTCCTCCCCATGTGAACGTCTGGGGTACGGTGCTCTTCTCGACCGGCATCCTGGTGGCGGGCCTGCAGATCGTCCGTGCGGGGCGGAAGCGCGCCGCCTGAGCGAGCCCTGGTTCGCCCGGTAAGGTTCGCCCGAACCGTGCCGATACAGCACACGCGGGCCGGCCCGAACCTCCGGCCTCATGAGCCATGACGAACGGGATGAAGATGCGGACCGCGATGTCCCGGCGGTCCTTCCTGCGCAACGCCGGCGGCGCTGCCGGCGTAGCTGCGCTCGGCCCGGTGCTCGCCGCATGCGCACGTGCAGCGGGAGGGTTCGATGGCGATCCGGAGGGTGTCGTCCACGTCGCGAACTGGCCGCTGTACCTGGACCGCGATCGCGATCTCAACGGCAACATGATCCGCCCGTCGCTCCTGCGTTTCACCGACGAGACCGGCATCCAGGTCGACTACCGCGAGGTCATCGCCGACGCCGAGGCCTTCTACCAGCAGATCGCGCCGTACCTCGCTTCCGGGCGGCCCACCGGCTGGGACGTGATGGTGATCACCAACGGCGTCACGCTCACGAAGCTGACCCAGTTGGACTACCTCGAGCCACTCGACCTGGCGCAGCGGCCGAACTTCGAGAAGAACGTCGCAGAGCCTTTCCTGGATCCGCCCTATGACCCCGGCGCACGTTTCTCGATGCCGTGGCAGTCCGGTATCACCGGTCTGGCGTACAACCCAGCCCTCACCGGAAGGGAGCTGACGAGCCTGGATGAGCTTTTCAACCCCGAGTGGGCGGGCCGCGTCGGGATGTTCGGTGACGCGGTCGACCTGCCCAACCTGTCGATGATCGCGGCCGGGATCGACCCGGAGACCTCGACCCCGGATGACTGGGCGAGGACCGCGGAGAAGCTGCGAGCCCAACGCGACGACGGCATCGTGAACCGTTCGTTCCGTCAGAACTACGTCCACGGGCTCGCCAACGGCGACGTCGCCGTATCCATGGCGTGGTCGGGCGACATCTTCCAGGCGAACGCGATCGGCGCCGAGGAGGGCCTGCAGTTCGTGGTCCCCGATGAGGGCGCCATCCTGTGGACAGACGCGATGGTCATCCCCAAGCGCGCGGAGCACCCCGTCGACGCGATGCGCTTCATGGACTTCGTGTTCGACCCCACGATCGCGGCGCTGATCGCCGCCTACGTCAACTACGTCACCCCGGTCCCCGGCGCCCGGGACGTGCTCCTGGACATGGCCGAGCACGCCGAGACCGAGGAGGAGCGCGCAGCCCTGCTCACGGTCGCCAACGGGTCGCTGGTCTTCCCGGACGACAAGGACCTCGCGGCCCTCAAGACCTACCGCGAGCTCACGACCGATGACGAGATCACGCTGTGGAACGAGGCGTTCTCGGAGTTCTACGTCTGAGCGATCGTTCCGAAGGCTCGTGAAACTTTTCACGAGCGCACGAGCAGATAGCCTCTGACCTGCAGGAACGGCCCTCTCCGGCTTTGACGGCTCTCGGACGCGCTGGCTATACTGCGCCCGCTCATGGCCCCGGACCCGCAGAGTCGCTCCAGCTGGTCGGGGATGGGCACCGGCTGGGCCATCACGACCGAGATGATCGGTTCGATGCTCACGCTCGGTGGGATCGGGTGGCTGCTCGATCTCGTGTTCGGGACCGATGGCGTGTTCGTCGCGATCGGTGTGGTGCTCGGAGCCGCCCTCGGCGTCTACGTCGTGTGGCTCCGGTACGGGAGAGGGGACGGATGACCGCGATCGACCCGGAGCGCCTGCTGATGCGTCGCGTGCTCCCGTTCGTCGCCCCGGCCCTGGTGGTGTCCTTCTCAGCCGGCGCGGCGCTCGCCGGGTCCCACGCCGGCTGGTCTGCCGCGATCGGGGTCGGCATCGTGGCGGCCAACCTCGTCGCGAACGCCCTCGCCACCGCCTGGGGCGCTCGCATCTCGCCCGTGATGCTCTACGCGGTCGCCCTCGGCGGTTTCCTCGTGCGGATGATCGTGCTGGTCGCCGTGCTGCTGGTGCTCGATCCCACCGCGTGGTTCTCGCCCACCGCCTTCGCGCTGAGCGTGGTTCCCACCACGATCGCTCTGCTCGTGTTCGAAGCGAAGACCCTGTCGGGACGGATGCAGGCCGACCTCTGGTACTTCCGGGAGTCCACCGTATGACGCTGGGTCTGGTCGGGGCGTTGGTCGGCGCGGAGTTCCATCCGCCGGGCACGGAGGACTTCGTGTACGGGTGCTACGTGGGCGACGGAGCGACGTGCTTCAACTTCCCGGTCGCCCTCGTCGCCGCGACGGTGCTGATCGTCCTGGGCCTGTTCTACTTCGCGTTCCGTGCGCCGACCGTGGTCCCGGGCAAGCTCCAGTCGGTGATGGAGATGGGCATGGGGTTCGTGCGGGAGCAGGTGGCGATGCCTATGCTCGGGCACGACGCCGACCGGTTCCTGCCGCTGCTCGTGGCGTTCTTCTTCTACATCGTGATCGGCAACCTCTTCGAGGTGGCGCCGATGGTCAACTTCTCGCACAACAGCCGCGTGGCGTTCCCGCTGGTCCTGGGTGTCATCTCGTGGCTCGTCTACAACTACCAGGGGATGAAGAAGCACGGGGTCTTCGGGTACCTGAAGTTCGTGTGCATCATCGGCAGCGCTCCGCCACTGCTTCGGTACACGCTGCTGCCGCCTATCGAGTTCGTGACCGGCATCGTGATGCGGCCGCTCACCCTGGCCGTCCGGCTCACGGCCAACTTCGTGGCGGGTCACTTCCTGCTGGCCGTGTTCTTCTTGGGAACCGAGTTCTTCATCTTGAACGGGCCGAAGACCTGGGTGTTCGCGGCGGTGTCGTTCCCGCTCGCCGTGATCCTCGTGGCCTTCGAGGTGTTCGTGTCGTTGTTGCAAGCGTTCATCTTCACCATCCTCACCGCCTCCTACATCGGCGGCGCGATGGCTGAGGACCACTAGGCAAGGAGGCAACGGATGTTGGGACTGCTCGCACAGGTCACCGGCAACCTCGAGGGGTTGTCGACGATCGGCAAGGGGCTCGTGATCGGGCTGGCCGCGATCGGACCGGGTATCGGTCTGGGCGTGCTCATCGGTAAGTCCGTCGAGGCGATGGCCCGGCAGCCCGAGTACGCCAACCAGGTCCGTGCCACCATGTTCATCGGCATCGGCCTGATCGAGGCGCTCGCGCTGTTCGGTATCGCGTTCTCGTTCATCATCTAGGTCAGGACGGGCGATGTTGGCATCGATCGTTTCGATCCTGGGGGCTGAGGCCGAGGCCGCCGAAGGCGCGGTCAATGAGGCTGAGCGCTTCTATCCGCACATCAACGAACTCCTCGTCGGGCTGATCGCCTTC
>JBKJXU010000053.1:0-4377 GCA_046716145.1 Actinomycetota bacterium
GGCCCGACGATGTCCTCCGAAGGGATGTCGAAGCACTTCGGCGGCGTCGCTGATCGCGAGTCCTGCCTGGAGTCTTTCCGGTGACCGAGCGGTCACCTGTCGAACGATTACCATCCCTGGATGGACGCGGGATCGTTGCTCGCCTTCGTTCGCTTCCATGCGTGGGTGAACGAGCAGATCCTGACGACGGCCGCGAAGCTCACGGATGAGGAGTTCCGTCAGACGGCGAACCTTGACCACGGCAGCGCTTTCCAAACGCTCAGGCACCTTGTCGACGTGAACTGGAGTTGGCGCGAGTTCTGCGAGGGCAACGATGTCGGCGAGACCTACCTTTGGGACAAGGTTCCGCTCGAGGATCTCGAGAGCATCCACGCGTTCTGCACCGAGGAGGACGCGCGCCTGCTGACCTACGTGGGTTCGCTCGATGCGGCCGCACAGGCGGAGTCGTTGGCTCTGGACGCCGAGATGTCCGTTCCCCGGTGGTTGATCCTGGCCCACATCGTGAACCACGGGACGCAGCACCGCAGCGAGGTGGCGCGCTACCTCACCGAGTGCGGGCATTCACCCGGGGAGCTCGACCTCATCGACGCCTTCGAACTGCCGTAGAGGCCGGCTCCCCGGGTGCCGCGGCTCAGCCTTGCCCGTTCGCGATGCAGGCGGCGGTGTCTCCGAGCTGGACGTGCGCGAACCGGCTGACTTCCGCGCCCGGCGGGATCCCGAACCCGGCGGCGATCGCGTGCGCGACGTCGTCGCGGATCCCCTGTTGACCGAAGAACGCCGATGCGAGCCCGACGCAGGTCGCCGCGCTGTTCGCCGTCGCGGCTCCTGCGGTGACGGGCGCCGCGAGCACCACGACCGCTCCGAGCGCCGCCACGATGCGTGCACTTCTCATGGGTGCTCTCCTCCCGTTGGCGTCTTCGGGGTCAGGCGTCGACCGGCTTCAGCTGGGCGAGGACCTGGTCTCGGGTGACATCCATCCCGTGCTTGGCCGTCCCGTGCGCCTGGACGACGACGACGAGGTCCTCCTCGATACCGCGGGCATAGAACCCGCACTCACAGGTGACTTCCTTGATCATGTGTTCACCTCCTCGAGCCCGGATACTAGGGAGGCGGCGTTGGCGGAACGTTGGCGTCGCTCGAGGGTATGGACGAACCGCAGCTACGGATCTACCTGGCCGGGAACATCGCGCTCGAGCGCGGCGACGTCTTGGTGCCCGAGAGCCGGCTCCCCGGCAGCCAGAGCCGGCTCGCTTTCGCGCTGCTGGCCTCCGAGCGAAGCAACGCACTGTCGACCGAGCGCATCGCCGACGTGCTTTGGGATGGGTCCCCACCGGCGTCGTGGAGCACCGCCCTGCGTGCGATCGTCAGCAAGCTCCGGGGCGTGCTCGCCGAGAGTGGCGCCGCCGCGACGATCGAGCACGCGTTCGGGTGTTACCAGCTGCGTCTGCCGCCGGATGCGTGGGTGGATATCGAGGTGGCGGGGGCCGCCGCCCACGACGCGGAGGCGTTGCTCCGCGACGGGGATCCCTTGGCTGCGCACGGCGCCGCGCTCGTCGCGAACGCGATCGCCCGTCGGCCGTTCCTGGAGGGCGCGGATGGCGACTGGGTCGAGCAGCAGCGGGCCAACCTTCGCGCGATCCAGGTGCGCGCGTTGTCGTGCCGGGCTGAGATTGCGTTCGCGAACGGCGACCACACCGGTTGCGCTCGAGACGCCGAGAGGATCATCGCGCTCGAGCCGTTCCGGGAGCAGGCGTACGTGACGCTGATGCGGGCGCACGTCTCGGCCGGCAACAACGCGCACGCGCTCGCCACCTACGAGCGTCTTCGCGTGAAGCTCTCCTCGGAACTCGGTGCGAGCCCGTCGCCTGCCACCGAAGCGGCGTTCCTCGAGGTGCTGGGGGCAACGTGACCGGGCCAGATCCCGTGGTCCCGAGATAGGTCGTCAGGATCCGGTGATGGGCCATCCGGGCGGTTGGCCGACGACGCCTCCCGCGCCAATCTCGGATCAGGAGGAGGAACCGATGACGGCGACCGCGAAGAAGCACCTCGAGAAAGCCTCCGCGAAGAAATCGAGCGCACACAGGGTCGTGAAGATCAGCGGCCGCCGAGGGTCCATCCCGTCGTCCGAGATCCGCCGGGCGGTCGAGGCGCTGTCACGGCGCTCGTATGGACCACCGTGCGACCGCAGGCGGCGGCCGCTCGAGCTTTCGACGCGCTCGCGGCGATCTCCTACGAGGTGCTCGCCCCTAGGCCCGGCGAGTACCTGCATCGGACCTCGTCAGAGTTCCGCACTGAAACCCAGGAAGTCCTGAGCGGTAAGGAACTCAGGGTGCGGTTGATGCTCGACATCGATCAGTGGCTGCGAGACGACGCTTCGGGTGAAATGCGGTCCGTCGTTCGAGCCGTGACGTTCCCAAGCCCGGAGGATGAACAAGCCTGGTCGGAGCCAGGTGCGCCTCCGCTTCCTGCCGTTGGGCGATCCATCCGCGATGAGTTCGGACCCGGTGAAGGGCCGTTGGTGGCCGCTCGCGAAGTCCCGGTCGACCCGGCCGTTCTCTTGAGATCGCTGAGGGACGGTTCGATAGCGACATACGGCCAAGGAGATGCCCTCGCCTTCGCCTTGATCGGTGACCTCCTTGCCCAGGGCAACCTGCCTGGACCGACCTGCTCCGCGTTACTCGAGGCCGCCGCGGAGCTAGACGGGATTCGGTTGCTCGGCCCGGATACCGACCAGATCGGCCGGGATGGTGAGAGTTTCTCCGTGCAGTCCCACAACCTCGAGACACGTCTGCTCTTCGACCCGGCCACCGGTTCCCTGTTGTCGAGAGAGAGACCTACATGCCTACCTCGCAGGGCACCTGGGAGCTCGTTGGCTGGCAGGCGTACACCTCGGTCGAACTCGTTCGGAAGATCCCGGCTGTCAGCTCGTGACGTCAGCGCGGTCTCGGCCCCACGAAGGTGGACCCAACCGGCCCCCGATTGGCGCTGGGAAGTCGCCGAAGGATGTCGTGGGGCCGGTTGGGTCCATCTGGTTTTCCACCTGCCCTGGAAAGGGTTCACGGGGATCCACCCCGCACCGGCGTGAACACCCGGGCTCCCTGGCGGCAAGGAAGGCAGGGGAGACGAACCGGGGTCGGCTCGACGAAGGGGTCGAACGTGCCTGATCGCGGTAGGTATCTGGTCAGTTCGGATGGTGATGCCTGGAAGGTTGTCGAGGAAAGCGGCAGCCGTCTTCGGCGGCATGCCTTGAAACGGCTGGCCATCCGGGCGGCGATCGACCTAGCGCAGGCGAACCCGCCGAGCCAGGTGTTGGTCCAGGGGCGGGACGGCCTGTTCCAGGTGGAGTGGACGTACGGACAGGACCCGTATCCGCCGACCGGGTAGGTCCCGATGGCAACTCTCTAATCTCGCAGGCGACCGCACTGCGAGTCCTTCGGCCGACCCAGATCCAGGTGAGGTCCGTGCCGCTAGCAGCCGAAGTCGTGGAACTTCGTGAGGAACTCGTCGAAGAGTGCCGCCGTGTCCTCCTGGGCCTCGTTGGCGTCGCTGATCGCCTGGAGGAGACCGGCGAGTTCGTTGGCGTCTTGCGCTTCTGCCGCCGATCCTTGGTCCGCGAGCGCCTGCGCGTCCTTGGCGACCGCCTTCCCTGCGCTCGCGAACGCGTCGGTCCGAATCATCATGTCCGGGGGAACGTCCTCACAGACGGCGGCGATCAGCGCCGCGGCGTCCTCGCTTTCCGGAGCGGCACCCCTGCCGAAAAGGAGCTATGCACCCAGGGCTACGAGCAAGGCCGCGAGGACGATGCCGGCGATCCAGGTCGATCGATTCGGCTGCGGACGTGCCACCCGCGGCAGCGTACAGGGTCGAGGATCTCACGCCGGCTCGACGTTGCCGGTGTTGCCGTCGACGGTGACGAGCATCCCGTCCTGCAGGCGCGCCGTTGCGTCGCCGCAGCCGACCACCGCCGGGATCCCGTACTCGCGCGCGATGATCGATGCGTGCGCCGCCGCGCTGCCGACGTCGGTCACGACCGCGACCGCCCGCGTGAAGAGTGGTGTCCACGCCGGGGCCGTGAGCGGTGCCACCAGGACCTCGCCGGGCTGCAAAGCCGCGAACCCCTCCTGGCCGCGGACGACACGGACCGGTCCACTTGCTCGGCCCGGTGATGCCGGGGTCCCCGACACGATCGCGCGATCCGACGGCGCGGCGCCGACCAGCCGCGGGAAGTACTCCCACATCCGCCGTAGCATCGGTTTAAGTCTGCCGACGAGCAGCGGCGCAACCAACCTGGCCTGCTCCTCCCGCGCCGCGCGGCGCGCCCCCCCGTCGACGACCAAGCTCTCCCACGCGCTCGCTTCCTCCCGGGAGAGGAAGAAG
>JBKJXU010000054.1:0-12244 GCA_046716145.1 Actinomycetota bacterium
CTGCTGGGTGGCGGCGGAGACAACCCCGCGGACTTCCGATTCACACCGGCCGACGTGCAACTGGCGATGTTCGGCGTGGTGTTCCTCGCATACGGCCTCCTGGCCTCGTGGCTGGCGGAGCGCTGGGGCGACGGCCTTCCCCCGCAGCGACCCACGATCGTCGGCTCGTTGGTCATCGGCGCGAAATCATGCTTGCCGGTTCGGCCACGCTGGCCGGCAGGGTCATGGAACTGATGCGGTTCTATCCCCGCTAGCGACCATCGCTCAACGCGAACGGCGGATCGGTTCGGGGATCAGCTCGCCGTGCGCCGCGAGCAGCTCATCCACCATGTCCACGACCTGGTGCGTGGTGAGGGTCGCGCCGGTATGAGGGTCGAGCAGAGCGGCCTGATAGACCAGTTCGCGCGATCCTTCGAGGACCGCGCGCACGGTCAGCTCCACCGTATTCAGGAACGTGCGGTTGAGCGCGAGGCATTGGAGCGGGAGCTCGCCGAAGCGCTGAGGCGCCCAGCCGTCGTCACCCACCAGGACCGGGACCTCGACGCATGCGTCCTCGGGGAGCCCGTCGATCAGGCCCTCGTTCCGGACGTTGCCGTAGAGCTCCCGCTCGGCCCCGGTCTCGAGGGAGAAGATGAACTGCGAGGCCAGCTCGTCGTTGCGGTCGAGCTCGATGTCCTCGCCCGCGTCCAGCTGCGCCTTGAGCGCCGCCCACTCCTCGAGGTTGTCGTCGCTCCGCCGGACGTACTCGTCGATCTCCGAACGGAACCGCTCGACCTGATCGGGATGGTGCAGGAACCACGGGACGTACTCGCTCGAATGCTCGGAGGACTCCGTGGGGAAGTACCCGAACCGCCGGAAGAGCTCCACCCGCACACGCCGGCCGAGCCCCTCGGGGTCGGCCTCCACCGCTTCACGCAGCCGCGGGTAGAGGTCCTCGCCGCTCTCGCGATCGCGGAACACGTAGACGAAGCACTGGTGGTTGAACCCGGCCGTGCGGAACTCCACCCGCTCCTCCGCGACGCCGACCGTCTCGGCCAGGAAGGCGTGCGTGTCCCGAACGCTGTGACACACGCCGATGGTCTGCGAGGCCGGCCAGTCGCTGCCCGCCCAGATGCCCCACGGCACCATCGCCATCGGGTTCGTGTAGTTGAGGAGCAGGCCGTCGGGGCAGAGCGAGACCATCTCGTCGGCCATCTCGATCATCACCGGGATGGTGCGGAGGCCACGCATGATGCCGCCGATCCCGATCGTGTCGGCGATGGTCTGGAGCAGTCCGTACCGGCGGGGGATCTCGAAGTCGCGCAGCGTGGCGTCGTACCCGCCTACCTGGATCTCGTTGATCAGGTAGTCGGCGCCGTCGAAGGCTTCGCGCCGGTCGGGGTGTGCGCTGACGGTGTGACCGGCGTCCAGGCGCGCGATCACCTGGTGCGCGGCGCGCTCGGCGTAGGCGAGGCGTTCGGCGTCGATGTCGTGCAGCGCGATGTGCAGCGTCCCGTGCAGCTCCTCGGCCGAGGAGAGGTCGGTCAGGATGTTGCGGGTGAACTCGACGCTGCCCGCGCCGATGATCGTGACCTTCGCCATCGCCCGCGAGTCTATGCGAGTCCACCCCCGCGAGCCTCGGCGAAGTGGACACGCCGCTGTTCGTCCCGGCCGTCACGATCCTCCTTCGCGACGTTCCGCCTATTGCGACGGCAAAGATCGTGCGCCAGGATGACCCGATGAACCGCCGGTACGTCATGGTCGGAGCCGTCCTCGGAACGTTCCTCGTTGGATCGGCCGCGCTCGCTTCCTCGGGGCTCGGGGACGCGACCCCGGGCACGGACGGTCAGCCGTCGACCCCGGCCGCCGTGAAGCAGGATGCGGTCATCGGGCGCACGATCGAGCGGTTCCAGCGCTCAAGCGCGTGCGACCTCATCGACGTCGGCGACCTCCAGGGCAACTGGACCCACGGGTCCTACGTGAGCGCCGTAGCCGGGCTCGGGGATCCCACCCTCGTCCCCGGTGCTGCCAAGAGCGACTGCGGCAAGCCGGTGGCCTCGATGCAGCACGGTCCCCCCGCACACGCCGGCGGCCAGGGGAAGCCGGATGACGCCGGCGTCGACCGAACCGAGGAACCCGAGGGCACCCTGTCGCTCGTCCCCGCGAGCGGATAGCTCTCTGTTCGCGCAGCGGTTGCGATAGCTCCCACCCCCGCCATGCGCGGGGCAGGGCAGCCCCGATAGCCTGGGCGACGTGCACACGCCGCTGTTCGTCCTGGCCTTCGACCACCGGGCCTCGTTCATACGGTCGTTCCTGGGAGTTGAGGGCGAGGCGGTGCCCGAAGACATCGAGCGTGCCCGGACGGCGAAAGACGTGATCGCCGAGGGACTCGCCGCGGCCGTCGTCGATCGCCTCGTGGCCGGCGAGTCCGCTGCGGCGCTCGTGGACGCTACCTACGGTGCGGGGGCGATCGAGACGCTCCGCGCCGGAGCGATCCGCGTCGCGGTCCCGGTGGAGGAGAGCGGCCGGCGGGAGCTCGCCTTCGAAGACGGCTGGCGCGAGCGGCTCCGTTCGCTCGATCCGGCCTGGGCCAAGGTGCTCGTGCGGTTCGATCCCGGGGGGGATCGAGCCATGAACGATCGGCAGATCGAGCGCGTGCGTGAGCTCGGGGAGCTCTGTGGCGACACGGGGCGAGCGCTCATGCTGGAACTCCTGGTTCCCGCCCGACCCGAGCAGGACGCCCCCGGCTACGACACCGAGGTCCGCCCTGGTCTCGTCGTGGACGCGATCGAGCAGATCCGCGGCGCGGGCGTCACGCCATCGCTGTGGAAGATCGAAGGGTTCGAGCGACGCGAGCACTGCGAGGCCGTCGCGGCCGTGGCCGGCGCACCGTGCGTGATCCTCGGCCGCGGACAGGATGATGCCGCCGTCGACCGATGGCTCCGGGCTGGAGCCGGCGTCGAGGGGTTCGACGGGTTCGCGATCGGTCGCAGCATCTGGTGGGACGCGGTGCGTGGGTTCTTCGATGCGGGGCGGGACGCCGATGCCAGGGCGTCGGCGGTCGGGGCGATCGCCCGGAACTACGCTCGCTTCACGGAGGTGTGGGCAGATGCCTCGCTCGGTCGATGACCTCCTCGCGGCCGCGCGGGCCTGCTACGAGCGGGTCGACGCCGCGACGGCCGCGCGCGAGCACGGGGCGGGCGCGATCCTCATCGACACGCGGCACGAGGGGTATCGCCGCGAGCGGGGGGAGGTGCCCGGCGCGATCGCGATCGGACTGGACGTGCTCGAGTGGCGTCTCGATCCACAGAGCCCGTGGCGGATGCCCGAGGTCACCGATCACGACGTGCGCATCATCCTGATGTGCCGCGAGGGCTACTCGTCCTCGCTCGCGGTGTCACGGCTCCTCGATCTGGGCTTGCATCGCGCCACGGATGTCATCGACGGTGTCGACGGCTGGGTGGCAGCCGGGTTGCCGTTGCGCCCCTGGGCATGAGTGGTCGCTAGGTCTTTCGTCCCGGTTGACGTCGACACGCTCCGTGCGGTAGCACAGACGGCACAACCGCATCCACAACCGGCGGGCTACCGGGAGAAGGTCGCTCGCCGCTCATGGGAGGGAGTCCGCACGTGCGCCGACTGCTCGCTTCGATCCTGCTCGCCTGCCTCGTCGCAGCCTCGGCGGCACAGACCGCAGGCGCGGTATCCAGGCCTGGTGCGAAGGGGGGCGGCGTTCGTACGGGCCATGAGCCCGAGCAGCCCGCCCACGTCGTGAAGTGGCAAGCGCTCCGCATCGCTGCCGCCGACGCCGTCGCCACCGGACAAGCACGGATCCGCGCCGACGGCCGCGTCCGACTGGCCGACGGCACGTTCGTGGACTACGCGCTCGAGGGCGAAGACCACATCGTGACGCTCCTCGCGGACTTCACCGACCCGACGCGAGGTTCGATCGCCGAGCCGGACCGCTCCGTGAACAACTCCGACTACTGGGTAGAGCACTTCAACCGTCGGCACTACCGGCACATGCTCTTCAAGGACGGCGGCGGCGACTACGGCATGCCGTCGATGCGCGATTACTACCTGCAGCAGTCCTCGGGCCGGTACGCGGTCACGGGGCAGGTCTCCCGGTGGGTCCACATCGACGCGCCCGAGTCCGAGTTCGGCGCGAACGACCCCGGGTCCGGCGACGGAGGAGACGACCTGAACGGACCGGTGTGGCGCGTGGTCCGCGCTGCCCTTCGAGGCACCGTGGGTGTCGACGAGGGCATCGACTGGTCCCCGAGCGTCGTCGACGTATGGGATCGCTACGACTGTGACGGCGACGGGAACTTCGATGAGTCCGACGGCTACGTCGACCACTTCCAGTTGATCCACGCGGGGATGGGCGAGGAGGTCGGCGGCGGCGCGCAGGGCACGGACGCGATCTGGAGTCACCGCTGGTACGCGGGGCAGGAAGGCCTCGGCAGCGAGGGCCCGGGTGACTGCCTCCTGGGCGGCTACCGGGTACCCGGGACCGGCCTGTGGGTCGGTGACTACACGATCGAACCCGAGGACGGCGGCGTGGGCGTGTTCGCGCATGAGTTCGCCCACGACCTCGGTCTGCCCGACATGTACGAGACGCGAGGCGGCGACAACAACACCTCGTATTGGACGATCATGAGCGTCGGCTCCTACGGCGCGGACTCGGCGGACCCGTTCCTCGGAACCAAGCCCACGCACTTCGGAGCGTGGGAGAAGCTGGTGCTGGGGTTCCTGGACGGGAACCTCGCGGAGATGGAACCGGGCGAGGAAGGCACGGTGCGGCTCGGCCCGGCCGAGGGCGCAACCGCGGGGAACTCCCAAGCTCTGCGCGTGAACCTGCCCGACTACCAGGTGGTGGAACCGACGTTCCCCGTCGACGGCACCGATCCGTTCTTCTATTTCTCGGGCACGGGGGACAACATCGACCCGTATCAGGTGCAGTTCCTCGACGCGCCGCTCACCGCTGATACGACGGTCGCGTTCCGGGCCCGGTACGACATCGAGCAAGACTGGGACTACGCCTACGTCCTGTACTCGACCGACGGGTTCCAGACGTGGGACTTCGCCGAGACGAGCGTGTCCACCGACACGGACCCCAACGGGCAGAACTTCGGCAACGGGATCACGGGCACCTCGGTCGGCTGGATCGACGTGACCGCCACCCTCCCGGCCGGGACCGACGGTTGGGGCTTCGAGTACTGGACCGACCCCTTCTTCAACGGACAGGGCTTCGCCGTCGACTCGATCAGTATCAACGGCGGTCCGCTCGACACGGCGGAAGACCCGAGCCGGTGGATCCAAGGAGGGTTCGTGGTGGCCGAGAACGGCACGGTCACGAAGACCTACTTCCACTACTACATGATCGAGTCGCGCTCGTACAAGCGCAACGACACCGCCCTGTGTGGCGCGGCGCACTTCCTGACCTTCACCTGGGCCGAGAGGCAGTGTTTCGCCGACGGGGTGCTGGTGTGGTACCGGAATTCCCGGTTCGCGGATAACGACGTCAGCGTGCACCCGGGATACGGGCAGATCCTGCCGGTCGACGCGCATCCCGACGTCATCTACCGGCCGTTCAAGCGGAGCAGAGCGTGGAGCCCGACGTGGCAGAGCTGGGACGCCACGTTCGGCCTCAGTGGGCACACGATCACCCTGCACGACCGCAACCGCGCGGGCAGGACGTTCGGCGAGAGCTACTACGCGCCGCCGGTGTCGATGTTCGATGACTCCGTGCGTGGCGCGTACTACCGCGCGAAGAAGGCTCCGCAGAACAGCGTCATCACGCCGGGTTCGGGCCTGCAGGTCACGATCGTGAACGTCTCGCCCGACGGTGGGACGTACATCCTCGACGTGTCCTGGGCGGCGTAGCGGTTCGGCACCATCCGAGGCTTCGTCGGCGCGTGGGCATCGGACTAGGCTTCCGCCGTGCCCTATGCCGATCTCTGCTCCCTGCCGGCGACGGAGATCGCCCGCTTGCTGCGCGCGCGGTCGCTGAGCGCTCGCGAGCTGCTGGAGGCCCATCTCGCGCGCATCGAGGAGACGAACCCCGCGATCAACGCCATCGTCACGGTGGTGCCCGAGCGCGCGATGGACGAGGCGCGCGAGGCCGACGAACGGCTCGCGCGTGGTGAAGCGGCCGGCCCGCTGCACGGGCTGCCCATCGCGATCAAGGACCTCGTGCAGACGGCGGGGATCCGGACGACCTTCGGCTCCCCCATCTTCGCGGACAACGTGCCGGCCACGGACGACCTGCTCGTACAGCGCGTGCGCGCCGCGGGCGCGGTGGTGATCGGCAAGACGAACACGACGGAGTGGGGGGCGGGCTCGCACACGTTCAACGAGGTCTTCGGGCTGACGCGCAACCCCTACGACCGGGAACGCTCCGCGGGTGGCTCCTCCGGCGGGGCGGCGGCGGCTCTGGCGGCCGGCATGGTGCCGATCGCCGACGGAAGCGATCTGGGCGGCTCGCTGCGCAACCCCGCATCGTTCTGCAACGTCGTCGGTCTCCGGCCGTCCGCGGGCCGCGTGCCCACATGGCCCTCCACCGACACCCGCGACGATCTCTCGGTGGACGGCCCCATGGGGCGCACCGTGGACGATGTCGCCTTGCTGCTTTCGGCGATCGCGGGACCCGACGAGCGCGTCCCGATCTCACGGCCCGAGCCGGGGTCTGTCTTCACGCCACCGATCGGCGCGGACGCGACCGGCACCAGGATCGCCTGGGCGCCGGCGTGCGGAGGAACCATGCCCGTCGATCCCGAGGTCGTCGCCGTGGTCGATGCCGTCCGCCCCGTGTTCGAAGCCCTCGGCTGCACGACCGAGGATGCTTTCCCCGATCTGCGCGGCGCACACGAGGCGTTCTTCACGCTCCGCGCGCAGATGTTCGCCGCCTCGCTGGGCCCGCTGCTCGAGCGTCACCGAGACCGGATGAAGGCGACCGTGGTGTGGAACATCGAGATGGGACTCGGCCAGAGCGCCGGCGATATCGCGGCGGCGCAGGCACACCGGTCCGCGATCGACGGGCGGGCCGCCGCCTTCTTCGAACGCTTCGACGCGATCGCGATGCCCGTGTCCCAGGTGCCTCCCTTCCCTGCAGACCTCGAGTACCCCACCGAGGTGGCGGGCGCTTCGATGCAGACCTACCTGGACTGGATGGAGTCCTGCTGGGCGATCTCGGTGACCGGCCTGCCCGCGATCTCGGTCCCGTGCGGCTTCACCGCCCAGGGCCTGCCGGTCGGGATCCAGTTGGTCGGTCGCCGGTGGGACGACCTGGGCCTGCTGAGACTCGCGAAGGCGTTCGAAGAGGCGACCGGCGCCGGCCATCGCGCGCCGCCGCGGTAGACGTGCCCCTAGATCAGGTCGCCGGGACGCCCCCCGACGTAGGTGGCGAGCACCGGGTCGTGACCGGGCCGGTACGCCAGATGGTCGGGACCATCGCCCTCGATCACCACGACGTCCGCGCGCGCGCCGACCACCAGCCGGCCGTGGGTCGCGCCGAGGCCGAGCACCCAGGCGGCGTTGGCCGTGGAGGCCGCGAGCGCCTCGGCCGGTGACAGGCCGTAGAGGCGGCACCCGATCGCGATCGTCTCGGGCATCGACAGCACGGGCGAGGTGCCCGGGTTGGCATCGGTGCCGAGGGCCACGGCGGCGCCCGCGGCGATGAGGGCGCGGGCGGGCGCCGGCTGCGCCCCGAGGCAGAACGTGGAGGCGGGCAGCAGCACCGCGGCCGCCTCCGCCGCCGCGAGGGCTGCGACGCCATCGGCGTTCGCGTGGTTGAGGTGATACACACCCACCGCGCCGAGCAGCGCGGCGGCCCCGGTCCCACCGCCGTCCTCGAGTTGGTCGGCGTGCACGCGGAGCGCCAAGCCGTGCTCCATCGCCGCCGCCGCGACCCGCTCCAGGTCCCCGAGCGTGAACGCGATCGACGGCTCGACGTAGATGTCTACCGCGTCGGCGAGCCCTTCGGCGGCCGCCGTCGGGATGATCTCGGCCACCGCCGCGCGGACCCAGTCCTCGCGCGACCACCCGTCCGGCACGGCGTGGCATGGGAGCAGCGTCACGGTGCAGGTCTGCGGCACCCGCTCCGCGAGCGCGCGCGCCAGCCGCGCCTGCCTGATCTCACCCTCCACCGAGCCCCCGTAGCCCGTCTTGCACTCGAACGCGGTGGTGCCGTGCGCGAGCATCTCCGCGGCGAGCGACTCGGAGAACGCGAGGACCTCCTCGTCCGACGCGGCGGCGAGCATCCGGGCGCTCCGCGGGATCCCACCGCCCTCGCCCTGGACGCCGGCGTAGGAGGCACCGGCCAGCCGCGCGGCGTACTCGTCCGCGCGCCACCCATAGAAGGGCAGGTGCGTGTGCGGGTCGACGAACCCCGGGGCGAGCCAGGTGCCCGGGCCGATGTCGTGCACCTCGAGACCGGCCGGGAGTCCCGCGCGAGCTCCCACGTAGGTGATGTCGCCGCTCTCGTCCCACGCGATGGCGGCGTCCTGCATCACGTCGACGGTCAGCGCGGGGCCGCGCAGAGGTGGCTGCGTGGTCGCCGTGGCCAGGCGCGGCCCCGCGAGCGCGCCAGCCTTCGCCAGGCTCACCCTTCCTCCATCGGGACGCGAACGCCGCGGTCGCGCGCCACCTGGCGCGCGCGTTCGTAGCCCGCGTCCGCATGACGGATCACGCCCATCCCCGGGTCGCTCGTGAGCACGCGTTCCAGCCGTTCACGCGCGTCGTCGGTACCGTCCGCGACGACCACCATCCCGGCATGGATCGAGTAGCCGATCCCGACGCCACCACCGTGGTGCACGCTCACCCAATGTGCGCCGGCCGCCGTGTTCACCAACGCGTTGAGGATGGGCCAGTCGGCGATCGCGTCGGAGCCGTCGGCCATCGCCTCGGTCTCCCGGTACGGGCTCGCGACCGACCCGCTATCCAGGTGGTCGCGTCCGATCACGATCGGGGCGGACAGTTCGCCGCTCGCCACCATCTCGTTGAAGCGGAGACCCGCCACGGCGCGCTCGCCGTAGCCGAGCCAGCAGATGCGCGCGGGCAGACCCTGGAACGCGACACGCTCGGCGGCCATCTCGAGCCAGCGCTGCAGCCGGGCGTCATCGGGGAACAGCGCGGCCACGGCGCGGTCGGTCTTCGCGATGTCCTCCGGGTCCCCCGAGAGCGCCGCCCAGCGGAACGGCCCCTTGCCCTCGCAGAACATCGGACGCACGAACGCAGGGACGAACCCCGGGTAGGCGTAGGCGCGGTCGTGCGCGAGACCGCCGATCTCAGCACCGGCACGGAGGTTGTTCCCGTAGTCGAACGCCACGGCGCCGCGCTCCTGCAACGTCACGATCGCCTCGACGTGGTCCGCCATCGAGGCGTAGGCGCGGCGTTGATAGGTCTCCGGGTCGGTTCCGCGGAGCACCGCCGCCTCTTCGAGCGAGAGCCCCGCCGGCACGTAGCCGCCGAGCGGATCGTGCGCCGAGGTCTGGTCGGTCACGATCTCGGGTGAGAAGCCGCGCGCCACGAGCGCCGGGAGCACCTCCGCGCAGTTGCCCAGCAACCCGATCGATACCGCCTCCTGTGCGGCCTTGGCTTCCTCGACCCACGAAAGAGCGGTCTCGAGCGAATCCGTTCCGCGGTCCAGGTAGCGGGTCGTGATCCGGCGGTCGATCCGGACCGGGTCGACCTCGACGCAGAGCGCCACGCCGCCGTTCATCGTGACCGCCAGCGGCTGTGCGCCGCCCATCCCGCCGAGCCCACCGGTGAGCGTGACCGTACCGGCGAGCGTCCCGCCGAAGCGCTGCGTCCCGCACTCCGCGAGCGTCTCGTAGGTGCCCTGCAAGATCCCCTGGGTCCCGATGTAGATCCAGGAGCCCGCGGTCATCTGGCCGTACATCGTGAGCCCGGCGCGTTCCAGGTCCCGGAACGTGTCCCAGTCGGCCCACTTCGGCACGAGCATCGAGTTCGAGATCAGCACCCGCGGGGCCTGCGGATGCGTGCGGAACACGCCCACCGGCTTGCCCGACTGCACGAGCATCGTCTCGTCATCGGCGAGCGTCGTGAGTGTGCGGACGATCGCATCGTAGGCCTCCCACGAGCGCGCGGCACGCCCGGTCCCGCCGTACACGACCAGATCCTCGGGCCGCTCGGCCACCTCGGGATCGAGGTTGTTCATGAGCATCCGCATCGCGGCCTCCTGCGGCCACGAGCGGCAGGTCAACGCGGTGCCGCGCGGTGCGCGGATCTCCCGCGTCATGACAGGGCCACCTCCGCTCGAACCGCGGCGACGAGCTCTCCACCGAGGATCAGCGACGTGGCCGCGGCGATGTCCGGCGCGAGCGCACGGTCTGCGTCCAGATGCATCACCCGGGTGCGCAGGACCGCGCGCGCCGCCGAGGTCCCGGGCGCCGGCTGCAGCGGCGCGCGCAGGTCCAACGCCTGCGCGGCACACAGGAGTTCGATACCGAGCACGCCGGCCACATGCTCCAGGACGGCGGCCAGCTGCAACCCACCCGTCCATCCCATGCTCACATGGTCCTCCTGGTGTCCGGAGGTGGGGATCGAGTCCACGCTCGCCGGGTGCGCCAGACCCTTGCACTCGCTCAGGAGCGCCGCCTGCGTGTACTGCGCGATCATGAAGCCCGACGACAACCCCGCGTCGCGCGTGAGGAACTGCGGGAGCCCGCGCGTGGCCCCGGGAGCGAGCAGCCACGCCGTGCGCCGCTCGCTGATGTTCGCCAGACCCGTGGCCACGATCGCGAGCAGGTCCAGCACGTAGGCGAGCGGTTCGCCGTGGAAGTTGCCGGCGCTCTCCACCCGGCCATCGGGCAGCACGACCGGGTTGTCGGTGACGCTGTCGAGTTCACGCGCGAACACGCCGGCAGCGAAGGCGGCGGCGTCCCGCGCGGCGCCGTGGACCTGCGGTGCGCACCGCATCGAGTACGGATCTTGGACCTCGTGGTCGGACTCCAGATGGCTCGCGGTGATCGCGCTGCCCGCCATCAGGATCCGAAGGTTCGCGGCGCTCGCCGCCTGGCCCGGATGGGGCCGCAGCGCCATCAGGTCCGCGGCGAAGGGCCGGTCGGTGCCGAGCGCGGCCTCGATGGTCATCGCGGCGGTGACGTCGGCGGTGGCCAGGAGGATGTCGAGGTCGGCGGCCGCCAGCAGACCGAGCGCGAGCATCCCCTCGGTCCCGTTCACGAGCGCGAGGCCCTCCTTGGCCTCGAGCGTGAGCGCTTCGACACCCGCGCGTGCCATCGCCTCGGCGGCCGGTTCGGTTCCCGCGTCCGAGAGCACGCCGCCCTCGCCCAGCAGACAGAGCCCGATGTGGGCGAGCGGCGCCAGGTCCCCGCTCGCGCCCACGCTGCCGCGGCTCGGGACCGCGGGCGTGATGCCGGCGTTGAGCAGGTCGAGCATCCGCTCGGCCACCACCGGTCGCGCCCCCGGGTGGCCGGTGGACAGCGTGCGTGCGCGCAGCAGCATCATCGCGCGGACGACGTCGGCCGGGAGCAGGGAGCCCGCCCCCGCGGCGTGCGAGCGGACCAGGTTGTGTTGCAGCTGTCGGACGTCGGCGGGCGGGATGTGCACCTTCGCGAGCGCCCCGAAGCCGGTTGTGATGCCGTAGACGATCTCATCGGCGTCGCGCTTGGCGTCCACGTGGGCCCGCATCGTGACCATGCGCTCGCGAGCGCCCGGATCCAGGGCGACCCGCCGCCCCCGACGCGCCACGTCCACGACGTCGGCCGGCGTGAGCACGGCGCCGCCGACCAGCAGCTCATCCATCGGCGGCACGCTACCGCAGCGGACGAGCGACCGCTCCGCGAGCTCTCAGCGGTCGAGCGCGAACGGACGGAGGTCGATCCCCGGATCATCGGCGGTCGTATCGCTCGGCGGGCACGGCTGCCGCGAACCTGCGGATGAACCCGGCCATCCGCGGCGCGTAGGCCGGGTGCACGTGCAAGGCCGCGTCGGCCCGGCCGAGGTCCGCGAGAGCTGCACGGATCATCCCGGGAGCGGGCAGAGGCTCGGTCATCGAGGGGCAGATCGCGCCCGCGTTCCCTCGGCTCGCGCCTCCGCCTGGCGTGCCGCGTTCGAGGACGGCCACCTCGGCGCCGGCCTCGTGCAGGAACCAGGCGCACGAAAGCCCCACCAGGCCGCCGCCCACCACCAGGACCGGACCGTCGTGCATCGGCCGCAGGCTACGGGGGTGGAGCCTCCGGCGCGGGCGGCGGTGGAGCCTCGGGCGTCGGTGGCGCCGGAGCCT
>JBKJXU010000055.1:0-3098 GCA_046716145.1 Actinomycetota bacterium
CTTCGAGACCCTCGGCCGTCTCTACGCGATGCACTGGCCGGGTCTGCTGTCCGTGGTGGGCCGCGGCGCCCGCCGGACCCCGCTGTACGAAGCGCTGGGCAGGGCGGGCGCCGCGTTCGGCGAGGCCGGGGGCTGGGAGCGGGCGGCGTGGTTCGAGCCGGGCGCCTCCGCCGAGCCCGAGTGGCGCTACGACTTCGAGCGCCCGTCATGGTTCGAGCCGGTGGCCGAGGAGGTACGGGCGTGCCGGGGAAGCGCCGCGCTGTTCGACCTCTCCACCTACGCGAAGTTCCTCGTGCAGGGTCCGGAGGCGCTGGCGGGGCTGCAGCGGCTCTGCACCTCCGACGTGGACGTGCCGGTCGGCCGTGTGGTCTACACGCTGGTCTGCAACGCCCGCGGCGGCATCGAGATGGACCCCACCGTCACGCGGTTGGCGGAGGATCGGTTCTTGGTCTTGGCGCCGACCGTCTACCAGCGCAGGACCGAGGGGTTGCTGCGCGCGGGGCTGCCGGCCGGAGCGGTCGTGACCGACGTGACCGGCGCCTACGCCGCGCTGCACGTGGCAGGGCCGGCAGCCCGGGAGATCGTCGCGGCCGTGGTGGACGCCGATCTCTCCGACGAGGCGTTCGGGTTCCTCACCGCGAAAGAAGTCGGCGCGGCCTGGGCGAAGGCCTGGGCCTTGCGCGTCTCCTACACCGGCGAGCTGGGATGGGAGCTGTATGTGCCGGTCGAGTTCGCGCACGGCGTCTACTCGGCGATCATCGAGCGCGGGCGAGCGCACGGTCTCCGCCACGCCGGCGCGTTCGCGTTCGACGCGCTCCGCCTCGAACGCGGCTTCCGGTCGTGGGGTCACGACATGGGTGCGACCGATGACCCCTTCGCGAGCGGCCTGGGGTTCGCGGTGTCGCGCTCCAAGACCGCGGACTTCACCGGACGCGACGCGCTCGAGGCGCTGCGGCATGCCCCGCGCGATCACCGGCTCGCCTCGATCCGGCTGGATGACCCCTCGACGATGCTCTGGCACGGCGAGCCGGTCTGGGCGGACGGTGAGCCGGTGGGGCGCGTGACGAGCGGTGCCTACGGGAGCACGCTCGGTGCGCCGGTCGGGCTCGCGTGGATGCACGGCGAGGTGCCCGAGCGTGCCGAGGTGGCCGTGCGCGGGCGGATGATCGGGGCCGCGGTCAGCCTCGCGCCGTTCTACGACCCGAAGGGCGAGCGGGCGCGCGGCTGAGGCTTCGGCGACTCAGGCGACCTTCACCACCGCCTTCACGGCGTCCGCCGGTTTCCCGAGGCCGGTGGACGTCGCCTTGACCAGGACCGCCTTGGTGGCTCCGATCGCGACCGAGGACCCGACCTTCACCTTCAGCGTCAGTTGCCTGGCCTGCCCGGGTGCGATCGCCGCCAGCGTGTAGGTGCCGGCTACGACTTCCGACGTGACGTTCGTCGCGCCCGCGAAGTAGCTGATCGTGAAGCCGTTCCCGCTCTCAGCGCCCTTCACCTTCATGCCGTCGGTCACGAAGCCGTCGTTCGCGATCTTGATGGTGAACGACTTTGTCGAACCGCGCCCTGCATCCGCGTTCACCGTTTGCTTGGACGCGTTCGTGTTGTAGACGTTGTTGCCTACGGCATTCCCCATGCCGACAGCGATCGTGGCGTCGGGCTGACGGATCCGGAAGGACGCGATGTAGTTGGCGAGCTCGTTGTCACCGATGTCGGTGGGAACGCCGCCAGCCACGATCGCGTTCCCGAGGACGGTCGCGGTGTAGAAGGGGCCCTGGCTGACGGGTCCGCCGTAGAAGCCCGTGCCGACGTTTCGCCAGGTGCCGTTCCGGACGGCCTGGATCGCGTCGCGCTTCTGGTCCCCACCCGCGTCGCTGAACGTCCCGACCACGAAGATCGTGTCCGAGTCCTTCACGATCGCGTAGGCGTGGACGGAGGACTCGTCTCCCAGATCGCCACCGCCACCCGGCAATGCCTCCCAAGCGCTCCCGGTCCAGTGCGCGATCTTGTCCGCCGCCGAGATCCCGGCGGCGTCGTAGAAGTCGCCCGCGATGTATGCCCCGCCCGCACCGTCGACCGTCACGTCGAGCACCGTGGCGTTCAGGTCGCCGCTCTCGCCCCGGGCAGACCAGGAGCTTCCCGCCATGTCGAAGACCGCAAGGTTGTCGGCTGCTGCGACCCCGGCGCCGTCGTTGAAGCCCCCGCCCACCCACAAGGCGTCGCCTTCGACATCGAACGTCCGGACGTTCGCGATCGGCGTTCCCTCGGTCGTGATGGCCTCCCATCCCGCGGTACCTTCCAGGTCGAACCGAGCGATCCCGTCGGCCGCCGCGATGCCGTCGGCGTCCGTGAACGTGCCGCCGGCGTAGAGGTTGCCGTCTGCGACCTGCAAGGCGTAGACGACGTCGTTGAAGGTGGCCCCGCCCACCGCCCTCCACGCCGCCCCGTTCCATCTCGCGAGATGGTCGATGGCACCGTCGCCGCCCACGTTGGTGAACGCGCCGCCGGCATAGACGTCCGTGCCGACGACAGCGATCGCGTTCACCTGGCCGCCGAGCCCGGCTCCGACCGCCGACCAGGCTCTGCCGTTCCAGATCGCGAGGTAGTCGGCCGCACCGACACCGCCGGCGTTCGTGAAGTTCCCGCCGACGTAGAGCTTGGCTCCCACCCGGAGGGTGGTGAGCACGATGCCGGTCATCCCTTTCCCCGCACCCCCGAGGTTCGACCAGCCTCCCGAGGTCGCGCCCGACACAGGCACCACCGGCGCGAGCAGAGCGAGTGTTGCGAACACGGCGACGAGCCGGATGCGAGCACCTGTCGGCATGGTCATCTGCCTTCCCTCCCAGAGCGGTTCGCGCGACCCTAGTCCCCGCCGGTGCGCCGGGTCAAACCGGCATGGCGACGTCGATCTGCGCGCCCGTCGGCATGCCTTCGCGCGCCCCGGCGACCTGCACCGAGAGCGTCGCGGCGACCGAGGCTCGCCGGGCTGCGTCGGGCAGGGCGAGGCCGGCGTGCAGGCCCGCCGCGAGCACCCCGTTGAAGCAGTCGCCGGCGCCGGTCGCGGCCACCCCCGCCCCGCGCGGGGGCTCCCCGAACGTATA
>JBKJXU010000056.1:0-3747 GCA_046716145.1 Actinomycetota bacterium
TCGCCTGCGGTGGAAGACTCGAGACCGCGCCAGCGTTCGAGGGCATCGCGGACGATCGCGTGATGCTGTTCGATCAACCCCTTGTACCGTCGGTCTCCCAGCTCAGCTTGCTTCGGCGTAGATCCGACGACGTCTGTTAACAGGACCGTCGACAGGATGGTGTCCAGTTCGGGCGCGGCGGGAGAGATGCCCACGAACTCCCGGATGGCGTCGAGCACCGCGGGCTGCTCGTCGACCTTCAACTCGTCCGCACCCGGGAACAGCCGGATCTGCGGTTGACGCAGGAGCGTGGCGTAGTACGCGAGCGCCTCGCGGTCGTTCTCGCGAGCCAACAGGAGCACGGGCGCGGTGATAGACGGCATGGCGCCCCGGACGTCGGTCTCGTTGTAGATCCGGTCCATCTCGACGGCAACATCGGGCGTGGCGGTCTGCCGGCTGAGCCAGCCCCATGGGATGGATCCGCCCCCCGGCTCCGCCGCCGTATAGGCCGCATACCCATAGGCGTCCGTACCCCAATGATCGACGGTGGCCTGCGTGGATCGCGCCACGATGTCCGCGCTCGCACCGAAGGGGTAGTCGGGTGCCGAGGTCGTCCGCGGCGCCGGGTACCACCAGAAGAGGGAGTGGACGCGCTCGGGGAACGTGGCGGCGAACAAGACGTTGGGCGCGCCGGCCTCGAACTGCCCGCCGAGGACCGGCCGCGCGGAGCCGACGGCGTCCAGGACGGTCGACATGTCCGCCACGCGGGTCTCGAGGTTGGGGGGGTCGACGTTGCGACTCGATGCTCCCGTTCCGCGACGGTCGTGCAGGATCAGCCGGGAGAACGTAGCGAGACCGTGGAACCACTCCGCGTACGGTCGGTACTCCCAGATGGTGTCGACGTTGCCCAACCAATCGAACTGCCAGACGATGTCGATGGGGCCGTGGCCCACCGTTCGGTAGGCGATGTAGACGCCGTCGGGGGTCTTCGCGTACCGGGTCTGCGGGGTCTCCATGGCTCAGTTCGCCACCCGTGCGGCATCGCCGTCCCAGGAGTGCCGCAGGCAGGAGTCGTTCACGTGGTGGCTAGTCTCGTTCGCGCTGTACGCCAGGCGCAAGTCGTTGCCCGAAGTGTTGCCCGGTCGTCGGCCCGGCGGGGGGTCACGTCCCCTTCATGCTTTGGAGCGCAAGATGTCTTCGAGGCGTTTCGCCATCTGCGGTGAGGCCTCGAGATCTTCTTGCTTGAAGTGATCGCGGCATGGCCCAGATACGTTGCGGCACAACGGTACTCTAACACAGGGCAGTGCGCCGTATCAAGCCTCCCACGACCAGCGGTGGTTTCACATTTCTCGCCGTGCTGATGTTGCCCAAAGTGTTGCCTGATTTGCTTTAGTTCGTCCTCCTGCGTCGGCGTCTTCATTTGAGTACGGGATCGAGGGGCCATGCCCGGCGGTTGCCAGGTATCTCGGCTCGCGGGCGCGGGATAGCATCGCTCGTGCTCACCTGCTCGAACTGCGGTCACGAGAACCCCGACGGGGCGAAATTCTGCATGGAGTGTGCCACCCCGCTCTTTCCGGCTTTCGTTCGCCCCACCGCCGAAGAGCGCAAGGTTGTCACCGCGCTCTTCTGTGACCTGGTCGGCTTCACCGCAACCTCGGAGTCCGCGGACCCCGAGGACGTCGACAAGATGCTCGCCGCCTACTTCCAGATGGCGCGCTCCGCGATCGAAGCCTTCGGTGGGACGGTCGAGAAGTTCATCGGGGATGCGGTCGTCGGGGTCTTCGGGGTCCCCGCCGCTCACGAGGACGACCCAGAGCGTGCGGTCCGTGCCGGACTTCGGGTCGCCGAGGACGCCGAGGAACTGACCTCGGTCGGGGGTGCGCCGCTCAAGCTCCGGGTCGGGATCAACACTGGAGAGGCGCTGGTGCGTCTCGGCGTCTCGGCCGCCTCGGGAGAGGGGTTCCTCTCGGGGGACTCGGTCAACACCGCTTCACGTATCCAGTCCGTCGCCCCCGAGATGGGCGTGGCGGTCGGCCTCGCCACCTTCGAGGCGACGACTGCGATCTTCGATTACGCCGAGCTCGGCCCCGCCACCCTCAAGGGCAAGGCCGAACCGGTCCGGGTCTTCCATGCCCGATCACCGCTTGCACGACTGGGCACCGATCTCACGCGCACCCACGACACGCCGTTCATCGGCCGCGAGATCGATCTTGCCCTGCTCAAAGGGATCTTCGACAAGACGGTGGCCGCGAACTCCCCCCAACTCGTCACCGTGGTCGGGGAGCCCGGGCTTGGCAAGTCCCGGATCGTGGCGGAGCTCGGCGACTACGTCGATGACAAGCCCGACCTGATCACCTGGCGACAGGGTCGTTGCCTCCCCTACGGGGAAGGCATCACCTCCTGGGCGCTCGGGGAGATCCTCAAGGCCCACGCGGGGATCATGGAATCCGACGCCCCAGACGTCGCGACCTCCAAGCTCGACACCGTCCTGCCCGAAGGGGAGGAGCGCCCCTGGTTCCGCCAGCGCCTGCTCCCGCTGCTCGGGATCGAGGCGACCTCCACCGCGGAGCGCGAGGAGCTGTTCACCGCCTGGTGCAGGTTCCTCGAGCACATCGCCGAGCAGGGCCCCACGGTGCTCGTGTTCGAGGATCTGCACTGGGCCGATGACGCGATGCTCGCGTTCCTGGAGCACCTCGCGGACCGAGCCGAGGCCGTTCCCCTCCTCGTGGTTGGCACCGCACGTCCCGAGTTGTTCGAGCGTGATCCCGACTACGCCACGGGGATGCACAACGCGACCCGGATCAACCTCGTCCCGCTCTCCGAGGAGGAGACCGCACGCCTCGTCTCGGCCCTGCTCGAGACCACCGTGATCCCCGCGGAGCTGCAGCAACCGATCCTGGACCGCGTCGGTGGCAACCCCTTCTACGCCGAGGAGTTCGTCCGCCTGCTCCGCGACAAGGACCTGCTGGTCCAGAAGGGCTCGAGCTGGGAACTCAGAGAAGGGGCCGAGGTCCCGTTCCCCGACTCGATCCACGCGCTGATCGCCGCACGCCTGGACACGCTCGCTCCAGACACGAAGTCGATGCTCGCCGACGCCGCCGTGATCGGGAAGGTGTTCTGGGCCGGCGGGGTGGCGCAGATGGGCGAACGTGACCTCGACCAGGTCACCGAGACGCTGCGGGAGCTCTCTCGCAAGGAGCTCGTGCGTCCGGCGAGGCGTTCCTCGATCGAGGGCGAGGTTGAGTTCGCGTTCCGGCACGTGCTCGCACGCGACGTCGCCTACGGACAGCTGCCCAGGGCCTCCCGAGCCTCCCGTCACGTCGCCGCCGCACGTTGGATCGAGTCCAAGGCACCAGAGCGAGTCGAGGACCTCGCCGACGTCCTCGCCCACCACTACGCCACGGCCCTGGAGCTCGCGAAGGCGACTGAACAGGCCGAGCAGGCCGTCGAGGTCGAGGCACCTGCGCTTCGGTTCCTGTCCCTGGCCGGTGAGCGTGCGCTTGGTCTGGACACCGCTGCCGCGCTCGTAAACCTCGAACGGGCGCTCGCGCTCACCCCCGAAGGCCCGGAACGTCCCGAGGCGCTGGTCCGGTTCGGCCAGGCCGCCCGGAGCAGGGGCCGTTACACCGAGGCGGCCGAGGCCCTGGAGGAGGCGATCGCGTCCTCCCACGCGGCGGGAGACATCCCCGCCGCCACACGGGCGATGGGCGAGCTCGGCAACGTGCTCGCCAGGCTCGGGGATCCGCGGACATGGACGCTCCCGGCTGA
>JBKJXU010000057.1:0-2968 GCA_046716145.1 Actinomycetota bacterium
CATGATCGTCGGCTGGCAGGCATCGAAGTCCCTGCGCGCCGACCTGGCGATCGACGCCCTCGAGATGGCCGTCCACAACCGGGGCGGCGACGGCCTCGACGGCCTGGTCCATCACAGCGACAGGGGCGTGCAATACCTCAGCGTGGCCTACTCGGAGCGCCTCGCCGCGAACGACATCGTCGCCTCGGTCGGCTCCAAGGGCGACTCGTTCGATAACGCGATGGCTGAGTCCTTCAACGGCCTCTACAAGTGGGAGCTGATCTACCGACGGGGGCCGTGGACGGGACTCGAAGACGTCGAGTTCGCCACGCTCACCTACGTCGACTGGTTCAACAACAGACGGCTGCACGGCGAGATCGCCGCAGGTCCCGGCTACACGACCCCCGCGGCGTTCGAGGACGAGTACCATCGCGCCTCCGTCTCCACCGAAGGGGTGGGGACTCAAACAGGCGAGCCTCTATGAAACCCGGGGCGGTTCAGCCCCGTGATCCGTTGAGTCGGGACGCTGGGATCCATCACGCCACCTGGGTCGGGTAGGGGGTCATCTTCTCGTACTCGACGGGGGTGCGCACTGGTACGCCTCGCGCTGGACTTCTGGACGTGGAGACGTTTCAGCGATGATGGGCTCGACGATGCCGAGGCTGGCGAGTTGATGACCGGGGTGATCACCACACTCGGTTTCGCTCCGCGGGAGACAGTGAGTAGGCGCGAGTCCTCGTGTGCGGGAGTTGGCGGCGCGTCGAGAGGGCGGAAGGATGAAGCGCGGACGAAGCGGCGGAAACCCTCCGATAGGGCGTCGACATCTTGGATCGGAAGGGCAACCTCGTCTGGCGCGACCAGGCGCAGGCGCACTTGGATCGCCTGACCGGCGGCTAACGTCGACGGGACCCCCCGGCGCCGAGGCGGCCCGGACTCAACCGCTCGAGATCCTCGTGCCGCCGCGAGACCCTGACGCGGCGTTGCACCTCTATCCTCGACGAGGCGACGTGGTGCGCGATGGGAAGAGCGGACTCCCTCCGTTCGGGTTGAGCGTCGTCCAGGTCAGCGACGCCGCCGACCCGGGTGGCGAACAGGTTCAGCGGATGAGACGCACGATCGCGGCGCCGCCACGATGAGCGGGAGGATCCGGGCTGCGGAGAACACTGGCCCCATGAAGCCCACTGATTGCGCCACCGCGTCGGCGAGCGAGAGTTTCCTGCCGCCTAGCTGCTCATACCCAGTCGGTCTGGTCATCCACTGCTTCCCCCCTTGTCTCAGGCTCGGACCGCTTCATGGTTCCGGCGCGTCACACGCTCAAGCAGTCCACCCCCCGTCGGGCCGCTCGAACCACACGTGCACCTGGCCGGTGCCGATCGACGCCTCGTAGTCGGAGAGCTGCTTCCCCGGCGCGGAGCACGCCGCCCCGCCGAGCGCACCAATCATGATGAGATAGTGCCCGAACTTCCCCTCGGGGCCAAGCTTCTTGTACTCCGGCATCCAGTCGATTACGCCCGCGTGGTCTCCCGCCCGCAGGAGCTCGAGCACGTGCTCGTCGGCGGCCCGGGCCTCCGGGGAGTGAATGTTCTCGAGGCTGGAAGACTCGTGGCCGCGCAGGTCCCGGAACGGGAGGAACCGGTGAGTGAGCCCGCCGGAGGCCAGCAGCACGACGCGCCGGTCGATCTCCGCGATCGCGCTCCCCAGCAGCTCCCCCAGCAGGAGGAAGTCCTCCGTCTGCCCGCACTGGTTGATGCCGACCGAGACCCACCGCTCGCCGCCGTTCAGGTAGGTCCAGATGTTGACGGTGCCGTAGAAGATCGGGAGGTACGGGTCGTCGGAGGCGAGCACCCACGTATCGTCGCGGCCGGCCGCCTGCTTCTCCAGGGCGAAGGCGAGCTCCGGGTCACCGGGCATGTCGTAGGGGATCTGCCGCAACCCGCGCGGCAGCTCGTGCGAGGTGAACGTCCCGCTCCGGCCCTCGTGCGCCGTGATGATGTGCTCGAAGGTAACCTCCCAGTGCGTGTCGAAGACCACGATGGTGTCGGGCCGCAGACGGTCGAGGACCTCCGAACGCAGGCGCCGCAGCCCCGGCACCAGGCTGATCTCCTTGCCGTCGTTGATCTCCAGCCGAATCGGCTCGGGCAGCATGATGGTCGGCACGTGGGACACGAAGCCGGCTCCGACGATCTCACCCATTGGCAGCTCCTTTGCTCACGTCGTCTACGGTGCGCTGCAGACGTTCTTGACGTTCTTGACGTTCTTGACGTCCGCGTAGAAGTCGAAGCTCCATCGCGCGCCCGATGCCCGAGCTCCGGGCGCCGCCGAACGGCGCGCGGAGGCCTGGCTCGTAGCGCCGATGAGCTAGACGGCCTCCCAGGCCTCCACGACCGGATGATCCTTCGGCTGTGGCCCTGCCTGGGCGGCGCCGCCCGGCGAGCCGAGTCCGGTCACCACGTCGGTGAACCACTCGGCGTTCACCTGCGTGAACTGCTTCCACTCCGCCGGCAGGTCGTCCTCGGGGAAGATCGCGGTCACCGGGCAGACGGGGACGCACGCGTCGCAGTCCACGCACTCGTCGGGATGGATGTAGAGCATCCGCGGGCCTTCGTAGATGCAGTCGACCGGACACTCGTCCACGCAGGCCTTGTCCTTGACGTCGATGCAGGGTTCAGCGATCACGTATGCCATGTCATCACTCCTTCGCCACCACCCTACCCGAGGGATCCGAGGGCAAACCGCGCGAGGAGTCACAGAGGCCGTCTCCGGTAGCATCGATCATCCCATGAGCACGACCCGAACCGTCGCATCCCTTCTGAACGGAAACCCGCTCGGGAACGCTCCGGGAGGAACACTCACGATCTCGAACCCCGCTCACCTCGACGAGACGGTCGCGGAGGTTCGCCTGGGGGCCGCGGACACCTTCCTCGAAGCGTGCCGGGTGGCCAAAGAGGCGCAACCCAGATGGGCCGCGATCCCGGCGCCGGTGCGAGGC
>JBKJXU010000058.1:0-4489 GCA_046716145.1 Actinomycetota bacterium
GCATCGCCTTCATCTCCCTGGGGTGAAGCGCCTCGAATCACTCAGCCCTCCAGGTGTCCGTTGGCCCGCGCCGGTCACGCCGTCGCGATCGTGACCCGCGCCCCGCGGCCTTCGGTTCGCTGCACGCTCGTCGCGCGACGATCCAGGTCCCCCCGCACCAGTCGGGCTTCTCCCTCGTTCGGCGCGATGTCGATGAGGAACTCGGTTCCCAACACCTGGGCCAAGCGCACGAGCGTCTCGATCGACGGGTTCGCTTCTCCGATCTCCAGACGACAGACCTGCGGCTGCCCCATCCCCAGTAGGCGTGCGAGCCCCGTTTGCGTCAGGTCGTGCTTCGCCCGATAGCGCATCACCTCGATCGCAACAGCCCTCGCGAGCGCTGTCCGCTCCCACTCCGCCCGGTTCGTGGGATCCTTCAGCCGCTCCTCGCGGATGTCCTCCCACGAGACCCAGTCCGCGTACGGCTCCTTCATCGCTCCTCCTCCGCCAGCCGGCCCTCGGCCCGGGCTACCGCCCTGCTGAACCCCCGGCGGTCGATCCCCGCTTCAGGACCGATCGCCACGATCATGAACGCTCCGCCGACGACCCTGAACAGCGCGCGAGACCGGGACCGACCCGCCCTGGGGCGAAGCTCCCAGATCCGATCAGCTCCCATGACCCGGCTGACATGGGGGAACCGGATGTCCATGCCGACCTCGATGAGTTTGTCGAACGCGTTCTGCATCGCCTTCATCTCCCTGGGGTGAAGCGCCTCGAACTCGAGACGCGCTCCGGGTGGAGCCGGATCTCCATCGCAGTATGCCACTCCTGTTATCGACGCTGGGTGCAACGTCGCCTGCGAGGAGGAGGGTGGACAGCACCGAACCGGCAGGCTGTGACACGCCGGGATCGGAGCCTGGCGAGATGGGACGGATCACTCCGGGTAGAGCGACCCGATCGCTCTCGGCACCTGGACCAGGAACCCGCCCGCCATGCCCAGGACCGACTCGATCTGCCAAGGCTGGACCCGGTCGGTGAACGCCAGCAGGCGATGGTCCGCGATCTCAAAGCCGTACCCGGTCGCCTCGTCCAGGAGCCAGGCCATCATGCGGGCGTCGATCAACGCCGAGGCGAACCGCTCATCCGCGCACCGCACGTGGTAGGCGCGGTTGAACGCCTCGGACTCGAACGCGACGTCGCGCAGGCCGACGGCCTGCGGCAGCAGCGTCGCCGTGCGCTCGGGTTCGATGACCAGGTCGGGCCACGTCGCCGGCACGGGCGTGAGTACGCACGTGAACCGCTCGTAGTCATCGCCCTGCGCGCCCGGATCGCTGCGCATCGTGTACCAGTACTCGAAAACCTCGACGGGCAGGCCGTTCCAGGTGCCCCACGAGACGTGCTCGAGGCCGCGCATGTGGACGACGCGATGCAGGATCGGATGCGGCAGCGATAGCAGGTCGTGCGGGTCCTCGAACGCGTAGTCCAGGCGGAGGCGCCGGGCCTCGGCGCGGTGAGCGTCGGCGCGCGGTCGGTCACGGATCCACCACGTCCCCAGGAACAACGCGCCGAAGCACAGGCTGACGATCGCCATGCCGGCCCCGAGGCGCGGCTCGCCCACCACGAACAAAGCCACGGTGGTACCGCCGAGCAGCCACAGCAACAGCTTGCGTGCGGTGGTGGCGTTCACGCCGTCGCGATGGTGATGCGGGCGCCCCGCCCCTCGGTCCGCTCCACGTAGGTCGCGCGACGGTCCAGGTCCCCCCGCACCAGTCGGGGTTCGGTGTCGTGCGGCGCGATGTCGATCAGGAACTCGATCCCCAGTCCCTCAGCCAAGCGCGCGAGCGTCTCGATCGATGGGTTCACCTCTCCGACCTCCAGGCGCCAGACCTGTGGCTGCTTCATCCCGAGCAGGCGTGCGAGCCCTGTTTGCGTCAGGTCGTGCTTCGTCCGGTACCGGATGACTTCGATCGCCACCGCCCGCGCGAGCGCCGTCCGCTCCCACTCCGCCCTGACCTCCGGATCCTCCAGTTCCTCAGCCAGGATCTCGTCGAACGAGATCAGGCCGTCGCGCCAATCGGGCTTCGGCATCATGGGTTAGCCTCCAGATCATCGAGGGCGTGCTCGGCCGCGAGTGAGGCTCGACGGAACCCGCGGCGATCCACCTGCGCCTCGGGACCGACGGCCGCGATCACCACGGTGCCGCGGATGACGCGGTAGAAGGCACGCGTCGGACTCCTACCGGCACGCGGCCGCAGTTCCCACCCACACCCTTCGCACCCCGAACACGCGGCTCGTGTGTGGGAAGCCTGGGATCCGATCCGCGACTCGGAGCTTCCTGATCGCGTTGTTCATGGCTGCTCGCTCCCGCTCGTTCAACGTGTCGCGTTCAAGACGCGCCTGCTCCGTGAACTGAACCTCCATCGCAGGATAACACTCCTGTTATAGGGCGGGAGGAGCCCGCCGCTTCGAGGAGGAGGGTTTCGTGCACCGTACCGGCGACGTCTGACAGCCTGAGACGGCGCCGCTCCGGGGACGCTACTTCTGGTCCGCCACCCCTATCACGGAGGGCGTTCCACATATCGGGACGGTGTTCCACTATGTGGTACAGGCTCGCCCCTCACCCGGGGGCGGACCGATCCGCGACGGGTCAGGTGCCGCTGTTGGAGGCGACCAGCACCAGCCCGAGGGCCCCGACCATGGACAGCACCAGCAGGATCGCGATGAACCGCACGCGCTTCTGATGGCGGTTGATCATGGGAACAGGTGCTCCGCGATCTGGACAGCATCCAGGGCCGCGCCCTTGCGCAGGTTGTCCGCGCACGAGAACAGCGCCAACGCGTCATCGCGCCCCGGCACCTGGCGGATCCGGCCCACGAGGGCGTCGTCCCCGCCGGCGGCCTCCAGCGGCGAGGGGAACACTCCTTCTATATGGGCGTCCATCAGGGTCACGCCCGGTGCGTCTTCCAGGAGGGCGCGCGCCTCGGCTACATCGATGGGCCGGGCGAACTCGGCCAGGATCGACACGGCGTGTCCGCTCACCACGGGCACCCGCACCGCGGTGGCCAGCACCCGTAGGTCGGGCGCCGCCAGGATCTTGCGCGGCTCGGCCATCAACTTGTGCTCTTCGCCGGTGAACCCGTCGGCCTCGAACTCGCCGATCTTGGCAACCACGTTGAACGCGATCGGCTTGGCGAAGACCTCGGGGGTCGGCAGCGAGGCGTGGTCGGGGTGACCGAGGCCCTCGATGTCGCCGGCCATCTTCTCCACCTGTTCGGCAAGTTCGCGGGTGCCCTTCCAGCCGGCGCCGCTCACGGCTTGATAGGACGAGAGCACCAGCGAGATGCAGCCCGCAGCCCGGTGCAGCGGGCCGACCGCCAGCATCGCGGCGATCGTGGTGCAGTTGGGGACCGCGATGATCCCGGGCTTGGGCCAGCCCGCGAGGGCCTCGGGGTTCACCTCGGGGATCGAGAGCGGCACGTCGTCGTCCATCCGGAACGCACTCGAGTTGTCGATGCACACGGTGCCGTGGGCCGCGACGATCGCGGGCAGGAACGCCTTCGAGGTGGACGCGCCAGCGGACACGAACGCCACGTCGACGCCTTCGAGCGCGTCGACGGTGAGTTCGTGGACCTCGTGCTCTTCGTCACGGAAGGGAACGAGTCGGCCCACGCTGCGCGCGCTCGCGAGCGGCACGAACTCATCGACCGGGAACGACCGCTCTTGCAGGATGCGGGCCATCTCCCGGCCGACCGCGCCCGTGGCTCCGATGACGGCGACCTTCATGGCGTCCAGCCTACGAGGCGTCCAGGTCGAACCGCGTGTGCACGGCTCGCACGGCCCGTTCACCGTCTTCACGCCGGATCACGCATGAGACCCGGATCGGCGAGGTCGAGATCATCTGGATGTTGATCGCTTCAGAGGCCAGCACGTCGAACATGTCGGCCGCCACACCGGGGTGCGACTTCATGCCGGCGCCGACCAGCGAGATCTTCGCGATGTCATCGTCGACCGTGAATCGCTCGGCGCCGATCTCGTGGGTGAGCGCGTCCAGCACGCCCTGCAACCGCGGCAGGTCCGCCCGCGGCGCCGTGAAGGACATATCGGTGGTGCCCTCGTGCGAGACGTTCTGCACGATCATGTCGACGCTGATCCCCTCGGCGGCGATCGCCTTGAAGATCCGCGCCGCCACGCCGGGCCGGTCGGGGACGTCGTCGATCGTGACCTTCACCTCGTCGGCGTCGAGCGCGATCCCGCTGATCAACACACCTTCCATCTCATCGCTCCCTTCCGTGACCCAGGTGCCATCGTGTTCCTCGAAGGACGTGCGCACGTGCAGCGGCACGCCCGTGCGCCGCGCGACCTCCACCGAGCGCGGCTGCAGGACCTTGGCGCCCGCGGCGGCCAGTTCCAGCATCTCGTCGTAGGAGATGCGCTCGACCTTGCGCGCGGTGGGGACCACGCGGGGGTCGGCCGTGTAGACGCCGTCGACGTCGGTGTAGATCTCGCAGAC
>JBKJXU010000059.1:0-3321 GCA_046716145.1 Actinomycetota bacterium
CCGCCGCGCTGGCCGTCATCGAAGACCACTACGTCGACGAGGTGCCGGCCGAGAAGGTGATCGCGTCGTCCATCCGCGAGATGCTGAAGACGCTCGATCCCCACTCGAACTTCCTGGAGACGAAGGAGTACTCGACGCTGCAGGAGCGTCAGCGGGGCTCCTATTACGGTCTCGGGATCACGGTGCAGGCGGTGGAGGGCAACATCACCGTGGTCTCGCCCTTCGAGGGCACGCCCGCCCACCGACTGGGCATCCGCGCCGGCGACGTCATCAGCAGGATCGAGGGCGAGGACGCCCGCGGCATGAGCATCGACGACGCGGTGAAGCGCTTGCGTGGCCCGAAGGGCAGCCCGGTGCGGATCACCATCGTGCGGCAGGGCTATGACGAGCCGCTGGACTTCACCGTCATCCGCGACGCGATCCCTCTCCACTCGGTGCCGTACCACTTCATGGCCGACAAGCGCACCGGTTACATCCGTCTCACGGACTTCAACGAGACGACGGCGTGCCGGCCGGGCGACGGGAAGGATTGCAAGCGGGAGTTGGAGACGGCTCTCGACTCGCTGCGCAAGAGCGGCGCCACCGCCGTGATCCTGGACATCCGCGACAACCCGGGGGGGCTCCTGGATCAGGCGTTCGCGGTGTCGAACCTCTTCCTGCGCAAGGGACAGATGGTGGTGTTCACCAAGGGCCGCTCCAAGCGCGACGAGTCGAGCTACGTGACGGAGGAGGAGAGCGAGTACGCGGCCCTTCCCCTCGTGGTGCTCACCAGCCGACACAGCGCGAGTGCCTCCGAGATCGTGGCCGGTGCCATCCAGGACCACGACCGCGGTCTCATCGTGGGGGAAACGACGTTCGGCAAGGGACTCGTGCAGACGATCATGCCGCTCCGGAACGTGCGCGGCTACGCGCTCGCCCTCACCACCGCGCGTTACTACACGCCCTCCGGCCGATCCATCCAGCGCGACTACGGCAACACCGCGCTCGAGGACTACGTCTCGCCGAAGGAGCGCACGGGTTGCAACCAGGCGGGGGGCGAGGAGCGGCACACGGATGCCGGGCGTCCGGTGTACGGCGGCGACGGGATCGCGCCCGACTATTGCGTGGAGCCGGAGACACCCTCCAAGTTCATCTCGTACCTCATCGGCCGTCAGGCGTTCATCGAGTTCTCCCGCCGATTCGACAGCCAGGTGGGTGCGGCAGGAGACGTCGCCGGTTCCGGCTCCCGGCCCAAGATCGCGTCCCAGAAGGTGCGCATCATCGAGCGCGATTTCGTGGTGGACGAGCGGACGATAGGGGAGTTCGAGCTCTTCTTGAAGGAGCGCAAGCTGCGCTTCACGCCCGAGGACCTGCGCGAGAACCGACAGGCGCTCGAGCGCTCACTGACCGAAGAGGTGCTGCGCCAGGTGTTCGGGGAGCGCGAGGCGCGCCGCCGCACGCTGGCCTGGGATCCACAGGTGCAGAAGGGTCTCGCGCTCGTTCCGCGCAGCGAGGTGCTCCTGAAGGATCCGAAGCGTTTCATCGCCGAGCGGGAGGCCGAGAAGAGGGTCGTCTCCAATCACTGAGGCGCCCGCGGGATATGATCGCCGGACCCTGCCCGATCACCGCGAGGAGATGACATGAAGCGCGCTGCTGCGGCGGCGGCCGCCGCCCTGCTCGTCCTGGCGCTGCCGCGGGCCTCGCAGGGAGCCAAACCCTCGTTCGAGGACCTCCTCGCCAACCTGAAGAGCCCGAACACCCAGACGCGTCAGGCGGCAGCGGCCGCCCTCGGCCACAGCCGCCGTCGCGAGGCGGTGTCGCATCTGGCCGCCCTGGTTCGCGATCCCGAGTCGAAGGTCCGCCTCGAGGTGGTCCGGGCGCTGCGCGAGCTGCGCGATCCCTCCGCGGTGCCCGCCCTCGTGACCGTGCTGAAGGACGGCGACCCGGACATCCGCGAGGTGGGAGTGGGAGCGCTCGTCGAGCTCTACTCCGAGCGAGAGCGCGCCACGCCGGTGGATCGCTTCCTGCGAATGTTCTCGGACGAGTTCGACCGTGCCTCGGTGCCGCCGTACACTTCCGTCGACCCCAGCGTCTTTCGTGCCCTGGCCGAGGCGCTCAGGGACCCCGACGAGACGATCCGGGCGGAAGCCGCGTTCGCGCTCGGCATCCTGAACGGGCGATCCGAGATGCCCGCCCTCGTGCACGCCCTGCAGGATGCGGACGAGGACGTGCGCGGTGCGGCCGCGACCTCCATCGGGAAGATCGGGACGGAGGAAGACGGTAAGGCGCTCATCGGGCTCCTCGCCGATCCCTCGATGGAAGTACGCAACCGCGTGCTGCTCGGGATCGCCACCCTGCAGGTGCAGGCGGCGGGCCCCACCCTGCGCGAGCTCTTCGAGGTGAATCGCAGCAAGGAGTCCGCGGTGCGGGTGCTGGCCACCCTCGCCCGCATCAAGGACAAGCGGCAGGGCGAGCTCTTCCGCGAAGTGATGCAGGATCTGGACTCCGAGAAGCGCCGCCTGGCCATCGAGGGCCTGGGCCGCATCGCCGACGCGTCCCTGTTGCCGGCCTTCAAGAAGGATTACCAGCGCGAGCGCAGCGACGACCTGCGGCTCGCCTACAGCTTCGCGCTCACGCTGCTCGGGGACCGCGCCTTCCTGGACACCATCGTCCTCGCCCTTCCCTCGCGGACGCTCGGATCGCGTGCGGAGGGGTACCTGGTGGAGCTTGGTCGCGACGTGCTGCCGGAGCTCTACCCCTACCTGAACGACCCGGATGCCGAGATCCGCGCCGAGCTCTCCGACGTCATCGCTCTCGTGGGCGACACGGATTCGATCGCGCGCCTGCAGCCTCTCTTGAACGATCCGAGCGTCAAGGTCGTCGATCGTGCGAACCGGGCGATCGAGCGGCTGCGGCGCACCGAGGCGGCTTCTCCGCGGTAACGGATGACGGAGCCGATGGCTCTGATACGGATAACGGATACGGCAACGACGGAAAACGGCAACAACGGAAAACGGCCACAACGGAAAACGGCCACAACGGACGTAGGACCATTCGCTCGGCTGACGGATGGTACGAATGGTCCTACAGCTACAGCGGGTTATGCCCGTATCCGTTCTCGTCGATGTAGACGAGGGCGCTTTCCCGCGGGGTGCCCGCCTCGCTGACCTGCTCGAGGTACTCGTCGCCGACCTCCAGGCGTGAGGCCGTGACCCCTCCCGTGTCGCTGTGCACGAGGTGGGGATCGAACACGCGCACGAGGTACGGCTCGTCGCGAGGAGGGAAGTTGACGGGGACGCCGCGCACCCGCGCTCGCCACACGTGGGAGCCGGGGTCGCGCTG
>JBKJXU010000060.1:0-7357 GCA_046716145.1 Actinomycetota bacterium
GGCCGGGGCCGACCGGCGTCCCCCACCCCCTCGACGCAACGAAGCCCTCCCGGAACGGGAGGGCTTCGGCCTTGGTAGTGGGTTAGGTGGAGCTACGCGGCTTGCTTGCTCTTCCGCTTGCCGCGGGGAACGTAGCTGTGGACCGGTTCGTGCTGCCAGCAGAACGTCCACTTGCTGTAGATCGACAGGGCCGTTCCGCAGCCCGGAGCGGCGCAGACGCGGCCCCGAGAGTACGTGCGATTCGCTCGTGGGAGGGTCCGGACGGAGGCCCCCCTGAACCTCTCATCTGCCATTCCGTCTCACTTCCTTTCTCAAGATCCGGCCCCGCGGGCAGCGGGCCGGTCCTCTCAGGCACTTCGAACGACGCGCCGTGCCGGTTCATTCCGGGCGCCTCGGACGACACCCACGACATGCAGGTTCCCGCACGGGTGTGACACGGAGATGACGGTTCGGTGACGAACTTCAGACGTTGAAGGCGGGGGGACGCTTCTCGAGGAAGGCGCGCATGCCTTCGCGCTGGTCAGGGGTGCCGAACAGGTCCAGGAACAGGGCCCGCTCGGCCGCGATCCCTTCTGGCCCTGGCGTTCGGACTGCATGCCCGATGGCGGCCTTGGCCGCGGAGAGTGCTCGAAGCGGCCCGTTGGCGAACACGGTCGCGGCTCGCACGGCCGCTCCCAGGACATCCTCGGCGGGGACGATGGACTCCACGAGTCCCATCCGCAGTGCCTCCTCCGCGTCCACGATCCTACCCGTGAACACGAGGTCGCGGGTGCGACCCACCCCGACGAGCGGCACCAGCCGCTGGGTGCCTCCGGCCCCGGGGATGACACCGAGGTTGATCTCCGGCTGACCCAGCCGGGCATCGGCCGCGGCCACGCGGAGGTCACACGCCAGCGCGACCTCGAGACCGCCACCGAGGGCGTACCCGTTGATCGCCGCGATCGACACCTTCGGCAGATCTTCGAGGAGATCGCACGCCTCCCCGAGCGCATCGACCTGTGGTCGCGCCTCGTCGGCGCTCGCGTCCACGAGGGTCTTCAGGTCGGCGCCGGCCGCGAAGATCTTCGGGCCACCCCAGAGCACCACCGCCCCGACGTCTGCGCGCTCGCCGGCCTCACGAACGGCGGCGCCGAGCGCGCGGCCCATCGCCACGTCGAACGCGTTCGCGGGGGGCCGATCCAACCGGATCAGCCCGACGCCGTCGGTGACCTCCAGGGTGACCGGCTCAGCCATGGCGCGGATCCTACCCGTCCCCGGACGCGCCGGCCGCCTCGATCGTGCGACGCAGGCCCTCGCCGAGGGGCGTCATCGTGACGCCGAAGGCCGCCGCGGCATCGGGGGCGTCAGCTCGGCACGCCATGGCGAGGTAGGACGCCGCGACCGCATCGACGCTCACCTCCAACAGACCGGTGAGCGCCTTCGCAGCGGCTTGCCCATCGGCGTGGGACGGCCGCTCATCGTCATCGCGCAGGAGCGCGCAGAACGCGTCGGCGGTGAGGACGTCGGGCCCCTCCACCGCGAACGTCCCTGCCAGGTCCCCGTCATGGTCATCCAGGGCAGCGATGATCGCCGCGAGATCGCCTGCGACCACGGGGGCGATCTCTCTGTCGCCCGGCCCCACCACGAACGGCGGCGACGCGAGGGCTCCCTCGACCGCCGCCGTGAACCACAGACCGCCGACCCCGTAGACGTGGGCCGAGCGGATGATCGCGAACCCGAGACCGGACTCGCGGACCACCTCCTCCGCCAGGCCCTTCGCGCGTAGGAACGGGTGTTGGGCCTCCGGATCGGCCCCCGGCACGGACACGAGGACGATGCGCTTGGTGCCCGCCTCGCGTGCCGCCTCCGCCGCGAGCAGCACCGACCCGTGGTTCGCACGGAACAACTCGCCGGGGTCGGGCTGGTTCGGGCCGCCGATCAGGTGCACGAGGGTGTGGCACCGCGGCAAGATCTCGGCCAGGGCGTCGGCGTGATCGAGGTCGCGCACCGCCACCTTGGCACCGAGCGCACGGAGCGGTTCGGCGGCCTCCTGGCGGCGGACGGTCGCCCGCACCTCATCACGCTCGGCGACGGCGGCCACGACCGCCCTGCCCACGACGCCCGAGGCGCCCGTCACCATCACCGTCACACCGCAAGGCTATCGTCGCTAGCATCAACCGATGACACCGGCCGAGGACCTGGCGAGGATCGAGCGAGCCCTCGGGGCGGTGCCCCGTGACGTGCGACCCGCACCCGGTCACGGAGCCCCGTCGAACCGACGCTGGCTGGTGAAGACGGATGCCGGCCGGGCCTTCGTCAAGATCGCCGCCTTCGACTACACAGCCGACTGGCTCCGGCTCGAGCGCACCTCGTACCTGACCCTCGGGCACCTCTCGTGCATGCCGCGGTTCCTTGGATGGGACGACGATGGGGTGTCTCCCGCGCTGGCGATCGAGGATCTCTCGGCGGCGGCCTGGCCACCGCCGTGGACCACGGCGTCGGTGCAGGCGGTCATCGACGCGATACGGGAGATCGGGGCGACCCCGCCACCCGCAGGGCTCCGAGCGGCCCGGGCGAGCGAGATGTTCGACCTCAACGAGGGATGGCGGCCCATCGAGGACGACCCCGACAGCTTCGTCGCCCTCGGTGTCTGCACGCAGGGATGGCTGGAGGCACACCTGGACGCGCTCCGGGAGGCCGCCGACGCCGTCGTCGTCGATGGCGACACGCTCGCGCACGCCGACGTGCGGAGCGACAACCTCTGCCTGCGGGAGGACCGGGCGATCCTCGTCGATTGGAACTGGGTCTGCGTGGGTGCCGAGGACCTGGACATGGCGGGATGGCTCCCGTCCCTGTGGGTCGAAGGCGGCCCAGCCCCGTGGGAACTCCTCCCCGGCCGCGGCCCGATCGCGTCGCTCCTGGCCGGGTTCTTCCTGGAACACGCCCGGCGCGAGTCCATCCCGCAGGCTCCCCACGTCCGACAGCTCCAGCTCGACCAGGGGCGGGCCGCGCTTCGGTGGTCGGCGCGGGAACTCGGCCTCCCGCCCCCCGGCTGACCTTCGGCGACGCTCGTTGCACCTGCAACACGCTGCTAGACTGCCGCGCGATGAGCGCCGTGATGGTCGAGTACGCCGACGTCATGGAGTTGCTCCGCAGCCGCGGGCTCCGGATGACGCCGCAGCGCCGCGCCATCGTCTCCGAAGTGCTGCGCACGCAGGGTCACATCTCCCCCGCCGAGGTCTCGCGCAAGGTCCAGAGCGAGATGCCCGGGGTGAACGCCTCCACCGTCTACCGGACGCTCACCCTGCTCGAAGAGGTCGGTGTCCTGCAGCACTCGCACCTGGAGACGGGCGCGGAGTATCACAAGTCCGACGAGGCGCACCACGTCCATCTCACATGCCACCGGTGCGGCCGCGACGACGCCCTCTCGGTGGAGGAAGCCACCGCGCTCTCTGAACTCATCCACCACCACCACGGCTTCCAGGCCGACCTGACCCACTTCGCGATCACCGGCCTTTGCGAGGACTGCGCCGCGGCCGCCTAGGCCGCTTCAGTGCACCTCGAAGCCGACGTCGGCGATCGCCGCCCGCCGGCGGAGCGCCGAGAAGGCGTAGGCGGCCACGAACAGCACGGCAGCCGTGATCACGACCGTGGCGCCCGAGGACCAGTTGAGGAAGTACGACAGGTAGACCCCCACGAACCCACAGAGTGCACCCGTCCCCACCGAGATCCACAACATCCGGTGGAACGAGTCCGTGAGCAGGCGCCCGATCACCGGCGGGATCACCAGGACGGCCGCGATGAGCATCACGCCGACCACGTTCATCGTCGCCGTGATCGTCGCCGCCAAGATGACGGCCATCAGGGTGTCCATCGCGGCGGTGTTCACGCCCGAGACCTCGGCGACCTCGGGATCGAAGGTCGCGAACAGCAGCGCCCGGTACCGCAGGAACACGATCGCCGCCGAGGCGAGCGCGACCGCCCCCACGACGAGCACGTCGGCGCCGGTCACGCCGAGGACGTTGCCGAACAGCGCCGCCTCGAAGTTCCGCGTGAACGAGCCCGTGACCGAGATGATCGCGATGCCGATCGCGAACGACGTGGAGGTGATGACCCCGATCGCGGCGTCCGCGCCGATCGTCCGGCGCCGGGCCACCCGCTGGATCAACAGCGCCGAGATGAACCCCCACACCCCGGCCCCCAGGTAGAAGTTGATCTGCAGGGCGTAGGAGGCCACCGCGCCGCCGAAGATCGCGTGCGACAGCCCGTGGCCGATGTAGGACATCCCGCGGAGCACGACGTACACGCCGACCAACCCGCACAGCGCACCCGCGAGCACCGCGACCTCGAGCGCGTGGGTGAAGAACTCGTACTCGAAGGGTGCCAGGAGTCGTTCCATCACCCGGTCTCGTGTTCGTGGTGACCCTCGCGAAGCGGCACGACCTCGGCGCCCCTGTCGCCCTCCGGTTCGTACTGCTCCACGACCACGGGCATGCCGCCGTGGGACAGCACCTCGAGAGGGGCGCCGTAGGTCCGTTCCAGCACCGACGGAGTGATGACCTGCCGCGGTGCGCCCTGCGCGATCACTTCGCGGTTGAGGCAGACGATGCGAGGCAGGTGCGCCGCCACACCGTTCAGGTCGTGCGTGGAGAGCACGATCGAGATGCCGTCGTGGTGCAGATCGTGGATCAGGTGCATCACGTCGTGCCGGGTCCGCACGTCCACCCCGCTGGTCGGCTCGTCGAGCAGGAGCAGCGCCGGCTGTCGCAGCATCGCGCGGGCGATGAACACCCGTTGCTGCTGACCGCCGGAGAGCTCGCGGATGTGACGGTCACCGAGGTCCCCGAGGCCGAGCCGGTCGAGGACCTCGTCGGCCTCGGTGCGTTCGGCGCGCGAGGCCCACGGCAGCGTCCTGGAGCCGATCCGGCCCATCAGGACGGCCTCGCGCACCGTGACCGGGAAGTACCAGTTGACCGTCTCGACCTGCGGCACGTACCCGATCGCCAGGTCCTTGGCGCGGCGGATCTCCCCGGCGATGGGCATCACCGAGCCGGCCATCACCTTGAGCAGGGTCGACTTGCCCGAGCCGCTCGGACCGACCACACCGACGAACTCGCCCGCGTGCACCGTCATGTCGACGTTGATGAGCACGGGGTTCCTGCCGTATCGGCAGGTGATCTTCTCGAGATCGATCAACGGTTCCATCTTCAGGTCCTGTAGGTCGCGTTGCCCTCGTGCAGGTTGGCGATGTCGAGCGCCTCGAACGGCGCGACGTCGCCGCCCAAGGCGCCCATGAAGGTGCGGAAGTCGAAGACCATCAGGCCCAGGTAGGAATGCTCGGGGTCACCGGGCGCCCCCGGGAGGTCGTCATCGCGCAGCTCGTCCACGTAGGTGGCACCGGTCTCGGCGGCGATCTGCTCCAGGACGGGGCTGGGGAAGACCTCCGACCCGAAGATCGCCGGGATCTGTTCAGCGCGGACCTGGTCGATCAGCGCACCCACGTCCTGCGCCGTCGGGTCGGCGAAGTCGCTCGGCTGCACGGCGCCCACGATGTCCCAGCCGTACTCGCGGGCGAAGTACGGGAACGAGTCGTGGTAGGTCAGCAGCTTGCGTTGCTCGGCCGGCACGGTGGCGGTCACCTCGCGGACGAGGGCGTCGAGTTCGTCGATGCGCGCGGAGAACGCGTCGAGGTTGGCCGCGTAGTCCTTGGCACCGGCGGGGTCCAGGACGGTCAGCTCGTCGGCGACGATCGCGGCGTAGCGCATGGCGTAGACGGGGTTCGTCCACAGGTGCGGATTCGGATCACCCGCTGACCGCGGGAAGGAGAAGTCGAAGATCCACTCGTCCTCACCGATCGTCAGCGCGCCGAGTTCGACGATCCGGGTGCCGGCGGTGACGTTGGCCTCGGCCAGCTCGAGGGTCGGCTCCTCCAGGTGCAGCCCGTTGATGAACACGATGTCGGCCTCCGCCATCACGGCCGCATCCGACGGGACGGGCTCGAAGGTGTGGCTGTTGGTGCCCTCCGGGACGATGCCCGTGACCGCGACGCGATCACCACCGATGTTCTGGACGATGTTCGTGACCGGAGAGACGGTCGTGACCACGCGTATGGCGTCCGGATCGACGGCCGGCGACGTGGCGGTCGCGCCGCATGACGTCGCCACGAGCACCAAGGTCATGACCCCGATCGCGCGCATCAGGAGCGGAGTCTAGCGGCTTATTGCAACACCTCGCAAAAGACAGGGGTTGCGAAACCGGTTCCTCTCGGGCTCACCTGGCGAGCAGTCGGGCCGCTGCCGCGTAGGGGTCCACCCGGCGATCCGTGAGCTCGGCGGCCAGGACCGGATCGGCTCGCAGCGCGTCGGCGGCGCTGCGCCGGAACCGTTCGGCGGCCAGGGACTCGACCTCATGGAACAGCCGGTCGCGCCGCTTGGCCGCCCACTGCCCGGCCTCGCGCGACCACTCGCGGTGGCGTTCGATCGCGTCCCAGAGTTCGGTCGCCGGCTGCTCGCCGGTGGCGATCGTGGAGACGATCGGAGGCTCCCACTCGCGAGCCGCCCCGAGGTGCAGCATCTGGTGGAGCCCGCGTGCGACCTCCTCCGCGCCGTCGCGGTCGGCCTTGTTCACCACGAAGACGTCGGCGACCTCCAAGATCCCGGCCTTCGCCATCTGGACGGCGTCCCCCAGACCGGGCGCGAGCACGACTAGCGCCGTGTCGGTTGCCGCGGCGACCTCCACCTCGGCTTGACCGACCCCGACCGTCTCGACGAAGACCAGGCCGTGACCCGCGGCGTCGAGGATGCGGATCGCCTCGGGCGCTGCGAGGGCCATGCCGCCCAGATGCCCACGCGTGGCCATCGACCGGATGAACACGTCGGGGTCGGTGGCGTGGGCCTGCATGCGGACGCGATCGCCCAGGAGCGCTCCGCCGGTGTACGGCGAGGTCGGGTCGACCGCGAGCACCGCGACGCGGAGATCGTGGGCGCGAGCCTGCGCCACGAGCGCCGCGGCGAGGGTCGACTTCCCGACGCCGGGTGCTCCCGTGATCCCCACGGTGGCCGCCTTCCCGGTGGATGGGTAGATGGCCGCGGAGAGATCCTCCAGACCCGGGTCCCCGTCCTCGACCAGGCTGATCGCGCGCGCGACCGCCCGGCGGTCCCCCGCCAGGACGCCCTCGATGATGTCGGCGAGCTGCACTCAGTCCTCCATCCGCGCCGAGGCGGCACCCGGGATGGCCTCCAGGGCGTAGCGCAGGCTCCGACAGTACCCGCGCTGCGCCAGCAACGCGGGATCTTCCGGGCTCGCGACCCGGCTGGCGATCATCGTCAGGTTCACCTGCTCGCGCCGCAAGCGGCGGAGCAGGGAGGCGGCGGTGCGC
>JBKJXU010000061.1:0-2884 GCA_046716145.1 Actinomycetota bacterium
GCGGCTGCGCTGTCCTGCGAGCCGGAGCTCGTGATCGCCGACGAGCCAACCACCTCCCTCGACGTCTTGGTGCAGATCGAGGTGATCGACGCCTTCCTGGATCTGATCCGCGATCTGGGGTCCTCGCTCGTCATCATCACGCACGACCTCCGGCTCCTTCGACGAGCCGCGCATCACGTCGCCACGATGTACGCGGGCAAGGTGGTGGAGTTCGGTCCGGCTGGCCGCGTCCTGACCCAACCTCGTCATCCCTATCCCGCCGGCCTGCTGGCATCGTCGGTGCTGGCCGCCGCGCCGGGATCCCGCCTGCTGAGCATCGTCGGACAACCGCCCGCGTTGCCGGGTGCATTCCCTCCGTGCGCGTTCGCCCCTCGATGCTCGCGCGCGGACGACGTGTGCCGACAGGTTGAGCCGGACTACGCCTGGCCCGCGGATGAGGGCGCCGCGTGTCACCACCCGCTCGAGGCGGTGAGCCCATGATCTCTTCCGGGTACCGCCTTCGCGGGCGACCGGTCGCCGGAGGGCGGTGGGGACTCCGGATCGGGGCCGGGATCCTCGTCGCGCTGGCGCTCGTATCGATCGCGGCGCCGTGGATCGTTTCACATGACCCGACGTTCGAGAGTGCGGCCGGTCTCAGCCCTGCCGGCGAGCCACTCGACGCGGGGGCACCGGGTCACCTCCTGGGCACGGATCCGAAAGGACGAGATCTCTTCGCCCGGATCATCTACGGCGGCAGGGTGACGTCCTTCGCGGCCCTGACGGCGGTGGCGCTCGCCTCGATCGTCGGCCTGACGATCGGACTCGTCGCGGGCTCGGCTTCTCGCCGGCTGGGCGGCGCCTTGATGCGGGTCACGGATCTCGGCCTCGCGATCCCAGGGCTCCTGCTGGCGGCAGCCATCGCAGCGGTCCTCGGACGGGGTCTCCTGGCCCTCGTGATCGGCCTGGCGGGCGTCTTCTGGGCGCCCATGGCGCGGGTCACCTACGGACAGGCGGTGGTGCTGCGCGAGAGGGCCTTCATCGAGGCGGCGCGGGTCCAAGGGGCGGGGTCGGTGTCGGTGCTGCTGCATCACGTGCTGCCGCATGTGCTCCCCGTCGTCGCCGCCTACGCAGCACTGTCGGTCGGCTGGGCCGTTCTGTTCGAAAGCGCGCTCGGATTCCTCGGAGCGGGTGTGCAGGAACCGCGATCGAGCATCGGATCCCTGTTGGGCTGTTGCCTCATCTACTACCGCTCGCATCCCGGGTTGATCCTGTTCCCCACGCTGTACCTGGCCGTCTTGGTGACGGCCGCCAACCTGCTCGGCGAGGGACTGCGACGACCAGTGCAGGGCGAACGATGATCCGACTATTCGCTCGCCGGCTGGCTCCCACGGCGATCACGGTGTGGCTCGTCGCCACGGCGGGGTTCCTCCTGGTCGAGCTGATCCCGGGCGATCCCGCCCGAAGCCTGGCGGGACCGTCGGCCTCCACAACCTCGATCGAGCAGATCCGCGAGGCCTACGGCTTCGATCAGCCCTTCCTCACCCGCTACGGCGATTCCATGGGTCGGCTCAGTCGCGGGGACCTCGGCTATAGCTTCTCCCGAGGCGAAGACGTCACGGATGTCGTTCGGCGATCGCTGCCCGCCACGCTGATGTTGACCGGCCTAGCATTCGCCACGGAACTCGCCGTAGGCATCCCCGTGGCGCTGTGGGTCGTGAGCCGGCGTGGCCGGTTCGCCGACCGCCTGCTGCTGGTTGCCGCCGGGGCGACCAGCTCGATCCCGGCCTTCCTCGTAGGGCTCCTCCTGCTCTACACCCTGGCGTTCCAGCTCGGGTGGTTCCCTCTGGGGGGCGGGGGCTCCATCCGTGCCTACGTCCTGCCGGTCCTGGCGCTCGGCTTCCCGTTCGGGCTGGTGTTCGCGCGCATCCTTCGCACGTCGCTGCTGCAGCAAGAACAGGAGTCGTTCGTCACCTTCGCACGCGCCGCGGGCGAGCGGGAGTGGTCGATCCGGATCCGACACATCCTGCCGAACGCGCTGCTGCCGCTGTTCTCGCTGATGGCGCTGAACTTCGCGGAGCTGTTCTCCAGCGTCGCCGTGGTCGAGGTCGTGTTCTCGCTGCCAGGGCTCGGGGCCGACCTGGTGACCGGGCTCCGCCGGCTGGATACCGCCCTCATCGTCGGGGTGGGGCTGGTGGGCGGCTTGCTCGTCGCACTCATGAACCTCCTCGCCGATCTCGCGGTCATCGCGGTCGATCCGAGGGTGCGGCGCTGAGACGTTCATCGATCGAGGCTGCGGTCCCGGGTCACCACCGCCTCAACCCGCTCGCTGAGCGGTGGGCACGATCGCTTCGGCTTCGGCGAAGTGACATGCGACGGGATGACCCTGCCCGCGATCGATGAGCTGCGGCGCTTCTGCGGCGCAGACATCTCGGGCTTTCGGGCATCGGGTACGGAAGACACAGCCGGACGGAGGATCCATCGGTGTCGGAGGTTCGGCGTCGATCAGCCGCTCGGCGAGGGCGTCCCTATCGTCGACTTCAACCGCGGTCAGCAACGCTTGCGTGTAGGGATGCGACGGCATCCCAAGCACTTCGTCGCGGGTTCCGGTCTCCATGATCTTCCCCAGGTACATCACGGAGACCCGGTCCGATATGTGGCGCACGAGGGCGAGGTCGTGCGCGATCAGGAGATAGCTCACCCCGAGGTCGTCTTGCAGGTCCTTCAGGAGATTGATGATCTGTGCCTGGACCGAGACATCCAGCGCGGACACCGGCTCGTCGCACACGATGAGCGACGGCTCGAGGGCGAGCGCCCTCGCGATCCCGATCCGCTGGCGTTGCCCGCCGGAGAACGAGCCGGGACTTCGGTCGCCGAGCGTGGGGTCGAGCCCCACGCGCTCGAGCAG
>JBKJXU010000062.1:0-11023 GCA_046716145.1 Actinomycetota bacterium
TCCCTCCCGTGGCCCGCATCAGCGGGGCGGCCGTCGCGCTCGGCCGGTGCGTACGTGGTCCTTGCGGGCGGCGAACCCGCCGCGTTCCTCGAGCGAGGCGGCAAGACGCTGTTCACGTTCGCCGAGGCGGACCCCGGCTCGTGGGTGGACCAGATGGCCTCGCTCGTCAAGGACGGAAGGGTGCAGCGCCTGGAGATCCGCACGATCGATGCGGTCGCTGCATCCGAGCATCCGGCGGCAGGCGCCCTGCGGTCGGTGGGCTTCGCCGACGGGTACCGAGGTCTCGCGCTCCGAGGCTGAGGCGCCACGTTCCGCCTGGCACACTCGGGGGATGGATCTGGCCGCCGCCGGCCGCCGCTGGGCGATCGCCACGCCGCACACCGCGGCGACGCAGGCAGGTGCGGCGGCGTTCGAGCGCGGCGGGAACGCGATCGATGCCGCCCTGGCGGCCGCGGTGATGCTCGGGGTGGTCTACCCCCACAACTGCGGTGTCGGTGGAGACGTCTTCGCGTTGGTGCAGCGCGCCGACATCGACGGCGGGCAGATCCTGGCGGTCAACTCCTCGGGTCGTGCGCCGCGCGCCGCCGATCCCGTAGCGCTCCGCGCCGAACACGGCTACACGATGCCGCTGCGGGGACCGGCCCCCGTCACCGTGCCGGGCGCCGCCGCCGGCTGGGAGACGTTGCACGGACTCGGTGCCCGGCTGGCCTGGAAGGACCACTTCACGGCGGCCGTGTGGGCGGCTCACGACGGGTTCACCCTCCCCGACTCGATCCAGGAGTGGCACAGCCTCCCGGCCACGAAGGACACGTTCGGCGGCGACCCGGGCCTCGCCGCGCTCTTCTACCCGGGCGGCGCGGCGCTTGCCCCCGGCGCCACCGTCCGCCAGCCCGCGCTCGGGCGCACGCTCGAGGCGCTCGCCGCCGCGGGCGCGGACGCCTTGTATCGAGGGCCGGTCGGCGCGGCCTACGTGGAGGGCCTCCGCGCAGCAGGCTCCCCCGTCACGACCGAGGACCTGGCCGCGCACGCCGCCTCGGTGCTGCCGCCGTTGATCGGCCCGTGGCGCGACCTGCACGTGCGCGTGGCACCACCCAACTCACAGGGATACTCGCTCCTGCAAATCCTGGCCGCCGCCGAGCGGTTGCGGCTCGACCCCGATCCATGCGGGCCCGACGCCGGGCGATGGGCGAGGATCTTCCTGGCGGCCGAACGCGACGTCCGCCGGCACCTGGGCGACCCCGAACGCATGGACGTGCACCCTCCCACGCTCCTGTCCGACGGGCACCTGGCCGCGTTCTGCGATGAGGTCCGGGCCGTGCTCACCCCCGGATCGGGCCCCCCGAAGCCCGGCGGCGACACGATCGCGCTCGTGACGGCCGATGACGAAGGGCACGCGGTCAGCCTGATCCAGTCGCTGTTCCACAGCTACGGCGCAGGCATCCTGGAACCCGGCACGGGGATCATCGCGAACGACCGCGGCGCCTGCTTCACCTTGCAGCCGGGGAAGCCGGCCACGTTCGCAGCCGGCGCGCTCCCCCCGCACACCCTGCTCCCCGCGATGGTGCACAGCGGGATCGGCCTCGCGGGTGTCGCGGGCACGATGGGTGGCTACCAACAACCGCAGATCGATGCGCAGACCATCGCCGGACTGTTCGCGCTCGGCCGCTCGCCCGCGGATGCCGTCGCCGCACCGCGCTTCGTCGTGGACGACCTGCCCGAGGGTGACGCGCTCCCGCTGGTGGTCGCGGAGGCGGGCGTGCCCGAAGACGCCGTCACCGCGATCGCAGACGCAGGACTCTCCGTGCAGCGCACGCACGACCTCGACGACTGGGTCGGGCACGCACAGATGATCCGCGTCACCCGCGACGGCTTCGTGGCCGGATCGGACCCCCGTGCGCACGGTGGCGCGCTCGCGGGCTGAGTAGCCGGCCTACGCCGCTCGCCGGTGTGCGCGACGCGGGGCCGCTGCCAGACTGTCGCACGACATCATGCCGGACCCCCCCATCGTCCCGCCCGACGCGGAACTCCGCCGCGCGCGGAACCTCGTGGCTGAGCTCGACGGCGTCCTCTGGGAGGCCGACGTCGAGACCATGACGTTCGGCTTCATCTCCGAGGGCGTCCATGGGATCCTCGGGTACACCCCCCAAGAGTGGCTCGCCGATCCCTCGTTCTGGACCGACCGCATCCATCCCGCGGACCGTCAGCGCGCGATCGGGAGGTTCGCCCGCGTCGCGTCTGCCGGTGGCCGGTTCGACGAGGAGTACCGCCTGCGCGCGGCTTCCGGAGAGTGGATCTGGCTCAGGGACATCGGGCACGCGATCAAAGACGCCGAGGGAACGCCCACGCTCGTGCGCGGATTGATGATCGAGATCACCGGCCGCAAGGCCCTCGAAGCCGAGCGCGCTGCGACCGACGACCGGTTCCGCCGCGTCGTCGAGCACCTGCCGGCGATCGTGTACCTCGAGACCGTCGAGCACGACCCCGCCCTGCCGGGACGCATGCTCTACGTGAGCCCGCAGGTGCAGACGATCCTCGGGTTCTCCCCGGAGGAATGGATGGCGGACCCTGTCGCGTGGGCGCGGCAGTTCCACCCCGCCGACCGCGGCCTGATCCGTGCCGAGTACGACCGGATCGAACGCGAAGGAGGCGAGTTCCGTGCCGAGTACCGGATGTACGCCCGCGACGGTTCCCTCCGGTGGATGCGCGACACGGCGTCCCTGGTGCTCGATGAGACGGGATCCCCGTTGTTCTGGCAAGGGATCATGTTCGACGCGACCGCGGAGCACACGAGCGAGGCGCGCGCGGAGGAAGCCGAAGAGCGCTACCGCGACCTCGTCGAACAGATCCCGGTGGTCGTCTACATCGATCCGGTCGATGAGGGCCCCACCGTCTATATCAGTCCGCAGGCCGAGACGATGTTCGGCTACGCCCCGCAGGAGTGGTACGACGATCCCCTGATGTGGCGGGCGATCGTGCATCCGGATGACCGCGCGCGCCTGGACGCACAACCCACGGCCGACGCGCCCACCACCACCGCGTACCGCATCTTCGCGAAGGACGGCCGTGAGGTCTGGGTCCACGACACCTCGAGCCTGATCGAGGACGACGAGGGACGCCCCCGGTATTGGCAAGGCGTGCTCGTCGACGTGACCCAGCAGGTCGAACACGAAGAACTGGAGCGAGCGCTGGAGCGCGAGAAGGAGGAAGCCGAGCGCCTCCGCCTCGAAGACGAGATGAAGACCACGTTCCTGCAGGCGGTCTCACACGACCTCCGGACGCCGCTCGCGGCGATCTTGGGCCTCGCGCTCACGCTCGAACGTGATGACGTCGTCCTCGGTGATGCCGAGCGCCGCGACCTGGCGGGTCGGATCGCGCAGAACGCCCGCAAACTCGACGCCCTGGTCGCCGACTTCTTGGACCTCGAGCGTCTGAACCGTGGGCTCGCGCACCCGGAACTGCAGCCGGTGGACATGGGTGCGCTCGTGCGCGAACTGGTCGCGGAGTCCGGCGTGGTCGGTGGGCGCCGGCTCGCGATCGACGTCGCGCCGCTGTCGATCCGCGCCGACCAGACGATGGTCGAGCGGATCGTCGAGAACCTGCTCGGCAACACCGTCAAACACACGCCGGGCGACTCCCGGATCTGGGTTCGCCTCGAACGGACCGACGACGGCGTCCTGCTGGTGGTCGAGGACGACGGCCCCGGCGTCCCCGAGGCCGAGCGCGAGCACATCTTCGAGGCGTTCCGCCAAGGGTCGGCGTCGGGTCCGGGCTCGGGCGTCGGCCTGGCGCTCGTGGCCCGCTTCGCCGAACTCCACGGTGGTCGTGCGTGGGTGCAGGAGCGCGAGGGCGGCGGCGCGTCGTTCCGTGTCCTGTTGTCGTGGGAACCCGAGGTGGCGCGTGCGCGTGCCGCTCAGCCGGCCGACACGGGGTCCTCGGCCGACAACCACGCGTAGGCCTCTTCTTCCTGGGCGAAGTGCAGGCGCAGGATGGCGTGCAGACCGTAGAGCACGCGGCGCAGATCCATCAGGTCCTCCGGCCCGGGCCCCTCGGCAGGCAGGTCATCCAGGAGCCGGAGGAAGACGCGCGTGAGGTGGGAGATCTCCACGTGCGCGCGCGCCATCGAGGACATGGGATCCTCACCCCCGACGAGCCGCGCGACCACCGGGTAGACCACGGACTCCTCTTCCTCCTCGTGCGCAGGGAGACGCTCTGCTAAGAACACGCGCACCGCCTCGAGGTCGCTGCGCACCGCCGCCGCATCCGCCGTCTCCAGCCGGTCGGCCGTGCTGCGGATCCGCTGGAGCTCGGGCGCGAACGCAGCGTGCTCACGTCGGAACCGCTCCGCCAGATCGTTGACCTCGCGGGCGACCGTGGGCGGTTTGTCTCCTCCGAGCGCCCGCAGCGCGTTCACGATCGCGGCCACGTCGATCAACTCCTGGATCACGGCGCCGACGACGGGTGAGAACCACCCGAGCGCGCCGAACCCCATCGCTCCGAACGCGAGCCCCATCCCCAGGAGCACGCTCTGCACGGCGATCCGGCGCGTCCGCTTCGCGATCGTGATGGCGTCCACGAGCCGGTCGAGACGGTCCACCACCAGCACCACGTCGGCGGCCTCGGAGGACGCGGTGGCGCCCCGCGCACCCATCGCCACGCCAACGTCAGCCGCTGCCAGGGCCGGCGCGTCGTTGAGCCCGTCGCCCACCATGACCACCACGCCGTGATCGCGCTCGGCGATGACGGCCTCCACCTTCTCTTCGGGTGCCCGCTCGCTCAGGATGCGATCGACGCCCAAGGCCGCGCCGACGCTCTCGGCGACGTCGGGGTGATCGCCCGTGACCATCACGACTCGCGCGATCCCCGCACGCCTGAGGGATCTGATCACCCTCGGCGTGTCGGGGCGGATCGGATCGTCCACGACGATCGCACCGGCGACCTCTCCGTCGATCCCCACGAACACGCACGAGGATCCGTCCAGCATCGTGCGGCGACGCACGGCGCGCGCGCGCCTGGGCAAGGGGGTGCCGCCGCCGACGAAGTCGGCTCTGCCCAGCGCGACCTTGCGCCCCCCGACCCCGCCTTCGATCCCGGCGCCGTAACGCTCGTCCGCACCTTGGGGGAACTCGAGCGCCAGGTCGCGCCGGCGCGCGGCGCGCACGATCGATCCGGCCAGCACGTGGGGTGAGACCTGATCGAGCGAGGCGGCCAGGCGCAGCAGTTCGTCGGCGTCCTCGGCACCGAAGCTCTCGACGTCGACGACCTCCGGGATGCCCGAGGTGAGGGTCCCCGTCTTGTCGAACAGCAGCGTGTCGGCGCGAGCGAGCGTCTCCAGCGCTCCCCCGCCCTTCACGATGACGCCGCGCTTGGCAGAACGCGAGATCCCGGCGACGACCGCGATCGGTACCGCCAGGATCAACGGGCACGGGGTGGCAACGACGAGGACCGTGAGCGCACGCACGGGGTCTCCGGAGAGCGCCCATCCGAGGCCGGCCACCACGAGCGTCACGGGGATGAAGATCAGCGCGTACCGGTCGGCGAGCCGGACGAACGGCGCCTTGTGTTCCTCGGCTTCCCGCACCAACCGGACGATGCCCGCGTAGGTGGAGTCCGCAGCGGTCGAGGTGGCACGCAGGTCGAAGGCCGCACCGGCGTTCACCGCCCCCGAGCGCACCAGGTCACCACGCGGGCGATCGACGGGCCGGGACTCGCCGGTGAGCGCCGCCTCGTCCAGCACGGCGTCACCCTCGACGACGCCGTCGACCGGCACCACCTCACCGCTCTTGACGAACAGCCGATCGCCAAGCGCGACCTCCTCGATGGGGCGCGTTACGAGTTCACCGTCTTCGTACCGGTGCACCCGCTGGGGGGCTCGCTCCAGCAGGGCGGACAGTTCGCGATGCGCGCGACGTTCGGCGAAGGACTCGAGCGCCTGACCCGAGGAGAGCATGAGCGCGATCACGGCCCCTGCCAGGTACTCCCCCAGAGCCAGCGACCCGACGATCGCCAGCACGGCGATGACGTCCACCCCCGGCTCGCGGCGCAGGACCGACCTCATCACCGCCACGACCACCTGCAGACCCCCGACCGCCGTGGTCAGTGCCCAGGCCACATCCGCGGCGGCACGACGATCACCGATCGCGAGCGCCGCGCCCGTCGCGATGCCCACGAGGGACGCCACGAACCAGATCCGGTCCAGATCGAACCGACGGGTGTTCACGGTTGCCTCCGCAGGGTCGCGGCGAGGTGCCGGGTCATCGGGGTGCGCTCGGTGGCCATGTCGACCTCGTAGGTGAGCACGTCCCCGCTCACGACGTAGCGACGGATCATCCCCGTCACGTCCATACCGGTGCGGGTTCGCCCCATCCCGCCGGTATCGGTCGTGAACATGAGCGACGTCCCCTCGACCGTCCCGTGCGCGATCTCGGTCAGCCCCAGCGGGTGCGCGAGCGTCAGTTCGACATCGCCGCCCGCACCGGGGCGGATGAAACCGCGCTCCAGATGGATCGCCCGCCCGTCCTCGTTGGACCACGAGCGCTGGAGATGGGTCAGGTACGCATCACCGGCATGCTCGATCCGGATCTCCTCTTCGTAGAGGAAGTCCTCGATGGTGGGGTAGGTCCCGGCGCCGCGGCCGCGCCAGTTCCCCAACAGGAACGCGAGCGCGCGGACGTCCTCGTGCAGATCCGGATCCTCCACCCGGCGAACCTACCACCGGCCGGCCGCGGTTCAGACGTTGGCGAGACGCTGCCCGATGCGACGTTGCAGGGCGGGCAACTCCCCGGGCGCAGGGCGACGCCCGATCCTGCGTTGCAGTGCGGGGACCTCGCCCGGCGCCGGCCACGGGCCGGCAGAGGGCTTCGCTGGTTGGGGGTCATCGAGGTGAGCCGGGTGCCAGGTTGCGGGTTCGCGGCGCAGCCGCGCCTGCATGGCCACCAGATCGGCCAGCACCCCTCGATGGTCGGTTCGCTCGGAGCGTTCCACCACGACCCCCCGGCGCTGTCGCATCAGCCTCAGCGCCGGATCGATCATAGCCCTAACCGGGCTCTCGGTCGACCCAGGATCCGGTACCGTCCTGTGCATGGCGACGCTCGCGCGGATCGGCGTCACCGCGGTGAAGGGGACGGCGCTCTCGCACCCCGACCGCGTGGAACTCACGCTCGACGGCATCCCAGGCAACCGCCGCTTCCATCTGGCCGATCCGACCGGGCGCGACGTCGGGGTCTTCGATGTCGGAGCCCTGGTCACGGTCCGGTGCGACCACGACATGGACACGGACGTACTCCGCTGCGTCTTCCCCGACGGCACCATCGCCGAAGGTGACGGTGCCGATCTCGGCGAGGCCACCCTCACGCAGATGTCCGAGCACGACGTCAACGGCCGGGTGGTCGAAGGACCGTTCGCAGTGGCGTTCTCGGCCTTCCTCGGACGCTCCGTCCGGCTGATCCGTGCCGACCGCGACGTCGACGGCAACGACGTCGAACCGGTCACCCTCGTTTCCTACGCATCGGTCGAGGATCTGGCCCGACGAGGCGCCCGCCCCGGCGGGGACCTCGACGCGCGGCGTTTCCGGATGAACCTCGAGCTCTCGGGCACCGAGCCGTACGAGGAGGACTCCTGGGAGGGTCGCAGTGTCCAGATCGGTGACACCGTCCTCCTGATCGGCGGGCAGGTCCCCCGGTGCCGCGTGACGAACCAAGATCCCATGAGCGGCGAGCGCGACTTCCCCACCCTGTCGACGATCACGACGTACCGGCCGCGCATGGCCGACGGGAAGGGGATCCCGTTCGGGGTCTACGCGACCGTGTCGCACGCTGGCGTCGCCCGTGCCGGCGACGACGTCACCCCGCTGCCTGGCACCTGAGGCTCGCGGTTCCGGCGCGCCCCGTCGCTATGATCGGCTCACGGTGATGAGATCCGGATCTCCCACAGGACCGACCGACCTGCCCGAGCAGAGCGCCCCCGGGATCATCGACGCCCTGACCTTCGCGGTCGAGCAGTGCCGCAGCGCCGGCTCGTGGGAAGGGCGCATCGACGACGTCATCGCGAAGCTCGGCCGTGCAGCCGACGTGAGCCGGGTCCTCCTCTGGGAGAACCGCCGAACAGATGACGGCGCGATCCTGCGGGCGAGGAGGAACGAGTGGCTGGCGGCAGGGGTAGCGGCGAGGGATGCCGCGACGACCGTCGAGCGTTCCAAGCACGGGCGCATCACCCAAAGCGCCGGTTGGGGCGCGTGGGAAGAGCCACTCTCGCGTGGCGAGGCGATCCATGGTCGTGACCTCGGTCTCCCTGAGGAGGCGCGTGGCGATCTGGAGGGCGAAAGCATCGCGTCGATCGCCGTGGTCCCGATCACCACCGAGGGCGCGTGGTGGGGATGCCTCGGGTTCGACGAGTGCCGGCAGGGATCCGAGTTGGCACCCTGGAAGCTCGACGCGCTCCGGGCCGCCGCGGCTACCCTCGGAGCGGCGATCGAGCGGCAGCTGGTGGCAGAGCGGTTGCGGCAGACCGAGGGTCTCTACCGCACCCTCGTGGAACAGATCCCCGCGATGACGTTCGTGGACGAGGTCGGCGGTGCGGACGAAGGCATCTACGTGAGCCCGCAGATCCGCGATCTCCTGGGGTTCGAGCCGGAAGACTGGTACGCGGACCCCGACTTCTGGCGGAGCCACCTCCACCCCGAGGACGAGCCGGAGGCCTGGGCCGCCTGGCGCCGCAGCGTCGCCGAGGGCTCCAGGTTCTCCCGCGAGTATCGGATGGTGGGACGCGACGGGGAGGCCGTCTGGGTGAGCGAGCGGACCGTGATCGTGCCGGACGAAGGCGGAGGCCCCGCGAGGATCCAAGGAGTGCTCACCGATATCACGCAGATCAAGGAGACCGAAGAGCGGTTCCGTGCCGTGTTCGAGGCGAGCCCCATCGGGATCATCATCACGGGCAGAGATTTCCGATTCCTCGACGCGAACCCCTCCTTCTGTCGACTCGTCGGCTACACCACGGACCAGTTGCAGACGCTCACGTTCGCGGACATCACCCACCCCGACGACGTCGCATCCGACCTCGACCTCGCGAGGCGGATGTTCGCCGGGGAGATATCGAGCTACTCCCTCGAGAAGCGTTACCTCACCAGCGGCGGCGAGACCGTGTGGGCAAACCTCACCGTGACCGGTGTTCGCGAGGGATTGATGACGCCGATGTCGCGGATCGGCCTCGTCGAGGACATCTCGGCGCGCAAGCGCAAGGAGACCCGGATGCTCCAGGCAGCCGGCCAGGCGCACCAGCGGCTTGCCGAGCTCACCCGACGCGAACGTGAGGTGCTGGACCTCGTCGCCGGCGACGGTCACGGCAGCCGACAGATCGCTTCCACGCTGCACATCAGCGTCAGGACCGCGGAAACGCACCTCGCATCTGTGTATCGCAAGCTTCGCGTCGGTAGCCGAGACGCGGCGCTCGCCGAGTACCAACGCCTCCTGACCGACGTAGTCGGGGATGCAACCCCAAACGTGAACGCAGGAAAGAACCCGTAGGATACGTACGTAAGTTAGGTATTGTCGGCCATCCAGGGGTTTCTTCCTCGTTCCGATGCTTCTCTCGTCACGTTGGGAGAGCGGACCTCGGTTCGCAGCGATCAGTGAGGAGCAGAAGGATGTCGATACGTACGATCTCGAAGAAGGGCTTCGTCGCAACGCTGCTGGCGGGTGCAATGCTGGCCGCGAGCGTGGCGACCGCCGCATGGCTCGCCTCTGGCACCGGAACCGGCGCCGCTGAGGCGATCACGGCCACCGACCTGACGGTCGACCCGGGCACCACCAGCCCCGACCTCTACCCGGGCTTCTCCAACGGCGACCTCTACGTCGTCATCAACAACCCGAACCCCTACGCGGTGACGGTCACGGAGATCGCCGCAGCCGCCGGGTCGGTCACCTCCGACAGCGCCGCGTGTGACGCGGGTGGGAACGAGGTCTCGCTCGACGCCTCGACCGCCGTCTCGATCGACGTGCCGGCTGCCGGCTCGACCTCCACGACCGTGGCGAACATCGTGAGCATGGGACTCAACTCCGACGACGCCTGCCAGGGTGCGACGTTCAGCATCCGGGTGGACGTGACCGGGGCGAACGACCAGACCCCGTAGGAACGATCACGGTCAGCGCGAGAGGGCGGGTGGCCGAAGGCCCCCGCCCTCTCGGCGCTCACGAGAACGGTGGATCATGCGAAGCCAGGCAACAGGGGTGACGGCGCTACTGCTGATGGACGTGCTCGCGTTCGGGGGACTCGCGCTCGCGGACGTGGCTCGTCAGCCTTCGCCGGCGCCGGACCCCGTCCGTGCCGCTTCGCCCACGTTCCACATCCGCGGCAGCGTTCGTGGTCTCTATCCGGGTCGCGTGAAGAAGATGCGGGTTCGCATCCGGAACCCCTTCGGGTTCCCCATCAAGGTTCGCGAGATCCGTCCGCGCGTTCAGCGTCCCTACCGCGGGTGTCCGCCGAAGGCCATCCGCGTTCGCGTGTGGCACGGAAACGTGAGGGTCGTCGCGCACACCGGGAAGGTCGTGGGCGTCCGGATCCGGATGAAGCTCTCGGCGCCGAACGCGTGCCAGGGAGCCCGCTTCCCGGTCCGGTTCCGCGGCACGGCGGTGAGGGCATGAGGCGCAGGCTGCGTATCGTCGCGTGGCTCACCGGGTTCTTGGTCCTGGTGCCCGGCATCGCGCTCGCCGCGTGGACCCTGACCGGCTCGGGTGCCGGAGCGTCCCAAGCCGACGCTCTCGGATCGGGGGCGACACCGACCGTCACCGCCACGGGCCGCAACGTCCAGGTGGGCTGGTCCGCCACCACCTTCGGCGACGGGACCGGAGCCGACGGGTATCTCATCACTCGCTACGACTCACGGAGCACCCCGCAAACGGTCCTCAGCGCCTGCACGGGCACCATCGCTGGGCTCACGTGCACAGCGGGGGCGGTCCCCGCCGGTACGTGGCGCTACGCGATCACGCCGGTCCAGGGCAACGACTGGGTCGGGCCTGAGGGTCCCCAGAGC
>JBKJXU010000063.1:0-3519 GCA_046716145.1 Actinomycetota bacterium
GGACAAGACGGACGCGAAGCACGCCTTCGACCAACTCATGGCGGCCATCCAGGAGGAGATGGAGAAGGACGAGGACTGATCCTCACTCGCTCTCAGCGAAGGGGTCGTGCACGTCGATCCCGTCGAACCGGCGGTAGTCGCGGTCGTTGGACCAGATCGTCCGGACCCCGTGTTGGCGCATCAACGCCACCAGGTGCGCGTCCGAGACCAGGTTGCCGCGCGCATCGGCATCGGCGGCCACCTCGCGGAACCGTTCCCAGAACCCATCCTGCTCTCCCGGTGCCACCACGTGCGGCACCGAGAGGAGCGACTCGACGTTGCTGCGGGCCGCGTCGGGAGCGAGCGGGCTCTCGAAGATGGACGGGTGGGTGGCGATCCGCAGGTACGCCATGATCGCCGGCCAGAACACGTAGACGATCTCCGGCCCGACCACGAGTTCGTCGAGGGCGGTGCGGGCTCGATCGTGGAACGGGCTCGAGGCGTCCGACGCGTACAGGAGGAGGTTCGCGTCGAGCGCCAGGCTCACGCGTCCTCCATCGCCCGGCGCAGCGCTTCCTTGTCCGCGAGGTCGACCCGGGCGTGCATCGGCTTCGCGTCCCAGGCGAACGGGACCGGTTCCGGCTCGGGGTCAGAGTGAAGCGCGACGGCGAGTAACTCCGACGCGAGTTGTCCGAGCGATTTGCCCTCCACGCGCTGGCGCCGCTTGAGCATCCGGAGCACGGAGGCGTCGATGTCGAGCGTCGTGCGAGGCATGATGCGTGATGCTACTGGACGAGGCATCAGATGTCGAGAGAGGTCTGCTGCATGCGCTTCTAGCCGAGGTCCGCGACGAGATCGGCTGCTTTCACGATGTGGATCTGCTCCCAGGCACGGAGCTGGAGCAGATGCCGGTCACCCGAGACGATCGCGTCCACCAGACCTGCCGCGGCCGCTTCGAGGACCCTATCGTCGGAGGGATCCTCGGCGATGACGACGACCCGTCGCCGGGGCCGAACGATGGTGGCGTGCCGCGCGACCAGCGCCACGGCCTGCTCGACCATCGCAGGCTCCCATGCGAACTTATCCGTCAGCACCCGGCCGAACTCGGCCAGGAGTACCGGCGAGGTGACAAGGTCGATCCGTCCCTCGAGCGCGGCGCGCAGCACACCTTCGGGCGCTCCCCCCGGGAACACGAACGCTGAGATGAGGATGTTCGTGTCTGCGACGACCTTCATCCGCGGGCGACGCGGACGAGCCGCTCGACGTCGCGCTCGGTGCGAACACCGAGGCCGGCCGCCTTCGAGGCTCCGTATCGCTGGAGCGACTCGAAGGTCCGTGTCTCGGCGTAGGTGCGATAGACGCGGAACATCTCGCGGAACATCTCGCTGCGGTTGCGTCCCTCGGTCTGGGCGAGTCGGTCGAACGCGTCCGCGTCGTCCGGGGGCAGCGACACGGCGACGACACGGGTGCTTCGCTCCTTGGCCATGTCATACACTGTAATACTCCTCCCGCCATCCCGTCACAGGGAGGATGAGATCGGGCTCGGTCCAACCTACCGACCGGCCCTGACACGCACGCCTGGGTTTCCGACGCGATCGCGATGCTCACCGGGGCTCGCCAACAGATGCGTCGAACATGTCGGTGCTGCGGGCCGCGTTCGCCGATCGGTGCCGGTTCTCTGGAGCGGGCACGGTGTTCATCGAGCCCGGCTCGCCGTGGCAGAGCCCCTACGTGGAGTCGTTCAACGCCAGGGTCCGAGACGAGCTGCTGAACATGACCGAGTTCTACACGCTGGAAGAGGCCCAGGTGCTGGTGGCCGACTTCAAGACCGACTACAACTGGCACCGGCCACACTCCTCGCTTCAGGACCTGGCTCCGGCCGTGTTCGCCGAGCGATGGAGGCTGGACCATCAACCCGCCCGACCCTCATAGCGGGTGGACCCGGAGGCGGGGTCAGGTCGGCGGGTCGTCGTCGGGATCGGCCAGCAACGCGCGGAACTCCTGTGTGAGCGCTGCACGATCGACCGGCGCATCCACCGCGGGCGAGTACCGGCGAGGCTTGACGCACCGCTGGCCCCAGAGCTCGGTGATCGCCATCGGTGAGACGCGTGCCTCCTCGTCGATCTGGTCGATCGCGAACCCGCGCGCCTCCCACAGGGCCAACGCGCGGTCGAACGACTCCGGGGTGGTGTCTCGCAACGTGATCGAGACGCCGATCCTGATCTCGATAGGCGCCGTGGCGCCGGCCAAGCGTCGCTCGATGTCGTGCACGACCAACCGGATGACCTGACCGGGATCGCCCTCGATCGCGAACGAGATCATCAGGTTGGGGGGCAGGAGCCCCGCCGTCGGGATATCGGCCCCCAGCGCCGTGCACGGCTCACTTATCACGGCGCCGACGCCGGGGATGTCACCGAGTTCCATCTGCCACGCGAAGTAGTCGTGCGTGCCGAAAGCCTCGGCGAACCGTGCCAGATCCATCTCGTGCGGGAACGCCACGTGCATGGCGGCGACCACGTCGGCGGGCTCGAGCGCCGGCACGACGGCGACCCACGACGGCTGATCGGGCAGGAACTCGAGGACCATGGTCACCAGCGCGGACCGAACGGCGCCTGTGAACTCCTCGGCCTGGGGACCGGCGATCTGCGCATGGAGCATCACGTCGGTCATGTAGGCGGTCGGAGGCGAAAGCCGCATCCAACCGAAGTGATCGCTCAGCCCCGTGGCGAGCAGATCGAGCGCGAACTGCACCGGGCCGAACCTGGCACCCGCGTGGAGGAGGACGTAGGCGTCGAACCCGGTCTTGGGCGGGCCGGGGTCCAGAAGTGCAGGCGGGATCTGCTCGATGGTGGTTTCCGTGATCCGAGTAACGGCTGCGACGAGGCCCGCGAGCTCGGGGCCCTCGAACGGGATCGCCGCTCCGTCACGCCGCATGGCCCCGGCGAGATGGACCCGGCAGTGCACGCTGGATACGACCGATGGTCGTTCGCAGTCGGATTCGACGCAGACGGCCGGCGCGGGGACAGCGGGGCCGACCTCGAGGGGGGAGGTCATCGATCCGTTCCTTTCGGGGGGAAGTGTCAGTCATGATGCGCCGCGGCTCTGACACGAACGGGTGTTCGTGTCGGGTGCGCCCCGTACCTTCGCTCGAACGGCTCCCCACCTCCTGGAGGCTCTTCCGCGTGCCCGATACATCTGACGCGCTTCGAGCGGCCCGCGACATCGAGCGGGTGGCCGCCTACGTCGCCGCCTCCGAGCGCATCGCCGTGCTCACCGGGGCCGGCATCAGCACCGAGTCGGGCATCCCCGACTACCGGGGTCCCAACGGCCTGTGGACCACGAACCCGGCGATGATGCGCACGGTCCAGATCGAGGACTACCTGGCCGACCCCCAGGTCCGCGTCGACGCGTGGCAGGAGCGCATGCACCACGCGGCCTGGACCGCCGAGCCCAACGCCGGGCACCACGCGCTGGTCGACCTGGAACGGCGCGGCACGCTCCTGGCCTTGATGACCAGAACATCGACGGCCTGCACCAGGC
>JBKJXU010000064.1:0-5401 GCA_046716145.1 Actinomycetota bacterium
GCCCGGTCCCAGACGACGCGCGGGCGGAGCTGGGCGAAGGCGTCGGAGGGGTACCGGCCGGCCAGCATGTCGAGCACCGCGTCGAAGATCGCCCTGGTGCAGTCGGCGAACGGCGCGGCGCGCCGGACCGTCTCGAACAGCTCATCGACGTCCCACGCGTCGACCGCGGTCATCGCCACCAGGTGCTGCGCGAGGACGTCGAGCGGGTTGCGCGGGTATGCGGTGGCTTCGATCTTCGACGAGAGCATGCGCTCGGCGATGACGGCGGTCTCCAGCAGGTCGCCCCGGTACTTCGGGAACAGCTTGCCGACCGACGGCGCGCCGACGTGATGGCCGGCACGCCCGATCCGCTGGATACCGCTCGCCACCGACCCCGGCGCCCCCACCTGGATCACGAGGTCCACCGCACCCATGTCGATCCCGAGTTCCAGCGACGACGTCGCGACGATGGCGGGCAGGCGGCCTTCTTTCAGGGCGTCCTCCACCTCGACGCGCTGCTCGCGCGCGATCGACCCGTGGTGGGCACGCGCGACCTCCTCGCCCGCCGCTTCGTTCAGCCGGGAGGCGAGCCGCTCGGCGCCCCGCCGTTCGTTCACGAACACGATCGTGCTGCGGTGGCTGCGGATCAGGTCCAGGAGCACCGGGTGGATCGACGGCCAGATCGAACGCAGGTCGGCGCCGAGCGCCGGGTTGCGAGGGAGCGCCTCGGTCGAGGGTTGGATCGCGCCCATGTCCTCGACCGGGACGATGACCTCGAGGTCCAGGACCTTGCGCCGGCCGGCGTCGACCACCGTGACGGGGCGGGGGGTCCCGGGTGCCGCGTACCCGCCCAGGAACCGAGCGACCTCCTCGAGCGGACGCTGCGTGGCCGAGAGTCCGATGCGTTGCGGCGGCCGGTCGGTGAGTGCCTCGAGCCGCTCGAGCGACAGCATCAGATGCGCGCCGCGCTTGGACGGCGCCACCGCGTGGATCTCGTCCACGATCACCGTCTCGACGCCGCGGAGCGTCTCGCGCCCCGAGGACGTGAGCATCAGGTAGAGCGACTCGGGCGTGGTGATCAGGATGTCGGGGGGGTGTGCGAGCAGGCGCCGGCGTTCGCGCGCGTCGGTGTCACCGGTGCGGACGCCGACCTCGGGGACATGCGCCAGTGGTACCCCCTCGCGCGTGGCTGCCTCCTGGATCCCGGTGAGCGGCGCCCGCAGGTTCTTCTCGATGTCCACCGCCAAGGCCCGGAGCGGCGAAAGGTACAGCACGCGCGTGCGCCGGTCGGGTGCCGGCGCCGGCCGGGTGGCCAGCTCGTCGATCGCCCACAGGAACGCCGCGAGGGTCTTGCCCGACCCGGTGGGGGCAAGGAGCAGGGTGTGCTCCCCGGCCGCGATGGCCGGCCATCCCTTCCGCTGCGCGTCGGTGGGCGCGCGGAAGGACGCCTCGAACCAGGCGCGGGTGGCGGGGGAGAACGGAGCGAGTGGCACGACGTCACGCTAGCGCGACTCGGCGACACGGGGATGCCCCCCCGAGGGCACGCCGTAGGATGCACCGCGACATGCGTCGTGCCTTCCCCGTCCTGCTGCTCGCCGTCGCGGTCCTGTGGCCCGCCTCGGCCCGGGCGCAGGCCACCGAGGATCCCGCTCCCGCCGAGCAGGTCGTGCTCTCGGGCGACGTCGTCGTCGCCAAGGGAACGGTCGTGGGCGAGATCGTGGTCATCCACGGATCGGTCACGGTGCGTGGCGTCGCGGCGGGGGACGTGGTCGTGCTCGACGGCCCCATCGTCATCTGGGGTCAGGTGCGAGGCAGCGTGGTCGCGCTCGACGGTGATATCAGGCTCCAGCCCAGCGCGCAGGTGGCCGGCGACGTGCTCGCGGGTGGCGAACTCATCCGCGACGACGGCTCCACCGTGGCCGGGCAGGTCCGCACCGGGTTCCGCGTGACGCTCTCGGGCCCGGTCGCCGCTCTCGGCGCCCTCCTCGTGTCGATCGCGATGGCCTTCTCCACGCTCCTGGCCGTAGCGCTGTTGCTCGTGCTCGCGCCGCGCGGGGCCGAGCGGATCGCACAGGCCGCGCGTTCGGCGCCGCTCGCATCCGCCGGCTGGGGTCTGGTACTCGGCGTGGCGATCCCCACGATCGCGGTCCTGGCCGCGGCCACCGTCTTGGGGATCCCCCTCGGCCTCTCGATGCTCCTCGGGCTCGGTCTCATCTGGTTCGTGGGTCAGGCGTGGGCGACGTGGATCGTCGGACGGATGCTGGTACGTGAACCGCGCTCGCGAGTGTTGGCGCTCTTCGCGGGATGGGCTGTCGTGGCCGCCGTCGGTCTCGTGCCGGTCCTGAACGTCGTCTGGTGGACGCTCGGATCGCTGTTCGGGCTCGGAGCGATGACGGTGGCGTCGTGGCGGGCGCGGGGGACGAGCAGACACCGGATCGGTTCGGCACCCCCGCCGCCTCCGGCCGGCGCGGTGACGCCGGAGAGGGCCTGACCCGCCCGATGCGGTTCCTGCTGCTCGGTTCGGGAGAGTTCGAGCCCTGGACGCACGCGATCGAAGAGCGTGCCCTCGGTGAAGCCGACGGCGACGGTTCCATCGTGATCTTGCCGACCGCGAGCGCGCGCGACGGCGAGGCCGTCTTCGAACGATGGGGCCGCATGGGCGTGGATCACTACGCCGAGGTGGGGCGGACCTCGACCGTGCTGCCGGTGCGCGCGCGCGAGGATGCGATGCGCGAGGACTTCGCCGCCGCCGCCGGGTCGGCGTCGATGATCTACTGCTCGGGTGGCAAGCCGCAGCACCTGGCAGACGTGCTCCGCGACACGCCGCTCCTCGCAGCCATCACGCGGGCGATGGAACGAGGGGCCGTCTACGCGGGCTGCAGCGCCGGTGCGATGGTGGCGAGTCGTGCGCCCGACGGCGCACGCGGCAACTCGTGGCTGTTCGGCCAGGGCCTCGTCCCGCACGCGTCCTTCGGTGCGCATTGGGACCGCTTGCGGAAGATCCCGGGCGCGGCCTGGTGGATGACGTCGCGTCTGCCCGATGACACGTGGTTCGTGGGGATCGACGAACGGACCGCGATCTTGGGCGACGGCACGCGCTGGGAAGTGGCGGGCCTGGGGACCGTCCACGTGCGCCGGGGCGAGGAGCGCGCCACCTTCGCGACCGGATCGATCTTCGAAACCGGATGATCGATGAACCGTTGGTGCGGCTCGCTCAGGCCAAGAGGTAACGGCGCGACAGCGGCACGCTGTTGACCGGCTCGCACCGGAGCGGCCGTCCGCCGATCGAGACAGACCCGTCCTCGGGCGAGACCTCGAGTCCGGCAGGGACGGCGGTGTTCGCCACCAGGTCCGCTCGCGTGAGACCACGCGTGCCGGTGACGGCCACAAGGCGCCTGCGGGTGCCGAGCACGCCGCCGATCCCCGCCTCGAGTGAGGCTTGCGAGACGAAGGTGACCGACAGCGATGCGGGGGCGTCGCCCAGGGCTCCCCAGTCGGGGCCGTACCGGGTCGGCTCGGCGCCGTGCACGCTGGCGTTCCCCTCGCCCATCGCGCTCCACGCCACCACGCCTGCCTTGAACACAGCGACAGGCTTCACACCGAAGGAGGACGCGTCCCACAGCACGATGTCCGCCATCCGCCCCGGGACGAGCGTGCCGACCTCACCGGCGATCCCGTGGACGATCGCGGGCTCGATCGTGCACTTCGCGAGGTAGCGCAGGACGCGTTCGTTGTCGTCGGGCTCACCGTCGCCGGCAGGCGCCTGGCGCAACCGGCGGACCGCCGGCGCTTCGTCGAAGCCGTCCGCGGCTTCGGACGCACGCCAGCGCTTCATCGCGTCGGCCAGCTGGAGGGTTCGCCGGAGGGTCTCGCCGATCCGGCCCATCCCTTGAGAGTCCGAGTTCACGATCTGGATCGCGCCCAGCTCGTGCAGCGGGCCCTCGGCGGCCATCGTCGCCGGATGGACCAGCTCGCGCGCGGCCGCGACGTCGTCGGGCAGCGCGGGGTTCCCCTCGTGCACGATGAGCTTCATGTCCGTCTGCTCGGCCGCGGTGGATGGTCCGTAGGGGAGCGTCGGCGTGGTGGATGAGCAGAGCACGTTCGCGATCGCGGTGAGGCCGATCGCGTCGGGGATGTGCCCTCCGCCGGAACCCTCGACGTGGTAGGCGTGCACCGTCCTGCCCGCGATCGCCTCGATCGTGCCCGCGAGCGCGGTCGACTCGTTCAACGAATCGGTGTGCAGACAGACCGCGATGTCATGCGCGTCGGCCGCGCGCAGCGTGGCGTCGATGATCTCGGGGTAGGCGCCCCAGTCCTCGTGGATCTTCAGGCCGACCGAACCGGCTTCGATCACGGGATCGAGTCCGCCGGGCACGTCGGTGCGAGCGCTCGCCTGCAGGCCGATGTTGACGGGCAGGTGCTCGAAGGCTCGGAGCGTCGCGTGCATGCGCGAGGGTGGCTCCTCGAACCCCGCCGTGATCAGGGTGGTGACGCCCGCGGACAGCGCGACGGGGACCAGACGAGGGGAGAGCAGGTGCACGTGCGAGTCCACGATCGCCGGGGTCGCGATCAGGCCGTGACACGGGATGGGCCAGGTGTTCGGCCCGATGGTCAGGTCGACGCCATCGGTGATGTCGGGGTTGCCCGCGCGGCCGATGCCCACGATCCGGCCGTCCTTGATGCCCAGGTCGCCCTTGATCACCCCCAGGAGCGGGTCGACGACGATCACCGAGCCGATCACCGTGTCCAGTTCCGACATCGTGGTCGCGCGGTCGTCCTGCGTCATGCGCGATCGCCAGTTCTTCGCGTAGCCCCAGAGCGCCTGATCGCCGGGTTCGCTCAGGTCGTCTTCGATCCGGAGCCAGAGGTCGGTGTCACCCACGCGCACCCTGTCGCCGGCGGTCGGTCCGTGACGCAGGGCGTGATCGGGCCGGGAGATCGACTCAGGCATCGCGCGAGCCTCCGTAGGCGACGAGCGCGACCTCGACGGCCTCGCCGGGCGCGAAGCGCAACGAGTCCCCCGCGGGCAGATCGAGACGGAAGCCTCGCGCGGCCCCGCGGTCGAACGTCAGCGCCGTGTTGGTCTGCCAGAACGGGAAGTGCGATGAGACGCGCACGGGCACCGGCCCGGTGTTGGTGACCACGAGGGTGCGCCGCTCCCGACCGGGCACGAGCGGCACGTCACCCCGGCCGAAGCGGATCGCGCCCGGTCCTTCGGGATCGGCTTCACCGAACGGTGCACGCAGGACGACCAGGCGGGTGCCCTCCTCCAGCAGCACCTCGACACGGATCTCAGGGATGAGGTTCGCGACGCCCTCCAGGACGGGGGTGGACTCCGCCACCTGCTGCCCACGCGCGCCGACCGATGCCCACGACGCCCCCGCACGCGCTGCCATGTGCATCTCGTCGCAGACGAGCGCGA
>JBKJXU010000065.1:0-3864 GCA_046716145.1 Actinomycetota bacterium
GTACAAGTCGGCTGCCGGCTTCGACGAGATCTACGGCGACTACGGCGAGGTGGCGATCACGAGCGAGGGGGCGACGATCGCCGCGTGGGGCGAGGGCTTCAGCTGGATCGGACCGGGCGGGGTCTGGGTGAACCGGCAGGTCTGAGCCGCGGGAGGAACGCGCTACTTGTCGACGTCGCCGACGACGAAGAAGATCGATCCCAAGATCGCGATGAGGTCGGGCACCAGCACGCCCGGCAGGACCGCGGGGATGACGCTCACGTTGGAGAACGACGCCGTGCGCATCTTGAGCCGATAGGGCTCCTTCTTCCCGGTGCCCACCAGGTAGTAGCCCATGACCCCGAGCGGGTTCTCGGTGCGCACGTAGATCTCGCCCTCGGGGATCTTCGGCGTCTTCGCCAGGCCCGCCGCCCGGTACGGACCCGGCGGGAGACGATCCATGCACTGCTCGATGATGTCGCACGACTGCTTCACGCGTTCAACCAGGCACCACAGCCGGTCGTAGGAATCACCGCGCGTGCCGAGCGGCACCTCGAACTCCACCTCGCCGTACTTCTCATAGGGCTCGTCCTTGCGCGGATCCATGGCGACGCCGCTCGCGTGCGCGGTGGTCCCCGAGCACCCGTAGGCGATCGCGGTCTCGCGCGAGATGACACCCACGTCGCGGCACCGGGCGAAGATGATCTCGTTGCCCATGATCAATGACTCGAACTGCGTGCACACGCCCCGGACGGCCTGCACGACCTCGGCGGCGCGTGCGAGGAACCCGCGGGGCAGGTCATCCTTCAGCCCGCCCACGCGGCAGTACGAATGGTGCATCCGCGCGCCGGTGGCCGACTCGATCAGGTCCTGGACCGCCTCGCGCTCGCGGAACGTGTAGAAGATCGGGGTCATCGCGCCGAGCTCGAGCGGGTAGGACCCCATGAACACGAGGTGGTTCATGATCCGGTTCCACTCCGCGAACATCGTCCGGATCCACTGGGCGCGGTCGGGCACCTCGATCCCGGCCAGGCGCTCCACCGCGATCGTCCACCCCAGCTCGTTGTTGAACGCGGAGAGCCAATCGTGGCGGTTCATCAGCACCAGGGTCTGGCGCGCGTCGCGGTACTCGGCCAGCTTCTCGGCGCCGCGGTGCATGTAGCCGATCACCGGTTCGGCTCGCCTGATGATCTCGCCATCGAGTTCGACCACGATCCGCAGCACACCGTGCGTCGAGGGGTGTTGCGGGCCGATGTTGAGGATCATGTCCTCGGTCTGGAACTCCCCGGCGGGGATGATGTCCACGCCCCCGCCGCGCACGAGGTTCGTCAGCTCGTGGCTCTGGAACGCGGGGCGCACACCGGTATCCGCCATGGTGAGCCGCATCGTAGCCGACCCGGCAAGCGGCCGCCCGGCCGAAGTAGGCTGCCGGACATGGCCGGCGACGAGCGACGCGGGGTCCCGAGCGTGGACGCCCTGCTGCGTTCAGAGCCGGGCAAGCGAGCGTCGCGAACCCTCGGACGAAGCGTCCTCAAACAGAGCCTGGTGGGCGTGCTCGCGGAGGCGCGGGAACAGGCGCAGCGCGGCGGCGGCCAACCCGATCGGGAGATCATCCTGGCGCGCGCGGTGGCACGCGCAGGCCGGGTGGCCGGTGGGCTCACTTCCGTGATCAACGCCACGGGCGTGGTGCTGCACACCAACCTCGGCCGGGCTCCGCTGGCCGCACCCGCAGCCAAGGCGGTCGCCCGGGCCGCGGGCTCCTACGCCGACCTCGAGGTCGACCGGGAGAACGGCCGGCGCGGCAAGCGAACGGTGCGCGCCGAGGCCCTGCTCACCGCGCTCACGGGTGCCGAGGACGCGCTCGTGGTGAACAACTGCGCCGCGGCGCTCCTGGTTTCGCTCGCGGTGCTCGCCAAGGGCAAGCGGGTGGTGGTCAGCCGCGGCGAGTTGATCGAGATCGGTGGGGAGTTCCGGATCCCCGACATCATGGCGGCGAGCGGCGCGCGCCTCGTCGAGGTCGGCGCCACGAACCGCACCCGCACCGCCGACTACCGCGCCGCGCTGAAGGACCCGGCCGCCGCGATCCTCAAGGTCCATACATCGAACTACCGAGTGGTGGGCTTCACCGAGGAGGCACCGGCCGGCGAGCTTGCGGCCTTGGCCGAGGAACACGGCATCCCGTTCCTCTACGACGTCGGGTCGGGTCTGCTCGACCGCGAGCGCGGGTTCCCGGGTGATGAGCCAACGGTCCAGGGCGCGCTCGATGCCGGTGCCGACCTGGTCACGTTCAGCGGAGACAAGTTGCTGGGCGGACCGCAGGCCGGATGCATCGTCGGAGGCCGCGATCTCCTCGCACGTATGAAGAAGCACCCGATCGCGCGAGCCGTCCGCGTGGACAAGCTGCAGCTCGCGGCGCTGGAGGCCACCCTGGTGCTGTACGCGACCGGCCGCCACGCCGAGATCCCGGTCCACGCGATGATCCACGCTCCCATCGACGTCCTGGCGAAACGGGCCCACCGGCTCTCCGAGGCGATCGGTGGCGACCTGGAGGGAGCGCACGTCGTCCATACGACCTCCGTCGTGGGGGGCGGCGCGCTGCCGGGCCTCGAGCTGCCGTCATGGGGCGTCCGCGTCCGCGTCCCGGACCCCCCCGCGTTCGCCGGACGTCTGCGGAGCGGCCGGCCCGCGGTCTTCGCGCGGACGGCCGATGACCACGTGCTGCTCGACGTGCGCTCCGTCACCGACGCGCAGGTGCCACACCTGGCTCGCGCCGTCCTGTACGCGCTGGAGGGCGACGACTTCACCGATGAGGACTGAGGCGATGGCGGGCGAGCTCCGCGTCATCGCCACGGCCGGACACGTCGACCACGGGAAGTCCTCGCTGATCGTCCGGCTCACCGGCATCGACCCCGATCGCTGGGCCGAAGAGAAGCGTCGCGGTCTCACCATCGACCTCGGCTACGCGTGGACCACCTTGCCGAGCGGGCGGGAGACCGGCTTCGTCGACGTGCCCGGCCACGAACGGTTCATCCGCAACATGCTGGCCGGTGTCGGGCCGGTGCGGCTCGTGCTGTTCGTGGTGGCCGCGGACGAAGGGTGGAAGCCGCAGTCCGAGGAGCACCTGCAGATCCTCGACGTGCTCGGGGTCCAGGGGGCCGTCATCGCCCTCACGAAGCGTGATCTAGTGGATGCCGAGACGCTCGAGATCGCGCGCGAGGAGATCCGCGATCGCGTCGGCGGCACCGCGCTCGAAAGCGCTCCGGTGGTGGCCGTGAGCGCGCGCACCGGCGAAGGCGTGGATGAGATCGTCGCCGCGCTCGACACCATGCTGGCGGCAGCACCCGCGCCGGAGCCCGGGCGTGCGCGGCTGTTCGTCGACCGGGTGTTCACCATCACCGGAGCGGGCACGGTGGTCACCGGCACGTTGATGGGCGACTGCCTGCGGGTCGGTGAGGACGTTTCGGTGGAGCCCTCCGGTGACGTCGCGCGGGTCCGTTCGCTGCAGACCCACAAGCACGACGAACAGACCGCCTGCCCGGTCGCCCGGGTGGCCGCCAACCTCGTGGGCATCGAGCGCAGGACCCTCGAACGAGGCGACGTCATCGCCCATCCGGGGACGTGGCGTGCCACCACGACGTTCGACGTGTGGATCCGGCCGGTCCGTGGGCTGGACGCCATCCCGGCGCGAGGCGCCTTCACCGTGCACGCCGGCGCCGCGGAGTCGAGCGCCGCGCTGCGCCTTGGACCGCGCGAGGGCGAAGGCTTGCTCGCGAGGATCCGCACGGCGCGGCCGATGATCCTGGAGCCGGGTGACCGGTTCGTGCTCCGGGAGGAAGGACGTGGATCCACGGTGGGCGGGGGGGCGGGGGGCGCCCCCCCCCCCCC
>JBKJXU010000066.1:0-2750 GCA_046716145.1 Actinomycetota bacterium
GGTATCCGCTGGTGACGAGCCCTTCACCACGATGGACCCGGCGGGTCATCTCGACGACGCGGTCGCGTGGCAGATCCTCTCGGTCACGAACGACGGTCTCGTCACGTATCGCAAGGTCGGCGGGCCCGACGGCGTCACGATCGTGCCGGATCTCGCGGCGGCGCTCCCAGAGATATCCGAGGACGGGCTGACATACCGGTTCGCCGTCCGGGACGACGTGACGTACTCGAACGGCGACCCGGTGCGACCCGAAGACTTCCGTCGCGCCCTCGAACGGTCGATCGTCCTGAGCGGCGACGCGCACCAGTACTTCGCAGCGATCGTCGGAGCCGACGGATGCAGGGCGAAGCGGGACGCGTGCGATCTCTCGGACGGCATCGAGGTCGGCGAGGACACCGTGACGTTCCACCTCACGGTCCCGGACGGCGATCTGCTGTTCAAGCTCGGCCTACCGTTCGCGTTCGCCGTTCCCGCCGACACGCCGATTGAGGACGTCAGGTTCGACCCGGTGCCGGCGACGGGCCCGTACGTGATCAGAGAGGCGACCGGCGAGCGCGTCCAGCTCGAGCGCAATCAGCACTTCCGTGAATGGTCAGCGGCCGCGCAGCCGGGAGGGTTCGCGGACGCGATCTCGATAGTCTTCGGTGAGGAAGCCGACGCGTTCGATCGCCTGGCATCGGGCGAGCTCGATGTGATGCTCGCCCCCCCGGATCCCGAGGATCTTGCCGTCGCGCGCGCGGAGTACCCAGATCGGGTCTTCGAAGCGACCGCGGCGCAGACGCTGTTCATCGGGTTCGACACGGTCAGGCCGCCGTTCGACGATGAGCGCGTTCGGCAGGCGGTGAGCTACGCGATCGACCGGGCGCGCTTCGTTGATCTGCTCGGGGGAACGGCGAGCCTACGTGCTACCTGCCAGATCCTGCCGCCGAACTTCCAGGGGTACACGCCGTACTGTCCCTTCACCCGCGACGCCGGCGCCGAGTGGTCCGGGACCGACCTGGACCACGCTCGGGAGCTCGTGACGCAGGCGGACGCCCTCGGGGAGCGCGTCAGAGGTTGGGCGAGCGAGGACGACCCCCCATCGGTCGACATGATGGAGCAGGTGACGGCCGTGCTCAACGAGATCGGCCTTCGCGCGGAGCTCGAGGTCCTTCCATCGGACGACTTCGTTGGCGGTGCCTTCGCGCCGCCCGGTTCGCGGAGGCACCCGGACGTCTTCTCGTACTACTGGTTCACCGGCTATCCAGGCGCGTGGGAGTTCGTGTACCCGCAGTACGGATGCGGCGCGAACTACAACGTGACGGGGTTTTGCGACGAGGCCATCGACCGCCGCATCGAGGAAGCGCGATCCCTGCAAACCAGTCACCCCGGGTCGGCGAACCGCGCGTGGTCCGAGATCGAGCACGATCTCGTCGACGGCGCGGCGCTCGTGCCGGTTGCGAACCCGATTTCGACCTTCGTGGTGTCCGAGCGGACCGGGAACGTGCAGATCAATCCCCAGTTCGGAGTGTTGCTCAGTCAGATCAGGGTGACGTAGGGCGTAGGTCTTCGCTCGGCGACGCGGTCGGCTCGAGGCGGCCAAGGCCCGCGCTTGACACATGAAGGCGACGCCACTCGGTCCATGGGGGCCGGTAAGCGAGAGTAAGCACCCGAGAAGCCCCTGAGCGCGCGACACACGCTTCGGGCCGTGTCAAGTTCGGAATGGATCCTGAACGTTGCACCTTGACACGCAGGTCAGCGTGTGTTGTCTGCCTCGTGTCTCCTCCCCCGGAACCCTGCTGGAACGGGGTTCTGCCGTATCCGATTGATCGTCGACCACGAAACCGCCTTCGGTGGCGCGACGGAGTACGGCAGGGACCTGGTATCTGGTTGCGGCGGGTTCAGGCGATCAGCAGTCGAAGGCCAAGCTCCGCTGCGTCGAGATCGAGAAGGCTGCGGTTGCGTTCCGCCCACCGACCAGACGCGAGGTCATCACGGAGGCTGCGCACTGCCCGCTGCTCGGCATCGGACCCGATCCTGGCCCACACCGATACGCCGCGACGGACATCGTCATCCAGGTACGCCTCGGGCCGGCGCCAGTAGGCCTCGAAGAAGCCGTCAGCGCAGTCCCACGGGATGAGCACCGGTTCCTTCGTGGCTCCGACCGCGCGGGCCAGGTCGTCGAGGGAAGGCCGGCCGGCGATGAGGTCAGCGACCTCAGGCAGGTAGTCACGAGTGAGCCAGAACCGGCGCCGCCATCCGGCATCACTGCTGTCGTGCGTGAACACCACCACGCGGCGAGCCACGCGCCGCATCTCGCGCAGGCCCGCGATCGGGTTCTGCCAGTGATGCACCGTGGAGATCGCCATCGCGGCGTCGTAGGACTGGTCCCTGAACGGGAGGCCTTCCGCGGCCCCAGCAACGCACGGTGCTGCGCCTAGGGGACGCTGCGAACGCATGAGCGCCGACGGTTCCACCGCGATGACGTCACGATCTGGAGGCTCGTAGGAGCCAGTGCCAGCGCCGACGTTCAACACCGTTCGCGCATCGCCGAGCGCTGCCCAGACCTGCGCAGCGATCCTCGGCTCGGTGCGCCGCGTCGAGCCGTACGCGGCTCCGATCGTGTCGTACAGCTGCCCGCTGGACATGGGGTCACCTGCGCGCATGACCTACTTCACCACCCGATAGAGGCGCCAGCGATCGGGGACGCCCTTCAGCTCGTGCTCGCCCGCGTCTTCGAAGGTGAGGCCGCTGCCGGCGACCAGGTCCTT
>JBKJXU010000067.1:0-14081 GCA_046716145.1 Actinomycetota bacterium
GAGATCGCCGTCGAATACGCGCGCAAGGGCATCCGCTGCAACGCCCGGTGCGCGGGGCCGATCGAGACCCCGCTGCTCGTGGCGTTGTTGTCGGACGAGCGGAAGAAGCAGCTACGTTTCGTCCACATCCCGATGGGGCGGCTGGGCCAAGCCGATGAGCTCGCGAACGCGGCCCTGTTCCTGGCGAGCGAGGATTCGTCGTTCATGACGGGCGCCTCGCTCGTCGTCGACGGCGGCAACACCGCCGCCTACGTCACCCCAGAAGACTGAGCCCCGCCCGGCGACGCGTTGAACACCGGCCGCAGCGCGTCGTAGACGGAGCGGTAGAGGCCGTAGGCATCGTCGTAGGCCGCAGCGTTCGCGGGATCGGGTTCGTGGATCTCGGGGCGGAGCGCGACGAACGCCTTCACGGCGTCCGCGATGCTCCCGTGCACGCCCGCCCCGACCGCCGCCAAGATGGCGGCACCGGTCGCGGTCGTCTCCACCGACACCGGGACGCGGACCGGCAGACCGGTCACGTCGGCCTTGATCTGACGCCAGAGCGGCCCCTTGGCACCTCCGCCGACGATCGTGAGTTGCCGCACACCGAGGCCCGCATCCCGCATCGCGGTGAGGATGTCGCGAAGCGCGAAGGCGCTCCCCTCCAAGATCGCGCGCGTCATGTGGTCACGCGTGTGTGCGAGCGTGAGTCCGTAGAACACGCCACGTGCGGCACCGTTCCACTCCGGGGCCATCGCTCCCTGCATGCACGGCAGGAACACCAGACCCTCCGCGCCGGGCGGGACGTGACCCGCCTCGGTGGACAAGAAGTCGTAGGCGTCCCCGAGACCGACGGCCTCGGCATCGCGCTCGATCGGCGCGAACTGGTCCCGCCACCACCGCAAGTTGCCGCCCGAAACGAAGCCCGGGTTCTCCAGGAGCCACACGTCAGGGTCCGCGTGGGGGTGGCACTCGACCAACATCGTCGGATCCTCGCGAGGCTCCGCGCTCGCCGCGCAGACCGGTTCCGCCGTCCCCACCACGTCGCAGACGTCGCCGGGCGCGTAGACGCCGGCGCCGAGGGTGGCCGCCATCTCATCTCCGCACCCCATCGCGACGACGGTGGAAGGGTCCAGCCCGCTCTCTTCGGCGAACGCCGCGGTCACCGTCCCCACGACGTCGGGGCCGCCGCCCAACGCGGGGAGCATCGCCGCATCGATCCCGGTGGCGTCCAGCGCAGCCCCGGACCACTCACGCGTTCGCGGGTCCAGCAGCGCCAGCGAGGACGCGTTCGAGTGATCGACGGCGAGCACGCCGGAGGCGGCGCGCAGCACGTAGGAGCCGGGCGGCATGATGTGCGTCGCACGCGCCCACGCCTCCGGCTCTTCGTCACGGACCCACAGAGCCTTGAACACGGCGTGCGAGGAGTCCAGGTTCGCGCCGACGGCCCGGTAGAAATCGGTGGGCGACATCCGTTCGGCGAGCGCCGCCGCTTGATCCTCGGCGCGCCGGTCCATCCAGATCATCGCGGGGCGGACCGGCCGGCCCTCGGCGTCCACCACGGCCATCCCGTCCAACTGCGAACCGAACGACAAGCCCCGGATCGCCCTGGCGCCGCCGGGACACGCCTGCACCAGACGCCGGCACGCCCGGATCACGGCCGCGGTCCAATCGTCGGGATCCTGCTCGGCCCACGTGGGACGCGGGAACGAAAGCGGGTAGGTCTCGTAGGCAGAGGCTTCGAGCGTGCCGTCGGCCGCGTACAGCGCGGCGTTGGTCCCCTGGCTCCCGACGTCGCAGCCGATCACGAAGTCGGTCACGGCACGATCACCATCTTGAGCCCGGTCCCCGCGCGGATCGTCTCGAACGCCTCGCCGATCTGCTCGAGCGGCCAGCGGTGCGTGATGACCTTCGCCAGTTCGTCCTGTTTGCGGTCGAGGTAGTCCATCGTGATCCGGTACTGGCGGTGCGTCGCCCCGTACGCGCCGCGGATGTCCAGCTCCTTGTAGTGGAGTTCGTTCATGTCGAGCGGGCTCACCGGGTCGTGCTTGGGAAGGCCGGCGAAGTAAACGACCTTCGCGCGCTTGGCCGCCATCTCGAGCGCCGCCTGCTGCGCGGGTTTGGCCGGCGCCGCGACGCTCACGCGCTCGGCGCCGTATCCCCCGGTCCGCGAGAGCACCTCTTGCACCCCGTTGTCCTCACCAGCGACCCAGGCATCGTCGACGGCGTGACCGATGGCGTCCAGCGCGATCGTGAGCCGGTCACCGCTCACATCGGTCATGAAGACCTTCGAGGCGCCGCGGTCGCGCGCCATCACGGCCTGCCAGCAGCCGATCGGACCCGTCCCCACGATGACCACGGTGTCGCCCAGACGCACATCGAGCTGCTCGATCCCGTTCAGGGCGCAGGCGAACGGATCAGCAACGGTCGCCAGGTCCGACGGCAGCTCGGGCGGAAGCGGGATCAGGTTCTTCGTGGCGATCGCCGGCACGCCGGCACGTTCGGCGTACGCGCCGGGGAACGGGTCATAGCCGTAGAGCAGGTGGTCCTCGCATAGGTTCTGGAAGCCCTCCAGACACCAACGGCAACTCCCACAGGTGAGGATCGAGCCCAGGAACACGCGGTCGCCCAGGGCCATGCCGGCAGGCAGCACCGCCTGCGGCCCCACTTCATCGAGCACGCCGACGGGCTCGTGGCCGAGCTGCCAGGGTGCCGGCGCCTTGGGGTCGCCGTTGAAGAAGGTCCGGGCGTCCGTGCCGCAGATGCCGCATGCCTCCACGCGCAGCACCGCCCCGGCGGGCTCGCAAACCGGCTCCACGGCGTCCTCACGGACCTGCACCTCGTTGACCGCGGTCATGAACGCGGCGCGCATCAGGCTGTCTCCTCCCGCAGGGCTCCGAGCGCCTTCTCGGCGCTCCACCGCTCCCGGATCACGCGGGAGAGCGCCCGTGTGATCGCCTCAGGATCCGCGTGCATGAAGATGTTGCGCCCGACCGAGCACCCGATCGCACCGGCATCGATCGCCTGCTCCATCCGGGTGAGGAGCTCGTCGTCCTGCAAGCGCGAACCGCCGGCCAGCACGACCGGGATCCCGTTCGCCGCCTCGACGCACTTGGCGAACGACTCTTGATCGCCCGGCCAGTTCGTCTTCACGATGTCGGCGCCGAGCTCGGCGCACAGACGCACGTTCCGCCGCAGGTACTCGAAACCGTACTGCTGCTTGAGCTCTTCGACGGTGGCGTAGGTGGTAGGGAACTCTGCCTCCGCGATGAACGGCATGCCGAGGGTCGCGCACTCCCGTCCGACGGCCGCCAAGATGTCGAGCATGCCCGGTTCGGTGTCACCCCCGAGCGCCGTGAAGAGCACCACCGCATCGGCGCCGAGCACGAGCGCCTCCTCGACCTCGCCGATCTGGACGATCTGCGGCCGGTCGCCGCCTGGGTCGGCGCTGGCCGAGAGCAGCATCGCGAGCGAGGTCGTCGGCGAGAACGCTTCGTGAGCGAGGCGGATCATCCCCTTGCTCATCATGATGACGTTGGCACCGCCGGCGACGGTCTCGCGCGCTCGTGCCGTGATGTCGGCGAGGGGCTCGAGGAAGACCGGCGAGGTCATGCCGTGATCCAACGCGCAGATCACCGAGACACCTGCTTGGTCGATCACACGCTTCATCCGCATCGCCTTGCCAACGCTCATGTCGATCTCCTCCCGGGCCCACGACGGACCACGCTGAACTCGAATGCCTCCGCCACGTGATGTTCCTCCGACAGCAAGAGCGACTCGCCTTCGGCGCCGTAATCGATCTGCCGCAGGTACAGCAGCAACGAACCGGCCTTGACCCCCAGGCGCCGGGCGAGGAACTTGTCCGCTCGCTCGGGCTCCACGGTCACGATGCCGTGCGCGACCGGTTGCCCGTGGCTTTCCAAGATCTCGTAGAGCGACCCGTCCAGCGGCATCCCCGCGAGGTCCGTCGCCGGCAACCTCGTCGCCGCGATCACGTCGCGGGAGAAGACCACGGCGCGTCCGTCGGCGGTACGGACCCGTTCCAGCACCACCACCGCTTCAGAGGGAGCCAGGTCGAGGGACGCGGACTCGTCGGCGGCCGCCGCCTGGGTGTGCAGGGCGCTCTGCGTCGTACCGGGCCGCATCCCCGCCGCACGGATCGCTTCGGTCACGCCGAAGTTCACGTCCAGGTTGTTGCGCAGGCGGGGTCGCCGGGTCGCGTAGGTGCCGGCACCGCTCGTGCGCGTGACGAACCCGTCCTCCTCCAGCGACCGCAGCGCCTCACGGAGCGTCGCGCGCGACACGCCCATCTCCTCGGCCAACTCGGGCTCGGGCGGCAACTTCGACCCGGGAGCGATCCGCCCGCTCGCGATCCGCGAGGCAAGTTCCTCGCGGATCTTGAACGAGAGTCGCCTCTTCATGAGAGCTAAAGTACCTTTGTCAGACAAACCGCGTCAAACGCGCGCCCACGAGATAGGCGCGCCGCGCTACGGTGGGCCGTATGGAGGTGCTCGTCGCGGTCGGTGGGCCGAGGAGCCCCATCACGGCCGGGGGCTGGGACCTCTGGCCCATCGTCGGCATCGTGCTGGCGCTATGGATCGGCCGGCGCATGCTCCGGATGCCCTGGCAAGCACCGCTGTTCATCGGATCGGCGACGGCGAGCCTCGCGATACCGGTCGCCGTGCACGCGTGGGGGGTCTCGGCCACGCTCGCGCTCACGATCGCTATCGGCCTCGTCCTTCGATGGGTACGTTCTTCGGCGTCGGGCCGGCCGCCATCCGGGGTTTGACAGACAAAGCCTCGGTGTGGCTCGATACGCGCCGAAGAGCCCGGTCAGCCAGGCTCGAGAGAGGGAGGTGCCATGTCCGAACGAAAGGTCGGTTCCGTCACCTATCAAGAGGTGGGTGAGGAGTACTTCCAACAGCGAGGCCTCCGCAGGCACGCCGGCGCGTGGGCGCTCTGGGCCCTCGGCGTGGGCGCGGTCATCTCCGGCGACTACTACGGCTGGAACTTCGGCTTGGGCACGGGTGGTTTCGGCGGCCTCCTCGTCGCCGTGGCGGTCACGGCGCTCATGTACTACGCGCTGTGCTACTGCATCGCCGAGATGTCGCCGGCGCTCCCGCACACGGGAGGCGCGTATTCCTTCGCCCGCTCTGCGATGGGACCGTGGGGTGGCTTCCTGACCGGCCTCGCGGAGAACATGGAGTACGTCATCACGCCGGCGGTCGTGGTCAGCGCGATGGGTCTCCTCATGAAAGAGATCACGGCCACGCTCTTCGACCTCACGACCACGCCGTGGTGGAACAGCCTCCCCTTCTGGATGGCCATCTTCTACATCATCTTCGTGGGGATCAACATCATCGGCATCGAGGCGACGATGAAGTTCACGATCGGGATCACGGTCCTGTCGCTCGCGGTCCTGGTGTTCTTCTACGTCGCTGCGCTGCTCTCCGGTGACTTCAGCACGAGCAACTGGACGAACATCCCCGACGGAGGCGGCGATCCCGTCGCCGATGGGAGCGGTCCATGGTTCCCGTTCGGGATACGAGGGATCTTCGAGTCGCTCCCCTTCGCGATCTGGTTCTATCTCGCGATCGAGGAGGTTCCGCTGGCGGCCGAAGAGTCGATGGATCCGCGGCGTGACGTGCCGAAGGGCACGATCTGGGGGATGCACACGCTGTTGATCGCGAGCATCCTGACCCTGTTCATCAACTCCGGGCTGCCGGGCGGAGCCAGCCTGTTCGGAGGATCCGCCTTCCCGCTGCTGGACGGCCTGAAAGGGATCTTCGGCGAGGGCGACGTGGTGGCGTTGCTCGGTCTGTTGTTCATGATCGGCCTCATCGCCAGCTTCTTCACGATCATCTACGCCTACGGGCGCAACACGTACTCGCTGTCACGGGCGGGCTACTTCCCCAAGTGGCTGTCTGTGACGCACGGCAGCCGAAAGACGCCGCACGTGGCCCTGATCGCAGGGGCGGTCGTGGGCTACGCGGTGGCGGTGGGAGTGTTCATCATGCAGGAGCAGGAACTCGGCGATCAGGTCGTGGCGGCCCTCCTGAACATGGCCGTGTTCGCCGCCGTGATCTCCTACATGATGCAGGCGCTGTCGTTCTACCTACTCCGGAAGAACCTCCCGAACATCGAGCGCCCGTATCGGAGCCCGTGGGGTGTCGGCGGGGCGTTCATCGCCGGAGGGATCGCGCTGGTCTCGTTCATCGCGATCTTCCTGAACGAGGCCTACCGTCCCGGGATCTACGGCGTCGCCGCGTACTACATCCTCGGCGTGATCTACTTCGCGATCGCCGGACGGCACCGCCTGGTGCTCTCCCCCGAAGAAGAGTTCGCGCTCACACTGGGTGAGAAGGGCGTTCCTGGTCAAGAGGGATACGCCTCGAGTCATGAGGAGCAGGAGTCGATCCTGCGCGGTGGTGGAGGTGGGGCTCCGTCCGGTCCGACGACCTGAGGTAAGGGTGTTCATGCGAGGCGGCGGGCATCTGCCCGCCGCCTCGCTCATCTGAACGGGAGGCGGGAGCGGTGCATAGGCAGGGCATCCTGGACGTCGAGACGTTGCACGACCTCGCAGAGCGCGGCGACATCGACACCGTGCTCTGCATGTTCACCGACCTGCAGGGCCGGTTCATGGGCAAGCGTGTGATGCCCGACTTCTTCCTGGAGGACATCCTCGGGGAGGAGGGCCTGCACGCGTGCCTGTATCTGCTGGCCGTCGACATGGAGATGGAGCCGCTCCCGGGCTACTCCTACGCATCGTGGGATACGGGGTACGGCGACTTCCGGATGGTGCCCGACGTCTCCACGCTGCGCTGGTGTCCGTGGCTCGAGAAGACCGCGATGGTCATCTGCGACGTGAACGACGAGGAAGAGGCCTCCCAGCCCGTCCGCGTTTCGCCGCGCCAGATCTTGAAGGACCAGATCGCCAAGGCCACCGACGCCGGCTACCTGATCAAGACGGGATCGGAACTCGAGTTCTATCTGTTCCAGGATTCCTATCGCGAGGCGGCCGAACGCGGCTATCGCGACATGCGTCCATCCTCCCCCTACATCATGGATTACCACATGCTGCAGACCACTCGCGATGAGTGGATCATCCGCCAGATCCGCAACCACATGCGCGGCGCCGGTATCCCCGTGGAGTTCAGCAAGGGCGAGTTCGGCAAGGGCCAGCACGAGATCAACATCACCTACTCCGACGCGCTGTCCAACGCCGACCACCACGCGCTCTACAAGCACGGGGTGAAGGAGATCGCGGAGCTGAACGGGGTCGCCGCAACCTTCATGGCGAAGTGGACGATGGCCGAGGCGGGTTCGTCGTGCCACCTGCACTCGAGCGTGTGGAGCGCCGACGGTGAGCAGACCTTGATGTACGACGCCAACGGCGAGCATCACCTGAGCGATACCTACCGCTGGTACATGGGAGGCCTCATGGCGACGGCCCGCGAGATGGCCTGGATGTATGCCCCCTTCGTGAACTCCTACAAGCGCTACCAACTGGCATCGTGGGCGCCGACCGCGATCGTCTGGAGCCGCGATAACCGCACCTGCGGGTTCCGCACCGTGGGCGAGCACATGAGTGCGCGCGTCGAGTGCCGTCTCCCCGGCGCGGACGCCAACCCGTACTTGGCGTTCGCCGCCACGATCGCGAGCGGCCTCTGGGGGATCGCGAACAAGATCGAACCGCCCGAGATGTTCGAGGGTAACGCCTACGAAGCCAAGGACGTGCCGCGCGTGCCGACGTCGCTGCACGAGGCGATCGAGACGTTCCGCGCATCCACCGTGGCCCGCGAGGCCTTCGGCGACTTCGTGTTCGAGCACCTGCTGAACACCGCCGAGCAAGAGCAGATCATCTTCGACAACCAGACGGTCACCGACTGGGAGCTCGCTCGGTACTTCGAACGCGGATGAAACCGGTCCTGCTCGTCCGCAACGACCCGTACGAGTGCTTCGGCGTGGCGCCGGGAGCGTTGGCGGCCGCACGCCTGGACGTGCTCACCGTCGATATGACGTCGGCCGGGAACGCCCTGCCGCGGCCGGATGAGGTCGCCGGCGTCGTGATGTTCGGCGGGACCGTGAACGTCGATCAGGTCCACGCCTATCCGCACCTCGGGCTGGTCCGCGCGTACACGAGCGAAGCCCTCGAGCGCGGCGTCCCGTACCTGGGGATCTGCCTCGGATCGCAGATCCTGGCGCGGGCATCGGGCACCGACGTCGTGCAGGGGCCGGAACGCGAGGTGGGCTTCGAGCCCGTGCGTCTGCTCCCCGAAGCCGCGGATGACCCGATCCTCTCGGTCCTTCGCGACACCGAGATGGTGCTGCAGTGGCACGAGGACACCCACGCGCTGCCCGAAGGCGCCACCTTGCTGGCGACGAGCGACCGCGTCCCTGTGCAGGCCTACGTGGTGGGCGAGACGGCGTGGGGTATCCAGTTCCACCTGGAGGTCGACCGGTGGGAATTGGAGTGGTGGCTCGGACTGGCGGACGCCGAGATGGACCTCGCGGCCACGTGGGGGAAGTCCGCCGACACGATCCGTGAGGAGGCCGTGGACCATATGGCGCGGCAAGAAGAGCGCGGCCGCGAGATCTTCCACCGGTTCGCCGGCGTGGTACGCGAGGTGAACCAGGACGCGATGTCCTAGGCTCCTGTGAAGGTTCCTGACCCGTTCGCGACGCGTGAAGGAGGCCGTTGGTTGTCAGCGTCGATCGAGAGCGACCACACGCGCGTCCTCCCCTTGGAACTCGGCCGCGCCTTCCCGGTGATCACTCGCGGCGAGGGGGTGTGGGTCGAAGACGCTGCCGGGAACCGCTACCTCGACGCGATGAGCGGCGGTTCGATGGCCGCGACCCTCGGCCACGGCCGTCGCGACATCCCCGCGGCCGCCCGGGCGCAGGCCGAGACGCTCGCGTTCGTGCACAACGAGCGGCTCACGAACCCAGCCCAAGAGCGCCTGGCCCGGGAGTTGATCGACGTGGCGCCGGAGGGGTTCACCCGCGTCCGGTTCACCACGAGCGGCGCCGACGCGAACGAGATGGCCGTCCAACTCGCGCGTTCGTACCACGTCGAGCGTGGCGATCCAGATCGCTGGCAGATCATCTCGCCGGCGCAGGCGTACCACGGCCCCACGATGCAGACGCTCGCCCTCACCGGCCGGCCCGGGTTGCAGCGGCCCTTCGAGCCGTACCTCCCCCGCCATCTGCATATCCCGCCCAGCACCTGGCGCACCGACCCCACCGGCGAGGCTGCGCTCGAGGCCCTGGACCGGGCGATCGACGAGGCGGGAGCGGGAACCATCTCGGCGTTCTTCTGTGAGCCCATCAGCGCCGCGTCGCTCCCCGCATACACACCGCCGCCTCGGTTCTGGGAGGGCCTCGCCGAGCGACGAGAGCGTCACGGTTTCCTCGTGTGCTTCGACGAGGTCGTGACCGGGGTCGGCCGCACCGGGGCGTGGTTCGCGGCCGAGCAGATCGCGTGTGAGCCGGACATCATCGCCACCGCGAAGGGGCTCGGCGCCGGCCACGCCGCGATCGGAGCCGTGCTGGTGCGCGATCATGTCTACGACGCCATCGCCGCGGGATCGAGGCGCCTGCCGCTCGGACACACCTGGGACGGGGCACCGCTCGCGTGTGCCGTCGGACTGGCCGTGATGCAGGTGATGCGGTCCGAACATCTCGTCGAGCGGGTCCACGAACGCGGTCCGGTGCTCCGGGACGAGCTCGCGAGCGCGCTCGCCGATGTCCCGCTCGTCCGCGAGGTGCGGGGCCACGGCTACCTCCTCGGCGTGGAGTACGTCGATCCGCGCGACGGCGAGTCCTTCCTCCCGCCGGAGCTGCGGGTCGCCGCCCGGATCGACTCCGCCGCGTTCGAACGCGGGTTGATCACCCTGTCGACCCAGCCCACGCGCGACGGCTACGCAGGCGATCAGACGCTGTTCGCGCCCCCGTTCACCACGACCGACGACGAACTGACGGAGATGGTCGCCCGGTTCGCGGATACGGTCCGCCACGTCGACGCGCAGGTGCAGCGAGAGCTCACCACCGGTACCCACGCTCCCGTACCCTCCGGAGGTCTCCGATGAACACCGGGAACGAGCCCGCTCCGCTGCGAGCGCTGATCCTGCAGCACGAGGTGCCGACGCCCCCGGGGCTCGTGTCGGAATGGCTCGACACGCACGGGGCCGACGTCGAAACGATGCGGATCGACATCGACGATCGCGAGATCGATCCGACCGAGTACGACCTCATCGTGTCGCTCGGATCGGAGTTCGCGGCGTTCGACGACACGAAGGAGTTCGTTCCACGTGAGGCCCGCCTCATGCGTCGCGCGGTCGATGCGGAGGTCCCGGTCCTCGGTCTCTGCTTCGGCGGTCAGATGCTCGCCCGGGTCCTGGGGGCGGAGGTCTATCGTTCGCAGGACGCGGAGATCGGCTGGCTGCCGGTCCGAAGTACCGACCCCGGCCTGGTGCCCGAGGGGCCCTGGTTCCAGTGGCACTTCGACGTGTTCACGGCGCCACCCGGTGCGACCGTGATCGCGGAGACCGACGCCAGCACGCAGGCGTTCGTCGCAGGGCGGAGTCTCGGACTGCAATTCCACCCCGAAGTGACGCCCCAGATCATGGACGAGTGGGTGCGCGTCTACCGTCACGAACTCGATCGCGACGGTGTCGACCCCGATGCCCTGCTGCAGGAGACCAACCGGCGCGCGGAGGAGAGCAGGCGGATGGCGTGGCAGTTGCTCGAGCGCTACCTGCACGACGTCGCGCGGCTGGACCCGCCCGGGGACGGTCCGGCGAGCGACGTGCGCGAACGCGCGAGCGGCTGACAGGGCGAGGACGGGAAGGGGTCAGGTGCAGGCAACGATCCGGGCCGACGACACGAGCGTGTTCCCCCGCTCGCTCGATCTCGCCTACCCCAGCATCGAGCGCGGCGACGGAGTCTGGCTCACCACCACCGACGGCCGGCGGATCCTGGACGCCTGCTCCGGTGGCGCGATGGTCGCCTGCCTGGGCCACGGCGTGCCCGAACTCGTGGACGCGGCCGACGCGCAGGCCGAGCGCATCGCCTACTTCTACAACCACCACTTCACGAGCGAGCCGCAAGAGCGGCTGGCGGAGCGCCTCCTGGAGGTCGCGGCGCCCGAGATGGCCCGTGTGCGTTTCGTCTCGGGCGGCTCCGAGGCCAACGAGACGGCCCTGCAGCTGGCGCGGCTGTATCACGTGGAGCGAGGCGAGACCGATCGGTGGCGCGTGATCTCGCCTGCGCAGGCCTACCACGGATCCACGATGGGAACCCTCGCGTTGAACGGCCGGCGCACGTTGCAGGAACCGCACACCCCCTATCTGGCCGAGCACCTGCACATCCCGCCGTCGACGTGGCGAACCGATCCGAGCGGTGAGGCCGCCCTGGCCGAGCTCGATCGCGTGCTCGAAGAGGCCGGACCGCAGAGCATCGCCGCGTTCTTCTGCGAGCCCGTGAGCGGCGCCAGTCTGCCCGCCTATGGTCCACCGGACCGCTTCTGGCACGGCTTGGCGGAGCGCCGCGACGAGCACGGTTTCTTGATCTGCTTCGACGAAGTGGTCACCGGGATGGGTCGCGTCGGCAGCTGGCTGGCGGCCCACCAGCTGCCGATCGAGCCGGACATCGTCGCCGTCGGCAAGGGGCTCGGGGCCGGGTACGCGCCACTGGGCGCCGTCCTCTGCCGTCAACACGTCTACGACGCCATCGACCGGGGCTCGCGCGAGTTCGACCTCGGGCACACCTGGGATGGCGCCCCGCTCTCCTCCGCTGTCGGTCTGGCCGTCGTGGACCTGCTCGTCGAGCGCGGCCTCGTCGAGCATGTCCGCGATCGCGGGCCCGCTCTTTGCGAGGAGCTCGCCGACGCGCTCGAAGACTCCCCGATCGTTCGCGAGGTGCGCGGACGGGGGTTCCTCCTCGGGGTGGAGCTCGTGGACCCGCGCGACGGCGAGTCGTTCCTGCCGGTTGACCTCGACGTTTCCTCGCTGGTCGAGGACACCGCGTTCGCGCACGGGCTGCTCGTCACCTCGACCCACCCGCAGGGCGACGGATTCGCCGGTGACCAGATCCTCCTCGCGCCCGCGTACGTGAGCACCGACGCGGAACTGACCGAGATGATCGGCCGGCTGCACGAGACGATCGCGGACGTGGAGCGCGCCGTCGCGGACTCCCTATCGGGGATGGCGGCGGGATGACCGGCGCGACGCGACCCCCTGCGGCCGGCGAGGAGTTCGTCCTGCTCGGGATCCCCGACATGAACGGCTCGCTGCGCGGCAAGGCGCTGCGGCCCGACGCGTTCGAGTCGGCGGTGCGCCACGGGACCGTGATGACGGACCTCATCCTGGGCCTGGATCCCGTGGACACGCCGATCGCGGACTACGAACGCTTCGGGATCCGCACGGGCGCGGCGGACCTGATCGTGCACCCCGACCCGGATACGCTGCATGACCTCAGCTGGCTTCCGGGGTGGCGGGTTTGCCTGGCCACCCCGTCGTGGCCCGACGGCTCGCCGTGTGACATCGCATCACGGGAGGTGTCCCGCAGCGTGCTCGCTGACGTGGCCGGCCTGGGCTACGAGCTGCTGTCGGCGTTCGAGTACGAGATCCGGCTCTGGGACGAGCAGGGCGATCCGATGTCGAGCGGTATCAGCTACAGCCTGACCGAGATCGGCCACTACCAGCGGTTCGTCGACGAGCTCGTCCGGGCGCTCGATGGCCTCGGCATCGAACTGTCAGCGGTGCACACCGAGGCGGGGCCGGGACTGCTCGAGCTCAACATCGAGCCCCGTCGCGGTCTCGCCGCTGCCGATGACGCCGCGCTGCTCAAGTTCGGCGTCAAACAGCTCGCGGCATCGATGGGGCTTCGCGCCAGCTTCCTCGCCAAAACCGTCCCCGGCGAAGAAGGGTCGAGCGGGCACGTGCACATGTCCGCGTGGCAGGGCGATACGAACGCGTTCGCGGGATCCGGACGGACCGACGCGTTGCCGCCCGTGTTCTCCTCGGCGATCGGAGGTCTGCTCGCGCACCTGCCGGCGGCTTCGCTGTTGTTGAACCCCACCGTGAACTCGTACAAGCGGCTCGTACCGGGGTGGTTCGCGCCCATCAACGCAACATGGGGGTATGAGAACCGATCCTGTGCCGTGCGAGCCATACGTTCCGATCGTGGCGAACTCTGGCGCCTGGAATGCCGCCGGCCCGGCGCCGACGCGAACCCCTACCTGGCGCTCGCCGCCCTCGCGGCCTCTGCCGCAGACGGCATCCGCACGGCTGCCGCGCCACCGGCGGCGATCGAGGGCGACGCGTACGCCCTCGCGGATCTCCCGGAGTTGCCGGGATCGCTCGAATCCGCGATCCGCGCGTTCGCCGAGGACCCCGTGCTTCGCCACGCTCTCGGCGAACGCTTCAGTGACTACTACGAGACGTCGCGCACCTGGGAGCTCTCGGCGTGGCGCGCAACGGTCACCGACTGGGAGCGCGAGCGCTACGAGCGGGCGGTCTAGGGAGCGACAGCGCAGATGACCGATGCGCTCGTCGAACGTGTCCTGCGGTCGGTGCCCGGCTGGGCCCGGGCGGACTTCGATGTCGTTCCGCTGGAGGGCGGCATCACGAACCGCAACTTCGTGGTCACGGTGGACGGGCAGCGCTACGTCCTGCGCGTCCCGGGAGCCGACACGGAGTTGCTCGGCATCGACCGGGCCAACGAGTATCGGGCGGCGTCGGTAGCCGCGGACGCCGGGATCGGCCCCGAGGTGGTCGCGTTCCTCCCCGAGAACGGCTGCTTCGTGACCCGGTTCGTGGAAGGCTCCTACGTCGCGATGGATGACCTCCGCCGCGACGACGTGCTCGGCATGGTGGTGCGTTCGCTCCGCAGGTTCCACGCCTGCCCGCCCGTGCCCTCCTCGTTCCCGGTGTTCCGCATCGTCGAGCAGTACCGCGAGATCGCCGAACTGCGCGGCGTCGATGCCCCCGCCGCCTACGACGATGCGCACGACGTCGCCGACCGGATCGAGGGCGCGCTCGCGGTCAACCCGTCGCCGCTGACGACCTGTCACAACGATCTGTTGAACGCGAACTTCCTGC